>NZ_CP061094.1:300000-430589 GCF_017654485.1 Roseomonas marmotae | reverse complement strand
CATGGTATTCACTCGCAGATGCGGCTTTCAAAGCACTTACACCGAAAGGCCGCATGTTGTGGAGCCTGTCGAAAGCTAAAGCGGAGCAATTTCGCGAGTTGACGGCCGTCAACTGGTTCTGGCGGCGGTAACCAGCCGCTTCGCGCAGTCCATGGATGCTGCGGTTCAGGAACAGCTCTCCCCGGCTGGCTCGGCGGAGCATCCCACGAAGATATCCACCAGGGCCGGTGCTGTGGAAATGCTCCGGCCGTTTGGTGGAAATGACGGCAATGGCGACAGCGGCTGGCTGCCGGCCAAGTGCAAGACAGGCTTCTCCGTAGAGGGAAGGGGGTATTCCAAGTTGCTGGGCCAGCAGTGCAGCGGCATCGGATATGTCGCCCCAGCCCGGCCTGGCGGTGGCAAGGCAGCTCTCCAGCCGCGGAGCCAGCCGTGCCAGTTCGATGGGGGAAATCCGCAACTCGGCTTCCGCCTCCAGCGGCGCGCTCTTCGCCGGAACCGCTTCTTCCCGAGCCTCTACTGTAGACCCTTTGGGTTCAGTGGGTGTGTTTGTAGGTATTATGGGCCTGACTCCGATGTCACGCGAGCCTGACATTTCCGCGTCTTCCACAGACCTCCGGGCCTCGTCCACCAGATCCTGAAGCGCGGCCACGAGCGCCCCCAGTTTCGCCGGGTCCTCGGCCCGTCGCAGCGTGGAAGCCAGGTGCCGCGCTTCCACGGCCTTGTCCTCCAATGCGCTGGTCTCCAGGCCGGATTCCCGCCCAAGCGCGAGCAGTTGCGCCAGGAACTGGCGTGCCACGGAGGCCTGTCGGCGCAGTTCGCGGCAGGTCCGGCGGGCCTGCTCGCCTTCTTCTGCGGCCTGCACGAATTCGGCATGCCGCGCGGCCATGGGGCGCAGATTGAGCCCCCAGGCCCAGAGGATGCGACCCTCCTGCCGGATGCCGCGCCGTTTGCGGTCAGTGCCGTCCCTGGCCGAGATCAGACGCGCTTCGATCGCCATGGCGATCAGCCGGCTGACATGCCGCTCGCTGCAATCCAGCGCCGTCGCCAGTTCCTCATTGCTCGGCCAGACGATCGGCTCGGCGCCGGGCGCCCAGTCCTGCGGCTGGGTCCAGCGGAACAGGGCCTCCATCAGCGGCAGCAGCCGGATCTGGCCGAGATAGGGTGCCGCGCGGCGCATCGCCGCCAGCAGCTGGTTCGGATGCTTGACGCCCGGGGGAAGTCCGGGTGCCTGCTCCGCGAGCCGCGCCGCGGCGAGATGGTTGGTGGTCAGCTTCCGCAGCCCACAACTCGCCCGTCGCGGAAATGCTTGAATTTCCACGTTGCCCATTCCTTCGGTAAAGGTAAACCGGGGCGGGCACACGCCCTCGTCAGCGGCGAAACAGGTTTCGCGCTTGACCAAAGCTATGGTGAGAACCTAGAGGATGATTGTTCAGGGCATCCGCCAGGCCACCACGGCCGTCCCGGTATGTTCAGCAAGCCCCGCTTTGCAGAGCGGGGTTTTGCGTGTTCAGGCTTCGTTGTCCGGGGCTGCGTCCTCCATCTCCGGCCGGGCTTCGCCGGCATTCGCCACCAGGGGGCGGCGGGGCAGCGGCGACCTGGCCCGGGCGGTGAAGGTCACGATGGTGCCTTCATAGCCCGGCCGGCCACGCCGCTGGGTCTCCTGAGGCGGGCGATGAAGTCCGATATCGAACTCGATCAGCCGCTGATTCTGCTCCAGATCCGTCAGGAACTGGCCGAAATGCCGCAACAGGCCACGAGTGCCCACGCGCGCATGCAGGTCCTCGATGCCGATGGACCAGCCGGCCTCGTCCACATCCTCGGACTTGGCGATTTCGTAGAGGCGCCGTTCCATCGGCGCGAGGTCGAAATAGGCGTCGGCGAAGGTGAGCAGGCGCGTATCGTTCAGGATGCCCCGGTAGAGCCAGGCGCAAAGGGTGACGGAGACGCTGACCAGCTCCTTTTCCTTCCGGGCATTGCGGCGGTAGCGCGTGTTGACGGCATCGATCCAGGAGAAGACGCCGTCGGTGCCTTCCCCCGCCATCTCGATATTCGTCCGTACCTGGGTGCCCTGCAGCCGCTGCAGCATCTGCAGCAGCCGGTCATAGGCCTTGCCCGCCGTGTCCCGCCCGGCGACCCGGAAGAAGTCATGCGCCGTGAAGGTGAATTCGCGGTCGGGCTTGGGGTCATCCGGCCGCAGCTCGCCACGCCGGAGCTTCTCCGCCATCAGGGAGGCGAGGTAGAGGATGAGGTCCTTGTCATAGATGGTCGCGATGCCGGCCGGGCCGGGCGCCACCTCGATCCGCACCTGCCCGTCGTCGTAGCGCAGCACCTCTCGCCCCGGAGCGGTCTTGCCGAGGTGGAAGAACGGATAGGCCATGACACCGCGCTGGCCGCGCACCTTGCCGCGGAGCGGGCTGTCGAACAGATCAGGCGCCGGGTCGCGGCCACGGCGCGCCCGCACGGCCGGCGCAGCCTTGCCCTGCCGGGGCAGGGGAGGGGCCTCTTCGGCGGCCTCTGGGGCCTTCTGCCGTGGGGGTGTCTGGCGTGGCATGACGGGAGGAATGATGGATCTGTGCTGTCTGATGGCACAGCATGCACAACCTCAGCGGCGCGGCGAGGGGGAAGGTTCGGGTTTTCACCTCCGAAATAGGCGCCATGATTCGGGGTTTCGTCTCCGAAAAGCACTCTGAGGAGCGAATTGACCCGGCGGGAGCGGCTGAAAGCGCATTTGCGCCTCCCATGTGATGTGCCGCGACTCCGTGGCATGGCTCCGAAAATGGCCGCCAGTCCAGGAGCCGGCCGACTCGCGGCCGGGATTTGCGGGTGCAGGCCCGCCTTAGATGCGCTTTTGCCTGGGAAAGGGCGTTCTCACCGCTTCTTGAGCGGCCCATACTCGCCGCCGCTTGGCAGAAGCGCCCTTCGATGCGACCCGGCAGGGCACTGGCAGCAGCTTGGCGATCCGGATTCGGGGTTTCGCCTCCGATAATCCCGCCAGGTGGGCAAGCCGCACCTTGGGAGGAGGCGGAGCTGTGGCGGTGACGATGGAGACCTAGAGGGTCCGCTAAATAATGTCAATAAATTCCTATTACTGTCGCGGCCCCCTGGCCCTTACGGCGCCTCCATGCCGTCAATAGGTGGCGCGGCCACCGGAGACATCGAAGGCGGCGCCTGTGCTGAAGGAACACTCCTCGCTGGCCAACCAGCAGACGAGGGAGGTGACCTCGTCGATCCCGCCGAAACGGCCGATGGGGATCTTGGAGAGCATGAAGTCGATATGCTCCTGCGTCATCTGGTCGAAGATCGCCGTCCGCACGGCGGCCGGCGTGACGCAGTTCACCCGGATCTCCGACTTCGCCAGTTCCTTGCCAAGCGACTTGGTGAAGCCGATCACACCGGCCTTGGAGGTGCTGTAGGCGGAGGCATTCGGGTTGCCTTCCTTGCCCGCGACCGAGGCGATATTGACGATGCGCCCGTAGCCGTTCCGCTCCATCGCCGGCACGGCCGCCCGGTTGCAGTAGAAGAGGCCGTTGAGATTGACGTCGATGACACGCTGCCAGGCCTCGACCGGATAGTCGCGCACGGTCACATTCGGTCCGGTGATGCCGGCGCTGCAGACCAGCACATCCAGCCTGCCGTCAAGCGCGGCCAGGCTTTCCTCCATGGCCTGCGTGACCTGGGCCGGATCGGCGATATCCAGCGCCTGGACCGCGCAGGCACCGGTCTGGCGCCGGGCGGCCGAGAGCGCCTCCTCCCCCAGGTCCCACAGGCACAGCCTGGCCCCCTCGGCGGCCAGCCGCGTGGCGATGCCGAGGCCGATGCCGGAGGCGCCGCCGGTCACGATGGCCGTGCGGCCCTGAAAACGCCCGGGAAAAACCATGTCTCAGACCTCCTCACCTTTACCGCGACGCTATCACGCCCCATCGGCTTGACCAGTGGAGATCCTGGCGATGGACGGGAGGCTGCGGCCAGCCCTGCCAAGCCCGTATGCAGCGGATCAGGGAATGTGCCGGGGACCGCGTTGCATCGGGGGCGCCGCCGCTTGCCTGGAATGGCTCTGGCCCAAGGGCCGTCAGGGCTGGCTGTCGCGGGGAGTGGAGGTCGTGCTCATGGCGCGTCAGCGGCTGGACACCTGTTCCGGCGATTCTTCGGAATGGGCCGGTCTAGCCGTTCCGGTCGCCTGGGAGGGAAGGGGAATTGACGCCCCGCATGCTTCCCGTCCTGCGGCGCTGCAGGTGCCAGGAGAAGGCTTCCTCCAGCAGGTGAGGCGTCTGCCCGCCCCGCTCCCGGGCTGCCCGTACGGCGTAGTCGCGCAGGGCATCGCGGTAATCGGGATGGGCGCAGTGGTCGATGATGAGCATCGCCCGCTCCCGCGGCGCCAGGCCACGCAGGTCGGCCAGGCCGTGTTCCGTCACGATGATGTCCACATCATGCTCGTTGTGGTCCACATGCGTCACCATCGGAACGACCGTGGAGATATCGCCGCCCTTCGCGGTGGAGCGCGCCACGAAGATCGCCATGTAGGCGTTTCGCGCGAAGTCGCCGGAGCCGCCGATTCCGTTCATGATGTGTGTGCCATCCACATGCGTGGAATTGACATTGCCGTAGATGTCGCACTCCAGCGCCGTGTTGATGCCGATGATGCCCAGCCGGCGGATCACTTCCGGGTGGTTGCTGATCTCCTGCGGGCGCAGCACCATGCGATGCTTGTAGCTCTCCAGGTTCGCGTTGAAGCGCCGCGTCATCTCCGGCCCCAGGGTGATCGAGGAGCCCGAGGCAAAGGCAAGCTTCCCCGCGTCGAATAGCGCGATGGTGCTGTCCTGAAGCACCTCGCTGTACATGCGCAGGTCCCGGAAGGGGCTGTCGATCAATCCGTGCATCACGGCATTCGCGATGGTCCCGATACCGGCCTGCAAGGGGGCGAGGTTCATGCCCAGCCGGCCGAGCTTCACCTCCTGCCACAGAAACTCGATGAGGTGGCTGGCGATCGTCTCGGTCACCTCGTCCGGCGGCTCATTGGCCGAGGGACTGTCGCTTTGCTCGGTGAAGACGATGGCCGCGATCTTGGTGGGCTCGATCGGAATATATGGCAGGCCCGGCCGGCTCTCGCAGGCCGTGATCGGCACCGCATCGCGATGGGGCCGCCGGTTCGGGATATAGATGTCATGCAGCCCTTCCAGTGCCAGGGGCTGGGAGAGATTGATCTCCACGATCACCTTCTCCGCGAGGATGGCAAAGGTGGCGCTGTTGCCGACCGAAGTGGTTGGCACGATGCTGCCATCCTCACGGATCGCCACGGCCTCGACGATGGCGTAGTCGATCGGCCCGAGCTGGCGGGACCGCAGCATTTCCACGGTTTCGGAAAGATGCTGGTCGATGAAGAGCACTTCCCCATCATTGATGGCCCGGCGCAGGACCGGGTCAACCTGGAAGGGCAGGCGGCGGGAGAGCACGCCCGCTTCCGTCAGTCGCCGGTCGATGTCATTCCCGAGCGACGCCCCGGTCATGAGGGTGATCTTGAACGGGTCGCGGATCGCACGCTCCGCCATGGCGAGCGGCACCGCCTTGGCTTCCCCCGCCCGGGTAAAGCCGCTCATGCCTACTGTCATGCCGTCCTTGATGAGCGATGCCGCGTGCTCGGCCGTGCAAACCCGGTCGAGAAGCGAAGGCCGGCGCAATCTGGTGTCGTGCATGGAACTGTTCAACTCCGGGCGAAGGCGGCGCTGTGGCCCCGATGGGAGGAAGCGCCTGCTCCGCATGGCATGAGCAAGCGGAGTTCCTCCGGTCGCTGCTCACCCTACGCGCCAACCTCCCCCTTCGCGACGTGAAAGATCATCGCGGAGCCGGCCCGGATCGCGTAGGGCGGGAACGATACCGTCGGCTGTACAGTCGGACGCCGCGGCTTCCCCTTCCGACGCAAGGCGGGATCTTCAGCGGAGCCTCGGCGACGCGGTCCTCCGTCAGGCCCGTGTGAGAAGAAGCGGCACCCAGCCCTCCGCAGGCGGGAAGCGCCCCGCGATCACAGTGTCGACCGCCACGCCATCGGTTCGAAGCCATAGCCTTCCTGCCGGCGAACCACATAGCCGATGCCCGGGAAATCGAGATGCATGCCCGCGACCAGCAGCCGGTCCGTAGCCGCCTGGTCAAAGATGCCGCGGCGCGTCTCCGCCGCCAGCGCGGGGTCTGAATCGAAAGCGATGGACCACTCCGGGCGCGGCATCTGCAAGGACTGGGTGTGCACCACGTCGCCCCAGATGACCAGTTGATCGGCCCCGCCATGGATCCGCACACCCATATGCCCGGGCGTATGCCCTGGCAGCGGCAGCGTGACCACACCCGGCGCGACCTCCTGTCCCGGGGTGATGCGGCGCAGGCGAGGGCGGTAGGGCGCCAGCGACCGCCGCGCCGGCTCGAAGAAGCTGCGGACGGCGGGGCGGGCGGCCGCCATGGCGGCATCGTCGTCCCAGTAGGCGACCTCCGCCTCCGCCACCACCAGCTCGGCATTCGGGAAGAGGGCCCGGCCATCCTGGTCCAGCAGGCCGGCCGCGTGGTCACGATGGACATGCGTGACGATGACGGCGTCGATCTGCGACGGGTCCAGCCCGGCCGCCGCCAGATTGCGCGGGATCTGCCCGAGCGTCGGGCCCAGGGCCCCGGCGGCCCCGGCGTCAATCAGGATCAACTGCGCGCCGGTATTGACCAGATAGGCATTGACGGCCAGCGGAATGCCGCCGGCCGGGACGAAGGCCTGCTGCCGCAGACGGTCGGCCGTAGCGGCGTCATAGCCGGGAAAGAGGCCGGGAAGCGCCTGGTCCTGAAAGGATATGTGTCCATCGAGCAGCGCCGTCACCTCGATCCCGCCGATGCGGAGACGATAGAGGCCGGGAACCTGCGCCGTGGCCTGCGGCGCGCGTGCCAGGACCGGGGCGGGGTGCATCAACGCCGTGGCGCCAATCGCAGCCGTTGTCAGGAGGTGCCGGCGACCGACACCCGGAGCCTTTGGTGGAAATGGCATGCGTGTCCTCCAGAAACCGGGTCCGGTCCCGGCATCGCCGACAGCCTTTCGTTATTCCCGGCAGAGGAACAGCATCATGGTGCAAGCAGGAACCTTGCGTTTCGCGTAACCTCCGGTTGGGGGAGGGCGGTAGCCATCCGCGATCGCCTCAGCCCGGTGAAGCCTGACCCTGCGAGGCAGATCCGAACCCATGGAGGGTGGAGGTTGGCGCACCGCACCACCCAGGGCTTGGCAATTCCCGCAACACGATGCGGGCGACCGAATGGCGCCTGCGCGGCGGATGCCCGGCATTCCTACCGCTCGTTGACAGGCCTGATAGCCATAACAACCGCTAGAGCACACTGAAACGGCTTGCCGGGAAGGCATGGTGGGCCGCAACATCCGATCGGAGTTCGAGCCCCCGCTGATGGAATTCGGGACGCATGTCGCAGAGGTTAAGGCGGCTGCCGGAAACTCCCGTAACAACGGGGCGCGGTGGGCCGGTTTCATTGCCCAATCGGCTGGACGATAAGGCCAAGCCTGGATGGCAATGACAGCAAGCCGCGGACGACTGCTCCTTCTGGCCCTTGTGGTGCTGATCGCAGCTTTCGGATTCTATGCCTGGAGAGAATTCGGCGGTAGCGGCCTTCCCGAGGGAATCGCCAGCGGAAACGGCCGCATCGAGGCGGTGGAGATCGATGTCTCGACCAAGGCTGCGGGGCGGGTGAGGGAGATCCTGGTCCGCGAAGGCGACTTCGTCGAGGCAGGCCAGGTCCTCGCCCGCATGGATACCGCGCAGCTCGAGGCCCGCAAGCGTGAGGCCGAGGCACAGCTGCAGCGCGCCACCATCGCCGTCGGGACGGCACGGAGCCTTGTCCAGCAGCGTGAAGCCGAGAGGACGGCAGCCGTTGCCGTCGTGGCGCAGCGGCAGGCGGAACTCGATGCCGCGGCCCGGCGGCTGGCGCGATCCGAGCGGCTGGTAACGAGCAACACAGTCTCCGTCCAGACCCTCGATGACAACCGGGCGGCGCATGAGGGCGCGCGGGCCGCGGTCGGCGCGGCACAGGCGCAGCTGGCGGCGGCGGATGCCGCCATCAGCGCGGCCAAGGCGCAGGTGGTCGATGCGGAGGCCTCGGTCGAGGCCGCGAAGGCAAGCATCGAGAGCATTGATGCCGATATCAAGGACAGCACCCTCGTCGCGCCGCGACCCGGCCGCATCCAGTATCGTATCGCCGAGCCGGGAGAGGTGCTCGCCGCTGGTGGCCGGGTGCTCAACCTGGTGGACCTGGGTGATGTCTACATGACCTTCTTCCTGCCGACCGAGCAGGCAGGGAAGGTGGAGATGGGCACGGATGTCCGCCTCGTGCTGGATGCGGCACCCCAGTACGTCATTCCCGCCAAGGTGTCTTTTGTCGCGGATGTGGCTCAGTTCACGCCCAAGACCGTGGAGACCGCCGAAGAGCGACAGAAGCTGATGTTCCGGATCCGGGCGCAGATTCCGCCCGAATTGCTCGAGCGGCATATCCGCCAGGTGAAGACAGGACTTCCCGGGATGGCCTATGTCCGGATCGACCCGCAGGCCGAATGGCCGGCAGAACTGCGCGGCACGCTGGTGCAATGAACGCGCCCGGGACTGCCGGCGAAAGCCAGGCTGTGGTACGGATCAAGGCGGTGACCTTGCGCTACGGCAGAACCGTGGCGCTGGAGAATATGGACCTCGACCTTCCCTCGGGCATCATGGTCGGGCTGATCGGGCCCGACGGCGTCGGCAAGTCCAGCCTGCTGTCCCTCGTCTCGGGCGCGCGCGCCATCCAGCAGGGTCGGGTGGAAGTGCTGGGCGGCGATATCGCCGACAAGGCGCACCGGGAGAGCATCTATTCCCGCGTTGCCTATATGCCGCAGGGCCTGGGCAGGAACCTCTATCCGACCTTGTCGGTCTTCGAGAATGTGGACTTCTTCGGCCGGCTGTTCGGCCATGAGAAACATGAGCGCGAGCGGCGGATCGCCGAACTGCTCCGCAGCACCGGCCTCTTCCCTTTCGCGGAACGCCCGGCCGGCAAGCTTTCGGGGGGCATGAAGCAGAAGCTCGGTCTCTGCTGCGCGCTGATTCACGATCCTGACCTGCTCATCCTCGATGAGCCCACCACGGGCGTAGATCCTCTCTCCCGCCGCCAGTTCTGGGAATTGATCGACGATATCCGCCGGCAGCGGCCCGGCATGAGCGTCATCGTCGCGACAGCCTATATGGAGGAAGCCGAGCGCTTCGACTGGCTCGTCGCCATGGACGGCGGCCGGGTGCTCGCGACCGGGACGCCTGACGAGCTGCGCCGCCGGACCGGGACCTCCACGCTCGATGCCGCCTTCATCGCGCTGCTGCCGGAGGAAGGGCGCCGGGGGCACCAGGAGGTTGTCATTCCCCCGCGGCATGATACCGAGGGCGAGGCCGCCATCGAGGCCGAGCACCTGACGATGCGCTTCGGCAATTTCACCGCCGTCGACGACGTCAGCTTCCGGATTGGCCGGGGAGAGATCTTCGGCTTCCTCGGCTCCAATGGCTGCGGCAAGACCACCACCATGAAGATGCTCACGGGACTGCTGGTCCCGAGCGAAGGCCGGGCACGCCTCTTCGGCAGGGAGATCGAGCCGGGCGACATGGCCGTCCGCCGCCGCGTGGGCTACATGTCGCAATCCTTCTCGCTCTATACCGAACTGACGGTGCGGCAGAACCTGCAGCTTCACGCCCGGCTCTTCGGCATGGAGCCGGCGGCGATCCCCGCGCGGATCGAGGAGATGGTCGCCCGCTTCGGCCTCGACGAGGTGCTGGACGCCTGGCCCGATGCTTTGCCGCTGGGCATCCGGCAGCGGCTCTCGCTGGCCGTGGCGATGGTTCATTCGCCAGAGATCCTGATCCTCGACGAACCGACATCCGGCGTGGACCCGATCGCCCGTGATGGCTTCTGGCGCATCCTTTCCGACCTGTCCCGCAAGGACAATGTCACGATCTTTGTCTCCACCCACTTCATGAATGAGGCGCAGCTCTGTGATCGCATCTCCCTCATGCATGCGGGGAAGGTTCTGGTCAGCGAAGCCCCCGCCACCATCATCAGGAAACGTGGAGCGGCAACGTTGGAGGAAGCCTTCATCGGCTATCTGGAAGATGCCATCCGTGGCTCCGCGAGCGGCGAAGCCACCAGGCCGGAAGCTGGACCGGCGGAGGTCGTCGCCCCGGACCCCATCCCGCCCGTCAGGCAGCACCGCTTCTTCGATCCGCGCCGGATGTTCGCCTATACGCGGAGTGAAACCCTGGAGCTTCGCCGTGACCCTATCCGGGCGAGCCTCGCGCTCCTCGGCAGCGTCATTCTGATTTTCGTGATCGGCTACGGCATCAACCTGGATGTCGAGAACCTGTCCTTCGCGGTGCTCGACCGCGATGACACGACGGTAAGCCGTGACTACACGCTGCAACTCGCCGGCTCGCGCTACTTCGAGGAGAAGCCGCCCATCACCGACTACGCCGATCTCGACCGGCGCATGCGCAACGGCGAGATCAGCCTCGCCATCGAGATCCCGCCGGGGTTCGCTCGCGACATCGCCCGTGGACGAGATGTCGAGGTCGGGGCCTGGATCGACGGCGCCATGCCTACCAGGGCGGAGACGGTACGTGGTTATGTCCAGGGCATGCATCAGGCCTGGCTGACCCAGAAGGCCCGGCAGATCTATGGCGATGCCGCGACGGCCGGCAGCTTTCAGCTGGCGATCCGCTACCGCTACAATCCGGACATCCAGAGCCTGGTGGCCATGGTGCCGGCCGTCATTCCTCTGCTTCTGATCATGATCCCGGCCATGCTGACCGTTCTCAGCGTGGTGCGGGAGAAGGAGCTCGGCTCCATCATCAACTTCTATGTGACCCCTACCACGCGGCTGGAGTTCCTGCTGGGCAAGCAGATCCCCTATATCGGCCTGGCCATGGCCAATTTCGTCATGCTGACCGCCTTCGCCATCTTCGTGTTCCGCGTCCCCTTCACCGGCAGCCTGCT
This sequence comes from Roseomonas marmotae, assembly GCF_017654485.1. Taxonomy (NCBI): domain Bacteria; kingdom Pseudomonadati; phylum Pseudomonadota; class Alphaproteobacteria; order Acetobacterales; family Roseomonadaceae; genus Roseomonas; species Roseomonas marmotae. The sequence goes on along the minus strand of NZ_CP061094.1, from coordinate 419,561 downwards.
GACCTTGACGGCCGCGGCATTTCTCTATGTCATTGCCACGACGGGGCTGGGGCTGGTGATCTCGTCCTTCATGAACAGCCAGATCGCGGCCATCTTCGGAACCGCGTTGATCACCCTGATTCCCTCCATACAGTATTCCGGCATCATTGATCCCGTCTCGTCCCTTCAGGGAGCAGGGGCGCTGATTGGCCGCCTCTACCCCACTACCTATTTCGTGACGATCTCACGCGGAACCTTCTCCAAGGGCCTGGGCTTCGATAACCTCTGGACCGACTTCGTGCCGCTGCTGATCGCCATTCCTGTCCTGCTCCTGCTCGGCGCCCTCCTTCTCAAGAAGCAGGCAGGCTGAGGATGCAGGTCAGGAACGTTCTTCAACTCGGCATCAAGGAACTCCGTGGCCTGTTGCGGGAGCCAATGCTCCTGGTGCTGATCGTCTACGCCTTCACGCTCTCGATCTATACCGCCTCGAAGGCCATGCCGGAGGCACTCAACCAGGCGGCGATCGCGGTCGTGGACGAGGACCAGTCTCCCGTGTCCTCGCGGATCATCACCGCCTTCACTCCGCCTTACTTCGCGGTGCCCCGCATCATCTCCCAGTCGGAGATGGATCAGCGCATGGATGCCGGTCTCGATACCTTCGCCCTGGACATCCCGCCGGATTTCCAACGCGATCTCCTGGCCGGACGCTCACCGACCATCCAGCTCAATGTCGATGCCACGCGGATGACGCAGGCCTTTACCGGTGGCGGCTACATCCAGTCCATCACCGCGAGCGAGATCGAGGAGTTCCTGAATGGCTATCGTGGCGGCTCCACGGTGCCGGTGGAACTCGTCCTGCGCTCTCGTTTCAACCAGGAGCTCAACAAGGGTTGGTTCGGCGCCGTCACCAACGTCATCTCCTCCGTCACCATGTTATCGATCATCCTGACCGGCGCGGCGTTGATCCGGGAGCGTGAGCACGGCACGCTTGAGCATCTCCTGGTCATGCCGGTCACGGCAACGGATATCATGGTCAGCAAGATCTGGTCGATGGGCCTCGTCGTGCTCATCGCCACGACCTTCTCCCTGATCGTTGTCGTAAAAGGGCTTCTGGCGGTTCCCATCGAAGGATCACTCGCGCTCTTCCTGGCAGGGGGAGCCTTGCAGCTTTTCGCGACCACCTCGCTCGGCATCTTCCTGGCCACCGTGGCGGGATCGATGCCGCAGTTCGGCCTGTTGTTGATGCTGGTCCTGCTGCCGATGCAGGTACTATCCGGGGCTACCTCACCGCGTGAGAGCATGCCGGAAATCATCCAGACCATCATGCTTGCCGCGCCAAACACCCATTTTGTCATGCTGGCGCAGGCAGTTCTGTTCCGGGGGGCAGGTTTCGACGTGGTTTGGCCACAGCTTCTCTCGATGCTGGCCATCGGATCGGTACTCTTCGTCCTGTCCTTGAGGCGCTTCCGGAAATTTCTTCGCTGATGCTGCAGGAATAATGCCACCGGAATCTGGAGCGTTCCGCACGGATATTTCCTTCCGAGCTGACCAGGCTGGTAGGGATTGCTCTTCCCGTTGGCACCCGAGGGAGCCGCAATGTCATGAGCGAGTCCAATGTCCATGAGTTGCTGGTCCGGAACCCACTCTTCGCCGGCCTTCCGCAGACTGCGCTCGACGAGGTGCTCCTGACCAGCAAGCTGCGGATGATCCCAGCGAAGACGGTGCTGTACCATCAGGGGGATACGCCGAACGAGCTGATCGCCCTCGGCAAAGGGATCGTGAAGGTCTGGCAGATGCGCAACGGCGGCGCTATCGCCACCATTCATGTTCTGGGCCCGGGCGATCTTGTCGGCGATATCGCGGTATTCCGTCATGTTCCTCTCCCAGCCACGGCCACGGCGATAACGGACTGCATCCTGCTCTCCTGGGCTGCGGCGCGAACCCATGAACTGATAGAGCGATATCCGACGATCGGGGCGAACGCGCTTGGCTATGTCAGCCGGCGTTCCGAGGAACTGGCTCAGCGCCTTTGTGAAATGGCCACGGAACGGGTCGAGCAGCGGATAGCGCGGGCCCTTCTGCGCCTTGCTGACCAGATCGGGTTGGCAGCCCCCGAAGGTGTCGAAATCGGCTATCCCCTCTCTCGCCAGGACATCGCCGAAATAGTCGGGACTGACCTCTATGTGGTCAGCCGCGTGCTGCATGACTGGGCGGAACGAGGCGTCATCGTGACAGGACGACTTCGGGTGGTCCTCTGTGACAGGCAGAGGATCGAGCAGATTGCTACCGATGGTAAATGACCCGGTGGACCCGCACTTTTTCTTGACGTGAGCCACCTATACTATTTGCGCTGGCGCAACGAAAACTTGCACTCCGTCGGACATAGTACGCCAGCGCCCCGTGAAACGGACATATGCTGGGAGGACGCGCCATTGAGCCAGTTCGTCGACAGGCTTCTGTTCTTCCGGAAGTACAAAGGAACCTTCTCTGATGGCCATGGCGTGGTCACGGACGAGAACCGGGCCTGGGAGGATAATTACCGTTCCCGCTGGCAAAGTGAGAAGATCGTCCGTTCCACGCATGGCGTGAACTGCACCGGCAGTTGTAGCTGGAAGATCTACGTCAAGAACGGGCTCGTGACCTGGGAGACGCAGCAGACGGACTATCCCCGGACACGGCCGGATCTGCCGAATCATGAGCCTCGCGGCTGCCCACGTGGCGCGAGCTATTCCTGGTATCTCTATAGCAGCAACCGCATCAAGTATCCGCTGATACGCGGGCGTCTTCTGAATATGTGGCGTCAGGCACGCAAGACACTGGCACCGGTCGCGGCGTGGAAATCCATCCAGGAGGATGCGACGAAGCGGAACGAATACCAGCGGGTGCGCGGCCTTGGCGGCTTCGTCCGCGCCGACTGGGACGAGGTCAACGAATTGATCGCGGCAGCGAATATCCACACGGTCAAGCAATGGGGACCAGACCGCGTCGTGGGGTTCTCGCCGATCCCGGCCATGTCGATGATCAGTTATGCGGCGGGCACACGCTATCTCAGCCTGATCGGCGGGACCTGCCTGTCCTTCTATGACTGGTACTGCGACCTGCCGCCCTCCTCGCCGCAGACATTCGGCGAGCAGACGGACGTGCCGGAGAGCGCGGACTGGTACAATGCCGGCTATCTCCTGCTCTGGGGCTCCAACGTCTCGATGACACGGACGCCGGATGCACATTTCTACACGGAAGCGCGGTATCGCGGCGCCAAGAGCGTGGTGATCGCCCCCGATTTTGTCGAGGTCGCGCGCTTCGCGGATCTCTGGCTGCACCCGAAACAGGGAACCGATGCCGCGCTGGCGCTCGCCATGGGCCATGTCATCCTGAGGGAGTTCTTCATCGACCGTCAGGTCCCATACTTCCAGGACTATGTCCGGAAATACTCGGACCTTCCCTTTCTGGTCATGCTGGAGCCACGGGAAGACGGGCTGGTGCCAGGCCGGATGCTGCGCGCGGCCGACTTCGCGGATGCGCTTGGACAGGAGAACAATCCCGAGTGGAAGCCGGTCTTCATCGATGAGGCCACAGGCGATGTCGTGGCTCCGCAGGGGACGGCGGGGTTCCGCTGGGGCGAGCAGGGCAAGTGGAATCTCGAGCCCAAGGACGGCGGCGACGGGCACGAGATCTCGCCGCGCCTTTCCCTGATGGGCGAGGAGGTTGCCACCGTCTCCTTCCCCTATTTCGGCAATGCTGGCCGCTTCGGCCTGACGGACCATGCGCCGGTCCAGCACCGCCGCGTGCCGGTGCGCCTGCTGAGGCTGAAGGATGGCAAGGAGGTCCGGGTCGCGACCGTATTCGACCTGATGTTGGGCAGCTACGGCATCGGTCGTGGGCTCGGTGACGCCGCCGCCAACAGCTTCGACGACGATGTGCCCGGCACCCCCGCCTGGCAGGAGCGCATCACCGGCGTGCCGCGGGACCGCTGCATCGCTGTCGCGCGTGGCTTCGCGGCCAATGCGGAGGCAACGAAGGGCCGCTCCATGGTGATCGTCGGCGCTGGCCTGAACCACTGGTACCACATGGACATGTCGTACCGGGCCATCATCACCATGCTGACCCTGTGCGGCTGCATCGGCCAGTCCGGCGGCGGCTGGGCCCATTATGTGGGGCAGGAGAAGCTACGCCCGCAGGCGGGGTGGCTGCCCGTCGCCTTCGCGTCCGACTGGGTGCGGCCGCCACGCCAGATGAACGGCACCAGCTACTTCTACGCCCATACCGACCAGTGGCGGTATGAACGGATGGAACTGCGGGAACAGATCTCGCCGCTGGCCGATCCGGCGCGGTGGTCTGGCACCATGATCGACTGCAATGTGCGGGCGGAACGCAGCGGCTGGCTGCCGAGTTCGCCGCAGTTGAAGCGCAACCCTCTGCAGGTGGCGCGCGAGGCGCGGGCGGCGGGCAAGGACCCTGTCGCTCATGTGGCGGAGGAACTGAACTCGGGCGGGTTGCAGATGGCCTGCGAGGACCCGGACGCGCCGGAGAACTGGCCGCGCAATCTCTTTGTCTGGCGCTCCAACCTCCTTGGTGCCAGTGGCAAGGGCCATGAATACTTCCTGAAGCACCTCCTGGGGGCACGCAACAATGTGCTGAACGAGGAGAGCGATCAGCGCCCGGAGGAGGTGGTGCGCCGCGATGGCGCGCCTGAGGGTAAGCTCGACCTGATGGTCACAATCGACTTCCGCATGAATACCACGACGCTCTTCAGCGACATCGTGCTGCCGACCGCCACATGGTACGAGAAGGCCGACCTCAACACGACGGACATGCACCCCTTCATCCACCCGCTGCAACCGGCGGTGGACCCGGTCTGGGGTGCGCGCACGGACTGGGCCATTTTCCGCGAGATCGCGAAAACCTTCCAGCGCCTCGCGCCCGGGGAACTCGGCGTCGAGGAAGACCTGGTTCTGACGCCGACGCTGAAGGACACGCCCTCCGAATTGTCGCAGCCCTATGGCGAAACGGTGGATTGGCGCCATGGCGAGGTCAAGGGCGTGCCAGGCCGCACCATGCCGGCCATCACCCTGGTATCACGCGACTACCCCGCCACCTACGACCGCTTCATCAGCATCGGGCCGCTGCTGGAGGAGCGTGGGAACGGCACCAAGGGGATGGTGTGGGATACAAAGGAGGAGGTGGCGCATCTTCGTCTGGTCAACCCACCCGAGCGGGACGATCGCCCGCGCATGCGCGATGACATGGATGCGATCGAGGCGGTTCTGTCACTCGCGCCAGAGACCAATGGTCATGTCGCGCTGAAGGCCTGGCAGGCGCTTTCCAAAGCCACGGGGCGGGACCATACGCACCTGATCGCCCGCCGCGTGGACGAGAAGATCGAGTTCCGGAACATCGCGTCCCAGCCGCGGCCCATCCTGACCTCGCCCGTCTGGTCCGGCATCGAAAGCCATGAGATCTGCTACAATGCCGGCTGGACGAATGTGCATGAGCTGATTCCCTGGCGCACGCTCACCGGACGGATGGAGATCTATCAGGACCATCCCTGGCTCCGTGACTTCGGCGAACATTTCGCGACCTACCGCCCGCCGATCGACACGCGCTCCGCATCCGATGAGCTGGCGCGGCTGCATGACAATGGCAGCACGCCGCTGGTGCTGAACTTCCTGACACCGCACCAGAAATGGGGCATCCACAGCACCTTCACCGAGAACCTGATCATGCTGACGCTGGCCCGTGGTGGACCCATCGTCTGGATCAGCGAACGGGATGCCGCCTCGGCCGGCATCGAGGACAATGACTGGATCGAGGCTTTCAACCGTAACGGTGCGCTGGTCGCGCGTGCGGTTGTCAGCCAGCGCATTCCGCAGGGCGCGGCCTTCATGTATCACGCGGCCGAGCGCAGCGCGAATGTGCCGGGCAGCGAAGTCACGCTGAACCGTGGCGGCGTCCATAACTCCGTCACGCGCGTGGTGCTGAAGCCCACGCATATGATCGGCGGCTATGCTCAGCTTTCCTATGGCTTCAACTACTACGGCACCGTCGGGTCGAACCGGGATGAATTCGTTATCCTGCGTAAGATGGTCAAGGTGGACTGGCGGGACCGCCCCTTGTCGGAGAAGCGTCCTATCATGAAGGCTGAGGAATCCTCCCGTCTCGAGGGGCACCGGGCATGAAGATCCGCGCGCAGATCGGCAAGGTCCTGAACCTCGACAAATGCATCGGGTGTCACACCTGCAGCGTCACCTGCAAGCAGGTCTGGACCACGCGCCAGGGCATCGAATACGCCTGGTGGAACAATGTGGAAAGCAAGCCAGGCGTCGGCTACCCGCAGGACTGGGAGAACCAGGAGCGCTGGCGCGGCGGCTGGGTGCTGGGGAAGGGAGGTTCGCTGCGGCCCAAGACGGGCGGCAAGTGGCGCATCCTGTCGAAGATCTTCGCCAATCCGGAACTTCCGCAGATCGACGATTATTATGAGCCCTTCGACTTCGAATACTCCTATATCCACGGCGTGCAGGAAAGCGAGGCGGCGCCCACGGCACGCCCCGTCTCCATCGTCACGGGCGAGCGCATGACAGTGAACTGGGGACCGAACTGGGAGGAATCCCTTGGCACCGAGTTCCACAAACGTGCCCGTGACTACAATTTCAAGGATGTCGAGAAGGCGATCTACGGCGAGTTCGAGAACAGCTTCCTGATGTTCCTGCCGCGCCTCTGCGAGCACTGCCTGAATCCTTCCTGCGTGGCGGCCTGCCCTTCCGGGGCGATCTACAAGCGCGAGGAGGACGGCATCGTCCTCATCGACCAGGAGAAGTGCCGGGGCTGGCGCATGTGCGTCACGGGATGCCCGTACAAGAAGGTCTATTACAACTGGCACACCGGGAAGTCGGAGAAGTGCATCTTCTGCTATCCGCGCATCGAGAGCGGCCAGCCGACGGTGTGTTCCGAGACCTGCGTCGGCCGCATCCGCTATCTCGGCGTCATGCTCTACGACGCCGATCGCATCCTGGAAGTGGCGTCCCAGCCGGATGTGCAGGATTGCTATCAGGCTCAGCTCGACATCTTCCTGGACCCGAACGATCCCGCCGTGATCTCGCAGGCGCAGAAGGACGGCGTGCCGGATAGCTGGATCGAGGCGGCGCAGCGCTCGCCCGTCTACAAGATGGCCTGTGACTGGAAGGTCGCCTTTCCGCTGCATCCGGAATACCGGACTGTGCCGATGGTCTGGTACATCCCGCCGCTCTCCCCGATCCAGGAGGCTGCGGATGCCGGGGCGCTCGGCACGCTGGATGGCATCCCCGATATCGACAGTCTCCGCATCCCTGTCCGCTACCTCGCCAACCTCCTGACGGCGGGCAAGGAGGAGCCGGTCCGCCACAGCTTGCGGAAGCTCCTCGCGCTCCGGGCCTATATGCGCCGCCGCAGCGTGGAGGAGGTGCGGGATACCTCCGCACTTGACGCGGTCGGGCTGACGGAGCGTCAGGCGGAGGAGATGTACCGCGTGATGGCGATCGCGAACTACGAGGACCGCTTCGTGATCCCGACCGCGCATAAGGAAGTCGCGGAGAATGCCTATGACCAGCGTGGCATCGCCGGCTTCCACTTCGGCCAGATGACATCCGAAGGCAATAGCCGGTTCATGTTGTGGGGGCAGGACACCCGCAAGACACGAGGTGAGCGTTTCCCACTGGACAGGAAATAGCGCCATGCTCGCCTGCAAGGCTCTCGCCGGGCTGCTTCTCTATCCCAATGAGGCATTGATCGATGCCCTGCCGGAGATCGCGGAGATCCTGCGCGGGGCCGGCCTGCCGGCGGCCGAGACGGAGGCGGTTCTCCGCTTCTGCGACGGCTTGGCCGCCGCGGAGTTGATGGAGGCGCAGTGTGAGTACGTGGCGCTGTTCGACAGCGCTCCCTCGCTCTCCCTCTACCTGTTCGGCCATGTCTTCGGCGATTCCCGCGAGCGCGGGCAGGCCATGGTGGATCTGGTGGAAGACTACCGCGGCATGGGGCTCGACCTGACGGCGGATGAGTTGCCCGATTTCCTGCCGGTCTTTCTCGAATATGCTTCCCTGCATGATGCCGGAAAGGCGCGCCTCCTGCTCGGCGAGGTTGCCGAGGTCGTGTCCCTGCTGGCCGCGCGGCTGGAGCGGCGCGGCGCGGCCTATGCCGCCGTGCTGCGGGCCATCGAGGCCCTGAGCGCCCGGCCGGCCAACCGTGACGTGGTGGAGGCGCGCCTGGCGGAAGGGGAGCCTGAGGATACGCCGGAGGCCATCGATGCGCGCTATGAGGAAGCTCCGGTGAATTTCATGGAGCCGGCTGTCGCTGACAGCGCCTGCTCCAAGGCGGCGGCCCTTGTCGCGCAGTTCAGCCGCGCTCCGCCGCCCCGCTCCCCCCCGTCGATCCCGCCCTCCGGCACCTAGGAGACCGCATCATGGATTGGCTGAACCAATTCCTGTTCGGGTTCTATCCCTATCTCTGCATGATCTGCTTCTTCCTGGGAAGCTGGGCGCGTTTCGACCGGAGCCAGTTCTCCTGGCGGAGCCAGTCAAGCCAGTTCCTGCGCCGGAAAGAGCTGGTCTGGGGCAGCAACCTGTTCCACATCAGCATCCTCGGCCTGTTCGTCGGCCATACCGCAGGGCTGCTGACACCGCCCGAGGTCTATCATGCCTTCGGACTGACGGTGAAAGCCAAGCAGATCCTGGCGATCGTCACCGGCGGCGGGCTGGCCGTGCTGGGCATCATCGGCGGATTGATGCTGATCCATCGCCGCCTGACGGATCAGCGCATCCGGCAGACCAGCAAGCCCACCGACATCTTCATCCTGCTGTTCATCTTCTTTCAGCTCTGCCTCGGCGTCGCGACGCTGCCGGAATCCGCGCAGAACCTGGACGGCACCTACATGCTGGTGCTTGCCGAGTGGTCGCGCAGCATCCTCTTGTTCCAGCCTGGCTCGGCTGAACTCGTGAGCTCCGTCCCCTGGGTGTACAAGCTCCACCTGGTCTGCGGCATGACCCTGTTCCTGCTCGTGCCCTTCACGCGGCTGGTGCATGTGTGGTCGGCGCCGGTCTGGTTCCTGGGCCGGCGCGGCTGGCAGATCGTCCGGAAGAACGCGAACATCGCCAAGGAGGGCGTGTGATGCGGGGCGGGACTGCGGCGCTTCCGGCCCTGGCCGTGCTGCTCATGGCGGCGGGCTCCGCCACGGAAGTCGCGCCGACGCCCGGGGTCGTTCCCTTCGGCGACCAGGTCAGCGAGAAGCGCCTGCCGCTCTATCATCGGGTGACGCGCATGATCGCGACATCGGGGCCGATCGATGACGCCGGGGTGATCGAGGCCAAGCGCGTCGGCTTCGCGATGATCGTGGATCTCCGGGCCCCCGATCCTGATGTCGCCTCGCAGAAGCAGCATGCCGAGTTCTCCCGCATCCGCTACGTCAACCTTCCCGTCCAGGGAGTGCCCACGGATGATCAGGTGAGGCAGTTCGCGGAACTGGTGGCGGAGCGCAGCAACCTGCCCCTGCTGCTGCACGGGGCGGATATCGACCAGTCCGGCGCCATGTGGGCGCTCTACCGCGCCTCGCTCGGGGTGCCGGTGGCCATCGCTTACGAGGATGGCGCGACGGCGGGGCTTCAGGCCAGCGGCCCCGCGGTGCAGGCCAGGCTGGCAGAGACGGAACGCATGCGGGGAGCTCAGCCATGATCAAGGTGGACGGGGTGGTCATCCCCGAGGATCTGATCGCCCTTGAGGTGCAGTTGCAGGAGGCGGAGGACCCGGCCAAGGCCTGGGAAGCCTCCGCCCGCGCCCTGGTCATCCGCCAGATCCTGCTGGCCGAGGCGGCCGCGCGCGGTATCAGCGACCGTGACCCGGAACCGGGGGAGGAGCCGGACGAGGCCGCGATCCGCCGGTTGCTGGAGACGGAGCTGCACCTCCCCGAGCCGACGGAGGACGAGCTGCAACGCTGGTTCGCCCGCAACCAGGAGCGGCTGCGCCTGCCCGATATCTGGCAGGTGCAGCATCTTCTGGTGGCCGCCGACCCGAAGGACGCGCAGGCGGCCGAGGCGGCGCAGGCGAAGGCCGAGGCCCTGCTGGCCGAGGTGCTGGAGGACCCGGACCGGCTGCCGGAGCTGGCCCGCCAGTTCTCGGACTGCCCCTCGAAGTCGCAGGGCGGCGATCTCGGCCTCATCGAGCGCGGCAGCACCGTGCCGGAGTTCGAGGCGCATCTCGCCGTGCTGGAGAGCGGCCAGGTCTGCCCCAGGGTGGTCAGGAGCCGCTATGGGATGCATGTCATCCGCGTCGTGGCGCGGGAGGTCGGGCGCGTGCCGCCATTCGCCGCCATGCGCGGGCGCATCGTCGAATTCCTCCAGGAAGCCAGCTGGCGCCAGGCGGTGCAGGGCTATATCGCGGCGCTGGCCGCGCGGGCGCGCGTCCAGGGCTTCGACCTGTTCGAGGGCGAGAACGCGCCGCCCCGGCCTTCCGCCTGGCCCGCCGGGTCCTCCTGCACGTCCACGGATCTGCCGGCGGGTCCCCAGCCGGGCCGCAGGTCCGACCTCGCGGGCGCCGGAGGCTGCGGCTGAGCGCCGCCGCCGCCCCGTGCGGCGGCACCCTGGTTGTCATGGTCTGAGCGATGCGCGGGCGTTCCGATCCGGCGGGAGCCGGGTCAGAACGTCGCCCTCGGCTTGCTGACAGCCACGCCCGTGCTGGCCGCGGCCATCTTCCAGCCGCCCCGGAACCGGTCCAACCTCCGCCCGACGTAGCAGGCCAATGACCCGCCCCCCGTGCGGCGCTTCTCCATGCCTGTAGCCTCCTTCCCGGAAGACCGACGCCGTCGCTCCAAGTGCACGGAGTTCACGGGGGGACGGTCAGACCGGGGCGGGGCGCCGTTTCTGGCCGCGCTCGAGGTCATACAGCAGGCCGCCGCGACGCGTGTAGACGCCCCAGGTGACAGCGATGCAGACGAGATAGAAGGCGAAGAAGCCCCATAGCGCTGCTTCCGGCCCGCCGGTCATGGCGATCGAGGAGCCGTAGCTCTTGGGGATGAAGAACGCGCCATAGGCCGCGATGCCTCCGGTGAAGCCGATGATCGCGGCGCTTTCCTTCTCCGCGTGCAGTTTCTGCTCGGCCGGATTGGCGTCCGGCATCAGCCGCACGATGTCCTTGCCCATGATCGCGGGGATCATCTGGAAGGTGGAGGAGTTGCCGACGCCACTGGCGAGGAACAGGAACATGAAGCTCGCGAAGAACCCCCAGAAGGCGCCCGGCTGGTCCTTGATGCCGATGAAGTGGATAACTCCATAGACGCCGATGGCCATCGCGATGAATGCGAGGACCGTCACGCGGCCACCCCCCCAGCGATCGGAAACCCAGCCGCTGAATGAGCGTGAGAGCGCGCCCAGCAAGGGCCCCAGAAAGGCGAATTGCAGCGCGTTGACCTCAGGGAACTGGGTAGTGGACAGCAGCGGATAGCCAGCGGAGTAGCCGATGAAGGAGCCGAAGGTGCCGGTGTAGAGGAAGCACATGATCCAGTTGTGCTTGCGCCGGAAGATCACGGCCTGGTCGGCGAAGGAGGACTTCATCTCGGCGAGGTCGTCCATGCGGAACCATGCCGTGAAGGCCGCCGCGATGATGAAAGGAACCCAGATGAAGCCGGCGTTCTGCAGCCACAGGACGCCGCCGTCGCTTACCGCCTGAGGCTCCCCGCCGAGCCATCCGAACACGCCGACGGTGATCACCAGCGGCACGGCCAGCTGCACCACGCTGACGCCGAGGTTGCCGAGCCCGGCATTGAGCCCGAGCGCGTTCCCCTTCTCACGTTTCGGGAAGAAGAACGCGATGTTCGCCATGGAGGAGGAGAAATTGCCGCCCCCGAAGCCGCAGAGCAGCGCCAGCAGCAGGAAGACCCAATAGGGTGTCGTTGGGTCCTGGACCGCGAAGCCGATGCCGAGCGCGGGCAGGATCAGCGACCAGGTGGACAGGGTGGTCCACAGCCGGCCGCCGAAGATGGGCGGCATGAAGGTGTAGAAGATGCGGAAGGTCGCCCCGGAAAGCCCCGGGAGCGCCGCGAGCCAGAAGAGCTGGTCGGTCGTGAAGCGGAAGCCGACGGCAGGCAGTTTCGCGACCACGACGGACCACACCATCCACACCGCGAATGCCAGCAGCAGGCAGGCGATGGATGCCCACAGGTTGCGCTGCGCGATGGCCTTGCCGGTCTGTTCCCAGAAGACCGGGTCGTCCGGCCGCCAGTCCTGGATCGCTCTGCCGCGGAGCGCGCCTTCCTGCGCGGGTCCGTGGATCGGCTGCATCTCCGGCAGTTCGGGCAGGCGTTCCAGTTGCGCCGTCGTCGCCTCGCGCTCCATGCGCAGGATCGACACATGCATCCACACCAGCGATATCGCACTGAGCAGGAACAGGAGCATGAAGCAGGATTGCCGGATGCCCGTCAGGTCGTTCAGCAGGCCGAAGGCCATGGGCAGCAGGAAGCCGCCAAGCCCGCCCATCAGCCCGACAACGCCACCCACCGCGCCGACACGGTTCGGGTAGTAGACGGGGATGTGCTTGTACACCGCCGCCTTGCCCAGGCTCATGAAGAAGCCCAGCACGAAGACCAGCACGATGAAGGGCACCACGCCGATGGCGATATGGAAGGAGATCGGGCCGTTGATGCCATCGATCACGAAATCGGTTGGCGGGTAGGACAGCAGGAAGGTCACCACGATCGACACGCCGAAGGTCCAGTACATCACCCGTCGCGCGCCGTACCGGTCGGAGAGCACACCCCCATAGGCACGGAAGATGCTTGCCGGCACTGAGTAGGCCGCGCCGATCATGCCGGCGGTGGTGATCGAGAAGCCGTAGGCGTCGATGATGTAGCGCGGCAGCCAGAGGGCCAGCGCGACGAAGGCGCCGAAGACGAAGAAGTAGTACAGGCTGAAGCGCCAGACCTGCACATTCTTCAGCGGCTCCATCATCGCCGCGAAACTCTCCGGCTTGGTGCCCGTGGCGCGGCGCGCGGCGAGGTCCGGGTCGTCCTTCGTGTACAGGAAGAACACCACGGCCATCACCAGCAGCGCGGCGGCCCAGATCAGCGCCACGGCCTTCCAGCCCATCGCCACCATGATGACCGGCGCGAGGAACTTGGTGACGGCGGCGCCGACATTGCCGGCGCCGAAGATCCCGAGGGCGGTGCCCTGCTTCTCCTTCGGGAACCACTTCGAGACGTAAGCCACGCCGACCGAGAAGGATCCACCGGAAATGCCGACACCAAGTGCGGCGAGCAGGAAGGTGGGATAGTCGTAGGCGAAGACCAGCAGCCCGGTGGCGATCCCTCCGGCGACCATCACCGCCGTGTACACCACGCGCCCGCCATACTGGTCGGACCAGACACCGAGTACGATGCGGATCAGGCTTCCTGTCAGTATCGGCGTGCCGACCAGAAGGCCGAACTGGAACTCGGTGAGGCCGAGATCGCGTTTGATCTGGATCCCGATGATCGAGAATATCGTCCAGGCCGCAAAACAGACAGTAAAGGCAAGGGTGGACAGCCATAAGGCGCGAGATTGCGCCTGGGATGGCGATGCCGATCCCGTTGCGGCTTGTGCCTCGGACATGTGCGTCTCCGTCATCTTCCCGGGACGGCAACGTGATGCGGAAAATTGCGGCCATGACGCATGACTGAAATCGACCGCAGCAGGCTGGCTCCACGACCTTCTTTGCCAGATCCGTGCTTGGATAAGAAAGAGATTGAAAGGAGTCACGCTTAGTTCAACGCGTTCCCGGCCTGGGTGGCGCGGTGCGACGGTCAGTGATTACAGCCTCTCCATCAGGCAAGCCGCAGTTCCGGCCGCGTGATTGTCGAACCGACTCGGCGCCCGCCGCGTCACCTGATGGGTTCTATGGGCTGTCTCGATCAGCCTGTTCCTGCTCTCCTGCCCGGAGTTCGCCTGCGGCATGGCCTCCACCTTCAAGGACATCAGTGACCGTTTCCCCGCGGATACAGCCGTCGCCTCCGGCATCGTCGTCGTGCCCGGGACCGGGTGGCTTTCTGCTGCCGGACGGCACGACCTGCGGTGTCGCTGATCCTCTCCTCCCTCACCGAGCTGCGGCGCATGCCCGGGGTCAGGCCGGATCCGGTCCGCCGGCGGGCAGCGGCCTCTGAAGCCGGGCCGGATCGCCCGCCGCAATTTACCGTTTATGCGCGGGACGAGCGCTGCCCGATGTTCTAGATGAGGTTGCGAACACCGCTCCCGGAGTTGCCTCGACGATGTCATCCCGAATTACCACGCTGACGCTGAACCCGACCATCGACGTGGCCAGCGAGGCCGCTGCGGTGCATCCGGTCCGCAAGGTGCGGACCTTCAATGAGCGGCAGGACCCGGGCGGGGGTGGTGTTAACGTTTCGCGCGTGGTGCAGGAACTGGGCGGCGAAACCCTGGCGATCATCCTGGCCGGCGGAGTGACGGGGCGCCTGCTGGAGGAGCTGCTGGACAGCGCCGGCGTCCCCCGGCGCAGCATCCCCATCGCCGGGCGGACCCGGATCAGCCAGACCGTGCTCGACCGCGCCAGCGGGCAGGAATACCGCTTCGTCCCGGAAGGGCCGGCCGTTTCCGGGGCGGAATGGGGTGCCGCCCTCGAAGCCATCGGGGAGATCGGGGAAGGGTGGCTCGTCGCCAGCGGCAGCCTGCCGACCGGTGTGCCCGGGGATTTCTACGCCCGCACCGCCGTCATCGCCAGGGAGCGGGGCCTGCACCTGGTGGTCGATACCTCGGGCGAGGCGCTGCGCCTCGCGCTGGAGCAGGGCGGCATCGAGCTGATGAAGCCGAGCCGCGGCGAGTTCGAGAGCCTGGTCGGCCGCCCGCTGCGCGGGGATGGCGAGTTGGAGCAGGCGGCCACGGAGCTGGTCCGGTCCGGCCGGGTGGCCCGCCTGGCCGTCACGCTGGGCGGGGACGGGGCGGTGCTGGCCACGGCCGAGGGCGCGCTGCGGCTGCCCGCGCTGGACGTGCCGGTGCGGGGCGCGGTCGGGGCCGGGGACAGCTTCCTGGCGGCGATGACGCTGGCGCTGAGCCGGGGCGCCACGGCGGCGGATGCCTTCGCCTGGGGTGTCGCGGCAGGGGCCGCCGCGGTGTCCAATGCCGGCACGGCACATCCCTCGGGCGCGGAGGTGGAGGCGTTGCGGCGGCGGATCACCGAGATCCCGGTCGGCCTCGTGCTGGGGGAGGGGCGCTGACCATGCGGCTGGTCGGCGATATCGGCGGCACGAATGCCCGCTTCGCGCTCTGCGAGCCCGGCGGGATCATGCGGGATGAGCGGAAGCTGCCGGTGCGGGACTACCCCGGGCTGATCGAGGCGGCGCAGGCCTATCTGGCGGGACGAAGCGCGGATCACGCGGTCTTCGCCGTGGCGACGCCGGTCCTCGGGGACGAGGTGGCCTTCTCCAACAACCCCTGGCGCTTCACCATCCCGGAGGCACGGGAGCGGCTGGGCCTGCGGCAGCTGACGGTGATCAATGACTTCGTCGCGCAGGCCTGGTCCATCCATGGGCTGGGAGCCGGGGATTTCCGCCAGCTGAAGCCGGGCACCGCCAGGCCGGGACGGCCCCGGGTGGTCATGGGGCCAGGCACGGGGCTGGGTGTCGCCTTCCTGCTGTGGGAAGAGGGGAAGGCGAGGGTGCTGGCCAGCGAGGCGGCGCACACCTCCTTCGCGCCGCATGACGACCGGCAGGCCGGGATCCTGGCCAGGCTCCGGCGGGAATTCGGGCATGTCTCAACCGAGCGGCTGCTCTCCGGCCCGGGTCTGCTGCGGATGGCGAACGCGCTGGCGGAGATGGAGGGGCGTGAGGAGCGGTTCGGCACCCCGCCCGAGGTCAGCCAGCGGGCGGCGGGGGGATGCGCGCTCTGCCAGGAGGCAGTGAGAATGTTCTCCGCCATCCTCGGTGGCACGGCGGGAGACCTGGTGCTGACATTGGTCGCCGATGGCGGCGTGCATGTCATGGGCGGGCTGTGCCGCGGCCTCGGCCCATTGCTGGACCTGGAGGCGCTGGCGCGGGGCTTCACCGCCAAGGGGCGCTTCGCGAGCCTCATGGAAACCGTGCCGATCGACCAGGTGACGCGACCTCATACCGGGCTGCTCGGCGCGGCCCTGCATCCGGGCGGGTAGGGCGGCACCGCGCCCGGCCCGGCGAGGAAGGTGCTCGCCGGGCCGGCGCGGCGCTACTGTATGGTCGCGTCCAGCCCGTCCTGGATGGCCTTCCGCAGCACCTCCGCGCTGTGGCGCAGGGCAGCCTCCTCCGTGCCGTCCAGGCGCGGCAGGAAGGGATGCGACGCGCCCTCGGAGGAAAGCACATGCGGCAGGGAGATGCAGGTGTCCGGCACCCCCAGCACCTCATCCATGACGGTGCAGGTGCTGAACACCACATGCTCGTCGTTCACGATGGCCCGGGTCAGCCGCGCGATGCAGCCGCCGATACCGAAGTTCGAGACGCCCTTTCCCTCCTTGATGCGATAGGCCGAGGTGCGGACTTCCCTGGCGATGGTCTCCCTCAGCTCGGGCGGCAGCGGATTGCCCATCTTCTCCGCGAAATCGGTCAGCGGCATGCCAGCGATCTGCGCGCCGCTCCAGTGGATCACCTCGGAATCGCCATGCTCCCCCAGGACATAGGCATGGACGGAACTGGGGGAGACGCCGAGGTGCCGGGCCAGCCGGTCCCGGAACCGCGCGGAATCCAGCGCGCAGCCCGTGCCGATGGCGCGCCCGCGTGGCACGCCGAAGCGCCTTACCGCCACGGCGGGCATGACATCCACCGGGTTGGTGGCGAAGAGCAGAACCGTATCCGGCACCACCTCCAGAACGCGCTCCAGCACGGAGGAGATGATGCCGATATTGGCCGCCAGCAGATCCAGCCGCGTCTGCCCCGGCTTGAGGCTGGTGCCCGCCGTGATCACCACCACCTGCGAGCCGTCCAGATCCGCGTAATCCCCGGCGCGTACCAGCGCCGGGCTGCCGAAGGCCGCGGCGTGGGAGATATCCGCGGCCTCCGACTCCGCCCTGGCGCGGTCCAGGTCCACCAGCACCACCTCGCTCACCCCTGGCACATTCGCCAGCAGGTAGCCCGCAGCGGCGCCGACCAAACCGGCGCCGATGATCCCGACCTTGCCTTGCATCACAGCACTCCCATCATGGGCCAGATAGTGGCGGAGTACAGCACCAGCAGGGCGAGCCCCGCGATGGTCAGGACGATGCCGACCTTCGCGAATTCCCGCACCGAGAAGGCGCCGGTCGAATAGCAGAGCATGTTCTGCGGCGCGTTGGTCGGAAGGATGAAGCCGAAGGACACGACCATGGCCTGGATCATCACGATGCCGAAGATGGTCTGCTGCCCGAATGGCAGCGTCTGCGTGAAGGCGATCATGATGGGGATCAGGGTGCTTGCCAGGCCCGTCGCCGAGGCGAAGCCCAGATGCAGCAGGATGCTGAAGAGCGAGAGCGCCCCGACCACCAGGTAGACCTCCATGTTGCCGAGGCCCAGCTGCCCCAGCGTCACCCCGGCCAGCCAGTTAGCGGCGCCGGTACGGGACAGCAGGATGCCGAGCGAGATGCCCGCCGCGAAGAGCACGACGGTGCCCCAGGGCACCTGCTTCTCCGCCTGCGCCCAGGTCATGACGCCGATACGCGGCATCAGCAGCAGCGCGATGCCGAGCTGCGTCGTGGTGGTCGTGTCCAGCGGATGCAGCCAGCCTTCCGTGGACCACAGCACCAGCAGCATCAGCGCCACCAGCATCAGCCGCTGCTCGGCCGGCGTCACGGGGCCCAGCGTGGCCACCTCATCCGCCAGCCGCTGCCGGGCTTCCTCCACCGGCGGCACATGTGGCCGCAGCAGTACCAGCGCCACCACGAACAGCACCACGCACATCGACAGGGTGAAGGGCAAGGCCGTGATGAACCATTCGCCCCAGGTGATGGTGCGGCCGAAAGACTGCTCCATGAAACTCAGGCTGATGAGGTTCTGCGCCGCGCCCGTCTTGACCGCCATGTTGAAGATCGAACAGGCCTGCGCCGTCACGATCATCAGCGTCGCGCCCAGGCTGCTTGTCACCGGCAGCCCGAGCGCCGTGGTGATGCCGACCATGATGGGAATCACCGCGCCGACGCGCGCCGTGGCGGAGGGGATGAACAGCGCCAGCACGAAGCCGACGATCATCGCCCCGAGGGTCAGCCGGGCCGGCGAAATGCCGACCCGCGACATCACCAGCAATGCCACGCGCCGGTCCAGCCCGGTCAGCTTCAGCGCCACGGCCAGGAACAGCGCGCCTGCCACCAGCAGCACGGCGGAGGAGGAGAAACCCGAGAGCATCTGACCCAGGGCCTGGCCCGAGGTCATGGGCCGCGCGCCATCCGTCAGTGGCTTGCCCATCAATCCCAGCACGGCCGCGCCGATCAGCAGGACGGCGCTGGCTGCGGGCGAGATGCATTCGCTGATCCAAACGATGATCACCAGCACAAGCAGCCCCAGTGCCGTCTGACCGGATGGCGTCAGCCCCGCTGGGGTCGGCAGCATCAACACCGCGATGTAAGCCAGAATCGCCACTCCCAACCAGGCTAGCTTCCGGTTCGACGTTGGCTCACCGGGCGACATTAGCAGCATACGAACCTCCTACGGAGAAACAGGAGCCTGCCGCAGCAACGACCACATGATGGCTGGAGCTGATGCTCGGCCGGCGATTGGATACCGGTCGCCCGGACAAAAACGGGCCAGAGAAGCCGAAGATGATAACGCTCAACGTATGTTGCTCAGGATTGGCATATCAAAGATCGAATTTTTGCCAGTAACTCTCTTCCGGCACGGAAGGCCCTCGACACTGCCAAGGCAGAGCCCGTGCAGTGATGGGGAACGCGCTCTGTTCCGCAGCCATGCGGTAACTGGGAGCGTTATCCCCCGGACGGTGTGCTCCTTATTGCGCCCCGTACCCTCTCACGGTTTGAGAGATGTGCACCAGATTGAACGATGCGCTGGAATTTAACTTTGAAGTGTCCTCCACCTATCCGTAAACGTGTGGCGACACGCGAGGAGCTGTCATGCCGATTCAGATCCTGGTTCCCCTCCATACTTACCCGGACGGAAACGCCGAGGGCATCGCCCTTCATGCCGCGGCGGTCGCGCAGCATCTGCGGGGGCAGGTCCACGCGCTCATCCTCGGGGCCGAATTTCCCAGGGTCTCCAGTCCTTTCGGCAATCTCGTGGTCGATGTCCCCACGATGATCTCGGAGACGAAGGCCAAATGCCATGCTCGCGGCAACGCGCTTGCCGGGGCGCTGAAGTCCACGGCCGCCGCTGCCGGTGTCTCGTTCCGCGCGACGGAACTGTCCTGCTATCCATACAGTGTGGGGGATGTCGTCGCGGATCACGGGCACTACCACGACCTGATCCTGGCCGGGCTCCGGCCGGACGACGAAACGCTGAGGATCACGGCGGAAGCGGCCATCTTCGGTTCAGGACGTCCTGTCCTGCTGGTCCCGGAGAGCCATCCCCCCCATTCTCTCCAGCAGGTGACGATCGCATGGGACGGGAGCCGTGTTGCCGCGCGGGCGGTCGCGGATGCACGGGAGTTCCTGCGGCGGGCCAGTTCGGTTACCGTCGCCACGGTCGTCGACGAGAAACGCCTTCCCGAATCCGCTGTGGAAGAGCGCCTGATTGCCTATCTCGCCTCCCATGGCATCCAGGCGGAGGCGGCGAAGCTGCGGAGCGACGGCAAGGCCATCGCCGGGAGGCTGCAGGATTTCGCGCGGGAAAGGGAGGCAGGCCTGCTGGTCATGGGCGGCTTCGGCCATTCCCGCATGCGGGATTTCGTTCTGGGCGGCGCGACACGCGGAATCCTAACGGATCCGAAGATTCCTGTGCTGATCTCGCACTAGCTGCCGGCCGCCACAGGTGGCAGCCGCCGCCGGTCCGGCCAGGCATTCGTGACGGGGCATGGCGTCACCTCGTCCCGCCTTGCCGCCCGGGAGCGTTATCCTCCAGGCTTGCGCGGGGAAGCCTGACGGGATCGAGCTTCGTCTCGTCAGACTCTCCAGGCAGCGGAAACCGGACGGCGTGGAGAAGTGGCGAAGGCGATGAGTGATGCAGAAACACCGGCATACCGGCTGGCGGCTTCGGAAGTCGCCAGCGCGCTAGGCGCAGATCCGCAGACCGGCCTTCGGGCCGCGGAAGCCCAGGCCCGCCTCCGGCGCTACGGACGGAATGCGCTGACCGCCGAGAAGCCCGTGCCATCCTGGCGAAAGTTCCTCGCGCAGTTCCAGGATGTTCTGGTCATTCTCCTGCTCGTCGCCGCCCTGGTATCGGCCGGCCTCTGGTGGCTCGAACCCGAGACTTCGCTACCCTATGAAGCGATCGCCATCCTGGCCATCGTCCTGCTCAACGCGCTGATGGGCTATATCCAGCAGGCCAGGGCCGAGCAGGCGCTCGCGGCCCTCAGGCAGATGTCCGCGGCCCAGGCGAAGGTCATCCGCGACGGCGTGCAGCAGGGAATCCCCGCGGCGGATCTCGTGCCCGGCGACCTGATCGTGATCGAGGAGGGCGACACCATCCCGGCCGATGCGCGGATGGTGCAATCCGCCGCGCTCCAGGTCGCTGAGGCCGCGCTGACGGGGGAAAGCCTGCCTGTGCCCAAGGATACCGCCGCGATCGCGGCGGAAGCCGGGCTCGGGGACCGTGCCAACATGGTCTTCAGCGGCACGGCCGTGACCTATGGGCATGGCCGTGCCCTGGTCACGGCCACCGGCATGAACACGGAGATGGGGCATATCGCCGGCATGCTGAAGGCGGCCCCGAAGGATGTGACGCCACTTCAGAAGGAGCTGGAACGCGTCGGCCGGACGCTGGGCGTGGTCGTCATCGTCATTGCCGTGGTCATGGTCGGTACGATTCTGCTGTTCGAGGAGGTGCACGGCGCGCGCGCGGTCTTCGACGTCCTGATCCTGGGCGTGGCGCTCGCCGTCGCCGCGGTTCCCGAGGGACTTCCCGCGGTGGTGACGGCGGTGCTTTCCATCGGTGTGCGGCGCATGGCGAAGCGGCGCGCCATCGTGCGTCATCTCGCGGCTGTCGAGACGCTCGGTTCGGCCGACGTCATCGCCTCGGACAAGACCGGCACGCTGACCAAGAACGAGATGACGGTGCGCCGTATCGTCACCGCCAGCGGCGGCGCGAAGCTCGGCGGCGCGGGCTATGCGCCCGAGGGTGAGATCACGCGCGACAATGGTGGCGCGGTCGAGGGCCGCCAGCGTGCCGAGATGCTCCGTGCGCTGTCCGCCGCCGATCGTGCCAATAACGCGGTGCTGCAGGAAAGCGGGAACGGGCAGTGGAAGGTCATGGGGGACCCCACGGAAGGCGCCCTGATCGTCGCGGCGCGCAAGGCCGGGCTGCGGGGCGATGCGCTCGATGCCCGCTTCAGGCGGGTCGCGGAGATTCCCTTCTCTTCCGAGCGAAAGCTCATGACGACGGTTCACGCGGATGCGGAGCGGCATGGAGCGTTGCTGGCCTTCACCAAGGGCGCCCCGGACGTGCTGCTCGGGCGCTGCACGCATGAACTCGCCGGGGAGGAGGCGGTGCCCCTGACCGAGGGACGCCGCGCGGCCATCCTGCGGAGCAACGAGGAGATGGCGGGGCAGGCCATGCGCACCCTCGGCGTCGCCTTCCGCGCGCTGCCAGGAGATGCGGCAGAGCAGGATGACCTCGCCGGAACATTCGAACGGGACATGGTCTTCCTCGGGCTGATCGGCATGATCGACCCGCCGCGGGAGGAAGCGCGGGAGGCTGTGGCGCGGGCGCGCGGCGCCGGCATCCGCCCGATCATGATCACCGGAGATCACCCTCTGACCGCATCGGCCATCGCCGCCGAGATCGGCATCTCCAGCGGCGCGCGGGCTATCGCGGGAGCCGAATTGGAGACGATGCCGGAGGCGGTGCTCGACCGGACGGTGCGCGAGGCCTCGGTCTATGCGCGCGTGGACCCCGAGCACAAGCTGCGGATCGTGAAGGCGTTACAGCGTGGAGGCGCGACGGTGGCCATGACGGGGGATGGCGTCAATGACGCGCCAGCCCTGAAAAGGGCCGATATCGGTGTGGCCATGGGCATCACCGGCACGGATGTCTCGAAGGAGGCGGCCGACATGGTCCTGGCCGACGACAACTTCGCCACCATCGTGGCGGCTGTCGAGGAAGGCCGCGCCATCTTCTCGAATATCCGGAAATTCCTCCGCTACATGCTCTCGTCGAATATCGGCGAGGTGATGACCATGTTCTTCGGCATCCTGCTGGCGGAGCAGATCGGCCTGACGGGATCGGGTGACACCGGCGTGGTGCTGCCGCTGCTCGCCACGCAGATCCTCTGGATCAACCTGGTGACGGATGGGGCGCCGGCCCTCGCGCTCGGCGTTGATCCAGTGGATGCGGGCACCATGACGCAGCCGCCCCGGCCGCGTGGGGAGGGGGTGATCACGCGCCGGATGTGGAAGGGAATCTTCTTCGTCGGCATCATCATGGCGACAGGCACATTGCTGGTGCTCGACCTGTCCCTGCCGGGCGGGATGATCGAGGGGACGGGGAGCCTGGATCATGCACAGACCATGGCCTTCACGACACTGACCTTCTTCCAGATATTCAATGTCCTGAACGCCCGTTCGGATGAGAGAAGCGCCTTCATCGGCCTTCTTGCTAATGGCTGGCTTCTGGCGGCAATCGTGCTGTCCGTATTCTTGCAAGTGCTCGTGATATACACGCCTTTTCTGCAACAGGCATTCTCCACCGCGCCCCTCGATGGAGGGGACTGGTTGGTCTGCATAACCGTCGCAAGCTCCGTGCTATGGCTGCGGGAACTGGATAAGCTGGCTCGCGCGCGGATATCCGGCGGGGCAGGAGAGCGGCCGGCCGCTTGAATGGCTGACGTCATCCGGACATGAAGCCCGGAGCCGCCGCTGGCAGCGGAAGCCACAGGCGGTGCCGACCCGCCGGATCCAGTAGCCGATGGTGGTAAGAGACTCGGCAGCACCTGGCGGCTCTGGGGAAAGCCCCGCTGGCCGCCGCAAGCCGATCATCCAGCTCTGTCAACAGAGGCGCGTCACGACCTGAGGCAACAATCCTGTTCCTGAAAGCCCGCAACAGCCAGTAGTTCGAGCTGTCCTACTGAAGAGGCTGTGGCCAAGCGCGTGGCGCAGCGCCCTGCCATGGGCCGGACAGGCCGAGGCACGCAGCCGCTGCGCCTCGGCCCGGCCCTGGAACGCGATCAGCGGAGGCGGGCTCGGCGCCTGCCGGGTGGAGTGGCGTTGCTCGGCAGGCTGGCCATCGATCCCGGACTCAGGCCGCCTCGCGCCGTCCCTCCTGCTCCGCGCGCAGCCGCCACAAGGTGCTGCCGGCGGGCGCCTCCACCATGTCGCGCGTCAGCACCGTGCCGGTCGGCACGGCCCGGGTCAGGCGCTGGCCCACGGCCATGTAGTAGGGCAGGGGCATGGCCGGCCCGGCCTGCTCCAGCGGGCGCAGCAGCGGGTCGATGCCCGGCACGGCATGGCGGTTGCCCTCGATGCCCAGCACATGGCCGGCAGGCAGGTCCTGGGTGGCGCGGGCCAGCAGGTCCACGCGCTGGGCATAATCGGGCTGCAGCACCGAATGGCCGAGGCGCCCGCCTGCGAGGATGGAGATCGGCGCCTCCACCCCCAGCAGGTGGGAGGGGTTGTAGATCAGCGCCCGGCGCCCGTCCGCCGAGACCGGGATGCCCTTGCCGGCGAAGAGCGCGCCGGTCCGCCGGTCCGCCAGTTCCACGACGACGAAGACGCCGCCGGCGAAGCTGCTCTCGTCCGGCCGCCGCAGCACGTTGAAGACATCCAACCGGCCGGGGCCCGAGAGCAGCCCCCCCGCGCCGCGCGGAGCATAGATGTCCGGCAGTTCCACCGTGCGGGCGAGGGGCGCGTGGAAATCCTCGCGGTCCGGCAGGATGCCCGTGGCATTGGCGGCCAGCGCCATCTCGCAGAAATCGGGCACGGTCCGCAGCGGCAGGCTGCTCAGCAGCGCCGCGCGCGCCGCCACGGTTCCCGCCACGTCGCCGCCCAGGTGCCAGTGGCGCATCATCCCGGCGGCATGGACGCGGCGCTCCAGCCAGGAGACCTCCTCCGTCACGGGGTCCAGCACGAAATCATATTCACTGCTCTTGCCGGCGGCGACGATGGGCAGGCCCAGCAGCCGCGCCCAGGAGACGAGGCCCACCAGCAGCGCGGGCTGGTCGCCATCCACCAGGGTATAGGCGACGCCAGCATCCCTGGCGCGCCGCGCCAGGATGGGGCCGACGACGCTCTCGGCTTCCTTGCTCACCATGGCCACGCCGATGCCGGCGCGGATGGCGGCCTCGGCATGCGCGGCGCCGGCCTCGGCATGGCCGGTGGCCTCCACCACCATGTCGAGCGGCAGCGCCAGCAGATCCGCCAGCCCCTCGCAGAGCGCGATCTCCCCCGCCGCCCGTGCCCGCGCGGCCTCCGCGTGGCTGGCGCAGCGGCGGTGTGGCACCTCCATCTCCGTCAGCGCGGCCGAGACGCGCGCGGGGTCCAGGTCATAGACCGCGGCGATGTCGAGCCCGCGCATCCGCCGCGCCTGCGCGATCAGCGAGAGGCCGAACTCCCCGGCCCCCAGCAGGGCGGCGGCGACGGGGCGGTCGATGGCGGGTTGGAAAAGCGTCTGGAACTGCAAGCGGGCCTCCCTCTTGTTCTGATTCTCGTTGCGGCGCTCGGGCTACATCAATTCGCGGATGCGCCTCACGCCATTGTCGTGGTGGCGGCCGATGGTCCCGGCCAGCGCCTCGCCGTCGCGGCGGCGCAGGGCCTCGGCCATCTCCTCATGCTCGGCCATGGCCGCCGCCCATTTCTCCGGCCCCTCATGCCCGATGAAGCGGATGCGCTTCATCTGCGCCTGCAGCATCTCGTGCATCCGCAGCAGGGGCGGGTTGTCGGCCAGGGCCACCATGGCCGTGTGGAAAGCCTGGTTCAGCTTGAAATAGGGCAGCCGGTCCCGCGCCTCGTAGCGCTCCCGCATGGCGGCATGCAGCGCCAGCAGCCGGGCGATGCCCTCATCGCTGGCCAGAGCACAGACGCGGCGGGCGGCGAGCTGCTCCAGCGCCTTCAGCACTTCCATGCTGTCGGCGACATCCTTGGCGCTGAAGCTGCGGACGATCGCGCCACGGGCCGGGATCAGCTCCAGCAACCCTTCCCCGGCCAGGGTCTTCAGCGCCTCCCGCAGCGGCGTGCGGGAGACGCCAAGCGCCTGGCCCAGCGCGACCTCGTTGATCCGCTGCCCCGTCGGCAGGCGGCCATCGGTCACCATGTCCCGGAGGCGGCTGGCCACCTGCTCATGCAGCGTCTGGCGGGCGATGGGGCTGTCGATCGCCTCCAGCGAGGCAGGGACGGATTCGGTCACGGCAGAGCTGCTCATCATCCTGTCCCTCAAGGCTGGCGGTTTTTTGGCATGGCCGCGGCGTGAAAGCCCTTGCGGTTATTCTGCATACAGAGCACACAATACGCAACGATGGTCCACGAGCGGGCCGCAAGACTGGGAGAGAACGCATGACGGACGCAGCGCCCGTGATCGCCTTCGCCATGGGCGATCCCGCCGGCATCAGCCCGGAGCTTTCCGCGCGCATGCTGGCGGACCCGGATGTGCGGGCCGCGGCGGGGCTGATCGCCATCGGCGACCGCCGCGTGCTGGAGGAGGGCGCGCGCATCGCCGGGGTGCCCCTCGACCTCCATGTCATCGCGCCCGATGCGCCGCTGCCGCGGGACCTCTCCAGGCCCGTGCTGGTCGATCTCGGCACGCTCGACCCCTCCACGATCCAGCGCGGGCAGATCAGCGAGGCCGGCGGGCGCTTCGCCGCCGAGAATTTCCGATACGCCCTGGCTCTGGCCATGCGCGGCCATGCCGATGCCGTCAGCTTCACGCCCTTCAACAAGGGCGCGATGCGGCTGCACGTGCCGGATTACGACGACGAGATCGCCTTCACCGCGCGCTTCATCGGCTTCCAGGGCACGGCGAAGGAATTCAACGTGCTGGAAGGGCTCTGGAATGCCCGCGTCACCTCGCATGTGCCGCTCTCCGGCGTCGCGCGGCTGATCACGCGTGAGGCGATCCTGGAGAACCTGCGCCTGACCGAGACGGCGCTGCGCGATTCCGGCCTGGCCTCCCCGCGCATCGGCGTGGCGGCGCTCAACCCGCATGCCGGCGACAACGGCAATTTCGGGCGGGAGGAGATCGAGGTGATCGGCCCGGCGGTCGAGGAGGCGAAGCGCCAGGGCATCGGCTGCGACGGCCCCTACCCCTCCGACACCGTCTTCGTCCGCGCCCGGCGCGGCGAGTTCGACGCGGTGCTGACCATGTATCACGACCAGGGCCAGATCGCGATGAAGCTGATCGGCTTCGAGGAGGGCGTGACGCTGCTGGGCGGCTTCCCCTTCCCGATCTGCACGCCCGCGCACGGCACGGCCTATGACATCGCGGGCAAGGGCATCGCCCATCCCGGCGCCGCCCGCAACGCGCTGCTGCTGGCCGCCCGCATGGGCGCGGCGCAGCGCCGGCGGCGGCCGGACGCGGCGGGTTCCCTGCTCGATGCCCGGGCCGCCATGGCGGCCTGACCCATCCCCGCCGGGCGCCCGCCCGGCCCGCGCCGAAACCCCGCAAGAGGGCGCGCGCAACGACCAGAGGAGGAACTCCGAGAATGCGCAAGATCCTGACGGCGCTCAGCGCCGTGCTCGGCCTGTCGGCCACCCTGCCGGCCATGGCGCAGACCAGCTGGAAGCCCGGCAAGCCCGTGGAATTCGTGGTGGCCTCCGGCCCCGGCGGCGGCACCGACACCTTCGCCCGCACGGTGCAGTCCATCATCGCCAAATACGACCTGATGCCGACCTCGGTCGTCGTCTCCAACAAGGGCGGCGGCTCCGGCGCCGAGGGCTTCGTCTATACGAAGCTGGCGGAGAAGGACCCGCACAAGCTGCTCTTCGGCACCTCCAACGCCTGGCTGCTGCCGCTGGTGGCCAAGGTGGCCTGGAAGCACACCGAGCTGACGCCGGTGGCCGCCATGGCGCTCGATGAATTCGCCCTCTGGGTGAAGGCGGATTCGCCCTATGAGACGGCGGCCGACTACCTGAAGGCGTTGCGCGCCGCGCCGGAAGGCGAGTTCCGCATGGGCGGCTCGCAGTCCAAGGACACCGACCAGATCCTGACGCGGCTGATCGAGAAGGCGGCCGGGATCCGCTGGACCTATGTGCCCTTCCGCTCCGGCGGCGAGGCCGGGGTGCAGCTGGCCGGCGGGCATATCCATTCCAACGTGAACAACCCTTCCGAGAGCCTGGGCGGCTGGCGGGGCGGGCAGGTGCGGCCGCTCTGCGTCTTCGCGCCGCAGCGGCTGCCGGCCTCGGCGCCCATCGCCAATGGCCAGAGCTGGGGCGATATCCCGACCTGCGCCGAGCAGGGCATCCCGCTGACCGAATACCGCATGCCCCGCACCGTCTTCCTGCCGGGCAATGTGCCGCCGGGCGTGCAGGCCTTCTACGCGGACATGCTGCGCAAGGTCAGCGAGACGCCGGAATGGAAGGAATTCGTCCAGCGCACCTCCCAGACCGCCCGCTTCATGGATGCCGACGCCCTGCGCGCCTTCATGGCGGAGGATGAGAAGACCTCGCGCGAGCTGTTCCGCGAGGAAGGCTGGCTGGTGAACTGACGCGCGGCGCGCGGGCACAGTGGGGGGATTCGCGATGGACAAGCTCGACGCCGGGCATGGCGGAGCGGATGCCCCGCTGCTGTCGCGGCTGGTCCTGGAACTGATCGGGGCCGCCGTGGTCTTCGGCTTCGGCGCCACGGTGGTGATGGGCGCGCTGGAGCATCCGGTCGGCTGGTCCGACCAGGGGCCGCAGGCCGGCACGCTGCCCTTCTGGCTGGGGCTGATCGCCATGGGCGCCAGCATCGGCATCGCCATCCAGGCCCTGCTGAAGCGCCGCGCGCTGTCGGGCGAGACGGTGCTGGGCGCGAAGGCCGCCATCCAGGTCGCGCGCTTCCTGCTGCCCATCGTGGCGCTGGTGGCGCTGACCGTGCCGCTCGGCCTCTACCTCGCCATGAGCCTCTATCTCGTCGGCATGGTGCTGCTGCAGGGGCATGGCTGGAAGGCGGCGCTGGTCACCGCCGCCGGCGCCGTGCTCTTCAACTGGGTGGCCTTCGAATACTGGTTCATGCTGCCGCTGCCCAAGGGCCCCATCGAAGCCTGGCTCGGCCTGGCCTGAGCGGAGGAGACGCCGCATGGAAAATCTCGACGCCCTGATGCACGGCTTCTCCGTCGCGCTGACCTTCCAGCATGTGCTGCTGATGATCGGCGGCGTGCTGCTGGGCATCCTGGTCGGCGTGCTGCCGGGGCTGGGGGCGCCGAACGGCGTGACCCTGCTGCTGCCGCTGACCTTCAGCATGGACCCGGTCTCCGCCATCATCCTGCTGACCAGCACCTACTGGGGCGCGCTCTTCGGCGGCTCCACCACCTCCATCCTCTTCAATATCCCGGGCGAGCCCTCCTCCGTCGCCACCACCTTCGACGGGCACCCGATGGCCCGCCAGGGCAAGGCGACCGAGGCGCTGACGACCGCCTTCCTCTCCGCCGGCTTCGGCGCGCTGGTGGGCATCGTCGTCATCACCCTGCTCTCGGGCTTCGTCACCCGCTTCGCGCTGCGCTTCGGGCCGCCGGAATATTTCGCCGTCTATTTCCTGGCCTTCGCCTCCTTCGTCGCCTTCGGCGGCGGCTCGGCGCTGAAGACCATCGTCTCCATCGCCACGGGCTTCGCGCTGGCGACGGTGGGCATGGATATCGTCTCCGGCGGCATGCGCCTGACCTTCGACATGTCCGAGCTGATCCGCGGCGTCAGCTTCCTGGTCGTGGTCATCGGCCTCTTCGGCATCGGCGAGCTGCTGCTGACGATGGAGGATTCGCTGGAATTCCGCCCGGTCGCCACGACCCTCTCCCCGCGCCGGGTGCTGCTGACGGCCCTGGGCATGCCGCGCCACGCGGTGGCCCTGCTGCGCTCCGCCGCCATCGGCGTCTGGATGGGCATCACGCCGGGCGGGCCGACGGCGGCCTCCTTCATGTCCTACGGCATCGCCCGCCGCTTCTCCCGCAACGGCGCCCGCTTCGGCCGGGGAGAGCCGGAAGGCGTCGTCTCGCCCGAGACGGCCGACCATGCCGCAGGCACCGCCGCCATGCTGCCGATGCTGGCGCTGGGCATCCCCGGCTCGGCCACCGCCGCCGTCATGCTGGGCGGGCTGATGATCTGGGGGCTGAACCCCGGCCCCATGCTGTTCATCGAGCAGCGGGACTTCGTCTGGGGCATGATCGCCTCGATGTATCTCTCCAACATCGTGGCGGTGGTGCTGGTGCTGGCGACGGTGCCGGTCTTCGCCGCCATCCTGCGGCTGCCCTTCACCATCGTCGCGCCGCTGATCGTCGTGGTCTGCGTCATCAGCGCCTGGAGCGTCGCCAGCGCGGGCTTCGACCTCTGGCTGATGCTGGCCTTTGGCGTCGTGGGATGGGGCATGAAGAAGCTGGACTACCCCATCGCGCCGCTGGTGCTGGCCATGGTGATTGGCGACAAGGCGGAGGATGCCTTCCGCCAGTCCATGATCATCTCCCACGGCGCCTTCGGCATCTTCTGGGCGAACCCGCTGGTCGGGTCCATCGCCACGCTGGCCATCCTCTTCCTGCTCTGGCCGCTGGTCTCGCTGCTGCGCCGGCCGGCGCGGCGGGGGGCCGGCCCGGCGCCGACCCTCCCCTGAACCGGGGCCGCCGCCTCAGCCCGTTGGGCTGAGGCGGATCACGCACCAGGAGGCCGGCGGCAGGCGGGCACCGAGCCGCCCGCCGGACCATTCCACCCCCTCCAGCGGGGCGAGGTTCACCCGGTCCGGCTGCTCCTTCGTGTTCACCGCCTTCAGGTCGTCGTTCCGCAGCACCGTGGCCTGGGAGACGGCCATCCCCTCGAAGCCCCGCAGATCGGCTTCCAGGGCCAGCGGCTCGTCCAGGTTGCGGTTCAGGGCGAAGAGCGTGACATGCCCGCCCTCCGGGTCATGCACGGCGGAGAGCTTCAGATAGGGCACTTCCGGCAGCGGGAAATACAGCTCCTGCGTGCCGCGCGGGTCGTAATAGGTGGCGGAATAGGTGGGGGATTCGACCGCCGCCCGCAGCACCCGCCCGCGCCCGAGATTGCTCATCTGCGCGAAGGGATAGAAGATGGTCTGCCGCCAGGCCGGCCCGCCGGTCTCCGTCATGATGGGCGCGATGGCATTGACCAGCTGCGCCAGGCAGGCGCTCTTGATGCGGTCGGCATGGTTGAGCAGGGAGATGCAGGCGCCGCCGAAGGCCAGCGCGTCCTCCATGTTATAGGCTTCCTCCAGGATGCTCGGCGCCACGGGCCAGCCAGGCACCGTCCGCCCCTCGCGCTTGCCGCGCGTGCGGTACCAGACATTCCACTCATCGAAGCTGAGCATGATGCGCTTGGAGGAGCGGCGCTTCGCGGCCACCGCGTCGGCGATGGCCACCACCTCGTCGATGAAGCTGTCCATCAGGTCGGACGAGGCGAGGAAGGCCCGCGTGTCCTCCTTGTAGTTGTTCAGGTAGGTGTGGAGCGAGATGAAGTCCACATGGTCGAAGGTGTGCTCCAGCACCTCCTGCTCCCAGGCGCCGAAGCTGGGCATGTTGCGGGAGGAGGAGCCGCAGGCCGCCAGCGTCAGGCTCGGGTCGATCCAGAGCATCATCTTGGCCGCCTCGGCCGCCGCGCGGCCATATTGCCAGGCGGTCTTGGTCTCCATCTGCCAGGGGCCGTCCATCTCGTTGCCCAGGCACCAGAACTTGACGTCGTGCGGCGCCTGCCAGCCATGCTGCCGGCGGAGGTCGGACAGGGCGGTGCCGCCGGGGTGGTTGCAGTATTCGACATAGTTCCGCGCCGCATCCGCGCCGCGCGTGCCGAGGTTGACGGCGAGCATCGGCTCGATGCCCGTCTTCCGGCACCAATCCATGAACTCGTTGGTGCCGAAGGTATTCGGCTCCGTCGACATCCAGGCCAGATCCAGGCGGCGGGGGCGCTGCTCCACCGGGCCGACGCCGTCCTCCCAGTTGTAGCCGGAGACGAAATTGCCGCCGGGATAGCGCATGATGGTCGGCGCCAGTTCCTTCACCAGGGCCATGACATCGCCGCGGAAGCCCTTCTCATCCGCGGTCGGGTGGCCGGGCTCGTAGATGCCGCCATAGACGCAGCGGCCGAGATGCTCGATGAAGGCGCCGAACAGCCGGCGGTCAGTCTCGCCGATCGCGAAGTCACGATCGATCATCACTTGGGCTTTCAAGGGACGTCTCCGTTTCCTGGTATCAGGCTCACGCCGGAAGGTTCGCATCGCTGCCGCGGGAAGAGCGCCCGGCCTCGGGCCCATCATCGGGCGCCTCGACGGAGAGCACGGATTCCTTCAGCAGGATGGAATAGGGGTGCTGGGGCGTGGTCAGCACGCTGCGCGCATCGCCGGCTTCCACCACCACGCCGCGCTGCATGATGACGATGCGGTTGCTGATGTAATAGGCCGTTGCGAGGTCGTGCGTGATGTAGACGATCGACACGCCAAGCTCATCCCGCAATGCGCGGAAGAGGTTGACCACGGTCATCCGCAGCGAGGCGTCGATCATCGACACCGGCTCATCCGCCACCAGCAGCGAGGGACCCGGGATCAGCGCCCGGGCGATGGCGACGCGCTGCAACTGCCCGCCCGAGAGCTCGTGCGGGAAGCGGCCACGGATCTCGGTGATGGAGAGGCCGACCTTGCGCAGCGCCTCATCTGCCTTCTCCTCCTGCGCCGCCAGGTTCCTCGCGCCCGTGAAGTGCCGCGCCGTGGCGTGCAGGTAGCGGTCCACGCGGGTGAGGGGGTTGAAGGATTCGAAGGGGTTCTGGAAGATCGGCTGCACCGCGCGCATGAATTCCAGCCGGTCCGCCGCGCCCCTGATGGTGGAGAGGTCCCGGCTCTTGAAGAGGATGGCGCCTTCGCTGGGCGCCACGCTGTTCAGGATCATCCGCGCCAGGGTGGACTTGCCGCTGCCGGATTCGCCGATGATGGCGAAGACCTCCGGCACATCCGCCCGCAGATCGAAGCTGACATCCTTGACCGCATGGGTCTGGCGCCGCCGCAGCAAGCCGCCGCCGCCATAGGTCTTGCTGACATGGCGCAGTTCCAGCAGCGGCGCGCTCATGACACGATCCCCTGCATCACGGCATGGCAGGCCACGCGATGACCGGGCGCCACCATCTCCAGCGGCGGCGATTCCCGGCGGCAGATCTCCATCGCCAGCGGGCAGCGCGGATGGAAGCGGCAGCCGGAGGGCGGATTTGCCAGGTTGGGCGGCGTGCCGGCCAGGCCCGTCTTGGGCTTGTCGTCACCGATGCGCGGCAGGCTGGCGATCAGGTGCCGGGTATAGGGATGCAGCGGGTGGCGGAAGAGCTCGCGTGTCGGCGCCTCCTCCACCAGCCGCCCGGCATACATGATGCCCAGGCGGTCCGTCAGGTTGGCATGCACGGCCATGTCATGCGTGACGAAGAGGATGGAGGAGCCCATCTCCTGCTGGATGTCGCGGATCATGGCGAGGACGTCCTTCTGCACCACGACATCCAGCGCGGTGGTCGGCTCGTCGGCGATGATGAATTCCGGCCGGCAGACCGTAGCGAGGGCGATGGTCACGCGCTGCCGCATGCCGCCGGACAGCTCGTGCGGATAGGAATCCAGCACATGCGGGTCCAGCTTCAGCCGAGCCAGATGCGCTTCCACCCGCCGCAGGAACTCGGGCATGGGCAGGCCCATGTGGCGGAAGGCGAAGTCGATGAAGGCATGGCGGATCCGGCGCACCGGATTCAGCACGTTCATTGAACCCTGCATGATGTAGGAGAGGTTGCGCCAGCGGATGGCGCGCAGGCTGCGGGCATCCAGCCCGTAGATATCCTGCGGCCCCTGGCCGAAATCGAAGGTGACGCTGCCGCCGACCACGTTCAGCGGCGGCCGGATGGCGCGGGCGATGGTCTTGATCAGGCTGCTCTTGCCCGAGCTGGATTCGCCGGCGAGGCCGTAGATCTCGTTCCGGCTGATCTCCAGCGAGATCTCGTCCACGGCACGGATCTCCCGCGTCACGCCGAAGAAATGCATCTGGTAATAGGCGCGGAGATCGCGGACCGAGAGCAGCGGACCGGGCCGGGAGGCCGGGCGCGGCCTGGCCAGGATGGCGTCCTGCTGCATCACGCGCCTCCCATCCGCGCCAGGCGGCTGCGCGGGTCGATATACTCGTTCATGGAGACGGCGAGCAGGAAGAGGCCGAGGAAGAGGCAGATCACCAGGATGACCGGGAAGGCCATCCACCACCAGATGCCCGAGACCAGCGCGGCGTGCTGGTTGGCCCAGTAGATCATGCCGCCAATGGTGGGCGTGTTGATGTCGGTGAAGCCGAGGACGGAGAGCGTCACCTCCAGCCCGATCGACCAGTTCAGGTTGTTCATGGTGGTGGAGAAGATGATCGGCAGCACGTAGGGCAGGTGCTCCCGCAGCACCACTTCCGGCGCGCGCATGCCGGAGAAGACGGCCTGATGCGTGAACTCCCGTGTCCGCAGGCTCATGGTCGCGGAGCGGATGAGGCGCGCGTCATAGGACCAGCCCAGGCATGCGGCGGCCAGGGCCAGCAGGCCCCAGGACATGTTGTCCCGCATGACGAAGTAGAAGAGCACGAGGATCGGGAAGAGCGGGATGACGATGAAGGTGTCGTTGATGGACATCAGCGCCCGGTCCACCCGCCCGCCCAGATAGCCCGCCAGCAGCCCGACCGTGAGGGAGATGATCCGGCTGAGGACCGCCACGACCACGCCGAAAGCCAGCGTGTTGCGGATGGCGGCGGTCAGTTGCCAGAAGACGTCCTGCCCGCGCGAGGTCGTGCCGAAGATGTACTGCGCCGAGGGCGGCATGTCCGGCGGCACGACATAGACATCCAGCGGCGGATAGGGGGAGAAGAAGGACATGAAGGCGATGCTCAGCACCACCAGCAGCAGCGCGCAGCCCAGGCCGAATTCCCAGTTGTAGCGCAGCAGGTCGCGGAAGATGCGGATCATGCGTCAGTGCCCCTGGATGCGCGGATCGAGCAGCGGGTAGAGGAGGTCCACGACCAGAACCGCCGCCGAGACGGCGATGATGGAGACCGAGGTGACGCCGATGACCAGGCTGTAGTCGCCCGCGTGCACGGCCGAGATCAGCAGCGAGCCGAGGCCGGGATAGCCGAAGACCTGCTCGGTGATGATGGCGCCGTTGAAGATGGCGCCGAGGGACATGGCCAGCCCCGTCACCTGCGGCGTGATGGCGTTCCGCATGACATAGGAGCGCATGACGCGGGACTGCCGGACGCCGGCCAGTTCCGCATAGGTCGTGTAATCCTCGGTCACGATGTTGGAGACGAGGGCGCGCATCCCCATGAACCAGGAGCCGATGCCCACCAGGATCAGGGAGAAGGAAGGCAGGATGGCATGCTGCATCACGCTGAGGATGAAGGGCAGGTTCAGCCCGCGCTGAACGTTATCCGCATGCGCGCCGGTGATCGGCAGCACCGGCCAGAGGAAGCCGAAGGTGATCAGCAGCACGAAGGCGACGATGTAGTAGGGGATCGGGTGCACGCCCATGGCGATGGCGCCGAGCAGCTTCAGCAGCCGGTTCTCGCGGTAATAGCCCGCGAGCCCGCCCAGCAGGTTGCCCAGAACCCAGGCGAGCAGGGTGGAGACGGTGAGCAACCCCGCCGTCCAGGGCACCGCGCGGGCGATCAGCTCCGTGACCGGGGTCGGGAAGGCCGAGAGGGAGGGACCGAAATCCGCGACCGCCACGCGCTTCCAGAAGGCGATGTACTGCTGGAGCGGATTGCCGCCGGTGCCATAGAGCTCCCGCAGGGATTCCCGCATGGTCTCGATGGCCCCGGGGCTGCTCTGGCCGAAGGAGGTGGCGGCCGCGATCGTCTGCTCCACCGGGTCGATCGGCGTCGCATGGGTGATGAGATAGGTGATGTTGATGCCGACGAAGACGACCAGCACGAACTGCGCCAGACGCCTCAGCAGATAAAGCCCGTAAGACCGCATGCCGCCCCCCCCGTGTCGAGCAGGATGCGCGGCCCCGGACAGGGCCGCGCGGTTCAGGTGGTCAGCCCTGGCGCGGCTTCAGGCGCACCATCATGTAGCGGGAATTGCCCCAGTTCGGGACCGGGTTGGCATAGGGGTTCTCCGCGGTGGGGAAGCCCGTCCAGTAGGTCTCGTCCATGGTGGTGAAGACGTTATAGGCCATCAGCGGGATGGTCGGCATTTCCCGCACCGCCAGCCTGGCATATTCGCGCCCCAGATCGACGGTCTGCGGGTCCTCGAAGCCGATGCCGCGGATCCGCTCGATCAGGGCATCCAGTTCGGGGTTGGACCAGCGTTGGTAGTTGCGCGGCGGCTGCGGCTTGCCCGGCGGGGCGACGAATTGCGAGTGCCAGCTATCGAGGAAATAGGCGAGGTCGGGATGGCCGCCATAGGTCTCCACGCTCCAGAAGACGATGGCCTCGAAATCGCCGGCATTGCGGCGGTCGATGATATTGCCCTGCGCGACCTCGGTGCGGGAATCGATGCCGAACTGGCGCCAGTTCTGCGTGATCATGGTGCCGGCGCGCGTCATGACCGGCCGCGCCTCGCCTTCCACCATCAGGCGGATGGTGAAGGGCTTGCCATCCGGCGTGCGCCAGCTGTTGCCCTGCTTCCTGAAGCCAGCCGCCTCCAGCAGTTCCTGGGCCGCCTGTGGGTTGGGCTTCCACCAGCCATGGCCGAAGGCCTTGGTGATCTGCTCGGGGTCCGTCGGCACGCCCTCGTTCGTGGGGCGCACCAGGTCCGCGATCTGCTTGCCGATGGTGGGGTCGTAGGGCTTGATCTTGCGCTTGCCTGTATCAAGCTCGAAGGCCGTCAGCCATTCCTGCATCGGCTCGTGGTAGTCCCGCGGATGGTTGCCGGTGGGCGGGATGCCGATGGCCGAGATCGTGGCGGCGCCGCGGTAGGAGGCCATGGCGACAGCCTTGATATCGATCAGCAGCGCCAGCGCCCAGCGGACGCGCCTGTCCTGGAACAGCGGGTTCTGGTGGTTGAACAGCACCGCCGGCAATGTCGGGTCCGGATGCGCGTAGGGGAACTGTGGAAACCACCCGTGCGAGGATTTCGACTGCCGGGCGATGGTGAACATCCCCTCCGGCGCCACGTCATGGATCACGTCCAGGTCATGGTTCAACTGGGAGATGACGCGCTTGTCCGGCGGCCCGGCATCGACATAGCTGACATAGCGCGGGCCGGGCTGGCCGAAGCGGCCGAGCGTGGTGCGCTGCCAGTCCTCGCGCCGTTCCCAGGTGAAGCGCTTTCCATCGGGGTCGTAGCTGTGCAGCACATAGGCGCCGAGGCTGACGGGCTTGTTGAAGTCGAAGCGCAGCGGGTCCGGCTGCTTCTCGAAGACATGCTTGGGCATCATCCAGATGCCGTTGAAGCGCACCGTGAACAGGGAATGGAAGCGCGAGTTCGGGCGCTTCAGCCGGAAGACGGCGGTATAGGGGTCCGGTGTCTGGATACTGTCGACATTCAGCGCCAGCAGCGCGCCCCAGCGCATCGCCAGGTTCTTCATCTGCGTGTCGACGGTATAGGCGAGGTCGGCGGAGGTGAACTCGACGCCGTCGCTCCAGTGGATGCCGGGCCGGAGCTTGACCGTCATTTCCGTGAAGTCGCTGTTGTACTGCGGCTTCTCGGCGGCCAGGGAATTGTCCCAGGGGCCGTCGAGGCCCTGCTCGGGGTCCATGTACCACAGGGTATCCAGCGCCAGCTGGTGCAGGCCGGTATACTGGCCGCCGGCATTGACGGTCCAGATGTTGAACCAGCCGGCATTGCGGATGGTCCCCTCCGGATTCTCCAGGATCAGCGTCTCGTGGCGGGGAAGGCCGCCGGCGAAGCCTTGCGAAACGGCCGGGCCAGCAGCCAGGGCAAGCGGTGCCGCCAGCAGCGTTCTGCGGTGGATCTCCATCCGACGTCTCCTTCAAACCCTGTTTTCGGGCCTTGAGCAGACGCTACGAGCCGTCTTCGCCTGAGGTCAACGAAAATAGTGGTATATACCTGAAACTCCGATATGGAACGGAATCGTCAGTCCTGTAGGCGCAGGCGCATCATGATGTCCTGGTCATGATTGCCGAAGCCCCGGCCGAAGATGTTCACGCCGCCAGGATTCTTCGCGCCCTCCGCAATGCCGACCCGCAGGCGGATCGAGTGGTGGCTTTGAAGATCCAGCTGCGCGAGATTGACGTTGGAGAGCTTCTCGCCATCCAGGTAGGTGCCGCGCCGGGTGATCTGCCAGGTGGTCAGGCGCCCGTATTGCGAACCTTCGAGCTTCCACCAGCGCGGCGTATAGGCACCCCGCTTGTCCCCGTAGTCGCCGGGCGAGGTCCAGGTGCCGATCCTGACATTGTTGACCCAGAGGCTGATGTCGGAAGGCCAGTTCAGGTTCGTCCCCGGCACTTCCGAGGACATCTCCATGCTGAATTCCAGGGCCTCGATGCCGCTCTTCATCAGCTTGGCATTGTTGGGGAACTTGTATTCGACATAGCCGCGGGAAAACCAGATCAGCGTCGCCTGCATCCGCCCGGGGTCGAGGAAGAAATCCGGCACGTCCAGCAGCCCGATCACCCCCTCACTGGAACAGAGCCCGCAGGGGGCACTGACGCTACAACTGGTATAGAGGCCGAGCGGCATGGCGACCTCCACCAGGTTCTGCATGCGCTCCACCGGGGGCGGCAGCAGGCGGATCACGATCTCGTCAAACGGCGTGGAGCAGATTTTCTGCTGGCCCTTGCTGGCTTTGACGATTTCCGTGCGGATCAGCGCCGTCTTCTCCAGCATCTGCACATTGCTGGCCACGGTTGATTGCGGCAGGCCCAGCGCCCGGCCGATGTCGTTGACATTCATCGGCCCCTGTTCGCGCAGCAGGCGCAGGATATGGAGCCGCACAGGGGAGGCGAGGCTGCGTACCGCCTCTCCGTTTTCCTCGGCCAGCACCATGACGAAGCTTCGGTCTGACAGGCTGCTCATTGGCCGGACTGTGTCAGTTTGGCGGGTCCATATCCAGCTTTTTGGTATGTTGCGCGGCCCGGACGACATAGACTGGGCACCGGTGTGCGCGGCTGCATCGCGCCACCAGGTCGCATCAGGGTCGAGAGCGATGCATCGCCGTGGGGACCGCGGCGCGCCCGGCCCCATGAGGAAACGGATATGAAAGGCGACAAGCCTCTGCGGAGCCAGGCCTGGTTCGGACGCCAGGACAAGATGGGCTTCTACTACCGCTCCTTCCTGAAGAACCGGGGCTTTCCGCAGGATCAGTTCGATGGCCGCCCGGTCGTCGGCATCTGCAATACCTGGTCCGAGCTGAACCCCTGCAACAGCCACTTCCGCACCATCGCCGAGCATGTCCGCTACGGCGTGCTGGAGGCCGGCGGCTTTCCGCTGGAATTCCCGGTCTCCTCCCTGGGCGAGGTGACCATGCGGCCGACGGCCATGCTCTTCCGCAACCTCGCCGCCATGGATGTGGAGGAGGGCATCCGCGCCCATCCGCTGGACGGCGTCGTGCTGCTGATGGGCTGCGACAAGACCACGCCTGCCCTGCTGATGGGCGCCGCCAGCGCCAACCTGCCGGCCATCGGCGTCTCCGGCGGTCCGCAGCTGCGCGGGGTCTACCAGGGCCAGATCATCGGTTCCGGCACCAATATCATCTCCATGAGCGAGCAGCTCCGCGCGGGCGAGATCACGCTGCGGGAATTCCATGAGGCCGAGGCGGGCATGAACCGCAGCCATGGCTCCTGCATGACCATGGGCACCGCCTCCTCCATGGCCTCGATGGTGGAGGCGCTGGGCATCGGCCTGCCGGCGAATGCCGCTATCCCCGCCGTGGATGCCCGGCGCAACGAGCTGGCGCGCATGGCCGGCCGCCGCATCGTCGGCATGGTCCATGAGGACCTGACCCCGGACAGGATCCTGACGCGGGAGGCCTTCGAGAACGCCATCCGCACCCTGGCGGCCATCGGCGGCTCGACCAATGCCGTGGTGCATCTGATCGCCATCGCCCGGCGCATCGGCGTGGAGCTGACGCTGGAGGATTTCGACCGCCTCGGGCGCGGGGTGCATTGCCAGGTCAACCTGATGCCCTCCGGCCAGTATCTGATGGAGGATTTCTACTATGCCGGCGGGCTGCCGGTGGTGCTGCGCGACCTGGGCGAGCAGGGGCTGCTGCACAAGGACGCGCTGACCGTCAATGGCCAGAGCATCTGGGACAACGTGAAGGACGCCCGCTGCTGGAACCGCGAGGTCATCACCACGCCGGAGCAGCCCTTCAAGCCCGATGCCGGCATCGCCATCCTGCGCGGCAACCTCGCGCCCGATGGCGCGGTCATCAAGCCCTCGGCCGCCTCGCCGCACCTGATGCGGCATACCGGCCGCGCCGTGGTCTTCGAGAGCATCGAGGAACTGCACCGCGCCGTCGATGACGACGCCCTGGATATCGACGCCGATTGCATCATGGTGCTGAAGAACTGCGGCCCCAAGGGCTATCCGGGCATGGCCGAGGTCGGCAACATGCCGCTGCCGCAGAAGCTGCTGAAGCAGGGCGTGCGGGACATGGTGCGGATTTCCGATGCCCGAATGTCCGGCACCGCCTATGGCACGGTGGTGCTGCATGTGGCGCCGGAGGCGGCGGCGGGCGGCCCCCTGGCCCTGGTGCGGAACGGCGACCTCATCACGCTGGACGTCAAGGCGGGCAGCCTGCACCTGCATGTGGATGACGCCGAGCTGGCCGCGCGCCGTGCCGCCTGGACACCGCCGCCGGAGCATTTCGACCGGGGCTATACCCGCCTCTATGTCGATCATGTGCTCCAGGCCGACCAGGGCGCGGATTTCGACTTCCTGGTGGGCCGCAGCGG
This sequence comes from Roseomonas marmotae, assembly GCF_017654485.1. Classification (NCBI taxonomy): domain Bacteria; kingdom Pseudomonadati; phylum Pseudomonadota; class Alphaproteobacteria; order Acetobacterales; family Roseomonadaceae; genus Roseomonas; species Roseomonas marmotae. Next base: position 379,521 of record NZ_CP061094.1, on the reverse strand, counting down.
CTCCCCGGTGCCGCGCGATAACCACTAGGGGCGCGGGGGGGGGCGCTTGCCCTCCGGGCGGGCTCCGCCTTGAATGGCGGGAAGGCGGGCGCCAAGGCCCGCCGCCCAGCCGAGGAACGCCGCCCATGCCCGTCTATGCCCTGGATGACCGCACTCCGACCCTGCCGGAGGCCGGCCGCTACTGGCTGGCGCCCGATGCCCATGTGATCGGCGCCGTGGTGCTGGGGGAGGATGTCAACTTCTGGTTCGGCGCCGTGGCGCGGGGGGACAACGAGACCATCCGCATCGGCGCCCGCACCAATATCCAGGAAGGCGCGATGCTGCATGCCGATCCCGGCGCGCCGCTCACCGTCGGCGCCGATGTCACAGTGGGCCACCATGCCATCCTGCATGGCTGCACCGTCGGCGACGGCAGCCTGATCGGCATGGGCGCCACGGTGCTGAACAACGCGCGCATCGGCGCCCATTGTATCGTCGGCGCCAATGCCCTGGTGACGGAGGGCAAGGAATTCCCGGACTACTCGCTGATCGTCGGCGCGCCGGCCCGGGCGGTGCGGACCCTGGATGCGGCGGCGGCCGAGAAGCTCATGCGCTCGGCCGCCCATTACGTCGCCAATTCCCGCCGCTTCGCCGCCGGGCTGCGCCGGATCGACTGACCCGGCGCGCCGGGGGGGCGTCCTGCGCCCCTCAGCCCTGGCCGGCGCGCAGCATGATCTTGCCGATATGGCCGCTGCCCTCCATCAGCCGGTGCGCCTCCGCCGCCGCCTCCAGCGGCAGGACCCGGTAGATCTCCGGCCCGCACTCGCCCCGCTCCAGCAGCGGCCAGACCTTCTCCCGCAGCTCGCGCGCGATGCCGCCCTTCTCCGCCGCGCCGCGCGGCCGCATGGTGGAGCCGGTGACGGTCAGGCGCCGCGTGACGATGCGGGCCAGGTCCACCCTGTCGGCGAAGCGCCCGCCCATGAAGCCGATGATGACGAGGCGCCCGCCGGGGGCGAGGCTGCGGAGATTGCCGGCCAGGTAGTCGGCGCCCACCATGTCCAGCACCACATCCACCCCGCGCTTGCCGGTCAGGCGGGCGACCTCCTCCGCGAAGTCGCTGTCGCGGTAGTTGATCGCGGCCTCGGCGCCGAAGCTCCGGCAGGCCGCGCATTTCTCCTCCGACCCCGCCGTCGCATAGACCGTGGCGCCGAAGGCGCGCGCCAGCTTGATGGCGGTGACGCCGATGCCGCTGGTGCCGCCATGCACCAGCAGCTTCTCCCCGGCCGAGAGGCGCCCGATCTGGAAGAGATTGGCCCAGACGGTGAAATAGGTCTCCGGCAGGGCGGCCGCGCGCACGGCGTCATAGCCGGCGGGCCAGGGCAGGCATTGCACGGCCGGCACGGCGCAGTATTCGGCATAGCCGCCGCCATTGGCCAGGGCGCAGACGCGGTCGCCCGGCTTCAGCGCCTCCACGCCCTCGCCCAGCGCCACCACCTCGCCCGCCACTTCCAGCCCCAGCACGGGGCTGGCGCCGGGGGGTGGCGGGTAGTTGCCGCGCCGCTGCTCCACATCCGGCCGGTTCACGCCGGCGGCCTCCACCCGCAGCAGCACCTCCCCGGGAGCGGGCCGGGGCAGGGGGCCGGTCGCGGGCCGCAGCGCCCCGGCATCCCCCGGCGCGGGGAGGTCGATGAAGCGCATGGTTGTGGGGAGTGGCATGGGTGTTCCTCCGCTGGTCTGTCCGGCAGATGGCGCCTCGGCGCCGCCATGCCAGTCAAAATCGCCTCAGCGGCGGCGGGTGCATGCGCGCCGCCCGCGTGCTATCAGTCCAGCCAGTAACAGTATTCGTTCCGCCCGGGGGGGTGGGGGTTCCGGAATGGCCGGCCTCTTGATGCGCCACGCTGCCGACGCGCAGCCGGTGCGGGCGCGCCGGATGCGCGGGTGACCGCCTTCCCCACCCGCCGCGGCTGAACCCCTGGGAGGGCCCATGACCAAGCCGAAGCCGGAACCGGAGATCCTGCCACCCTCCCTCCAGCGCCTGGCGGCCGGGACATTGCCGCCGGAGGCCCTGGCGCTGCTCGCCGGCCCCATCGGGGAGGCCGTGGCCCGGGCCGCCGGCTATGCCGGCCGCGCGCTGTCCGAGAATACCCGCCGCGCCTATGCCTCGGACTGGAAGGCCTTCTCGCAATGGTGCCGGGATGGCGGCGTCAGCGCCCTGCCGGCCGAGCCGGTGGTGATCGCCGGGCATCTGGCCAGCCTGGCCAGGAGCCTGGGGCGCAGCGGGCTGAAGCGGCGGCTGGCCGCCATCGCCCATGCGCACCGGCAGGCCGGGCATCCCTGGCAGCCCGGCAACCCCGTCATCCGCGCCACGCTGCGCGGCATCTTCGCCACCCATGCCAAGCCGGTGCGGCCGGCGGCGGCGCTGACCTCGACCGAGGTGAAGCTGCTGCTGAACGCCTGCGGCACCGACCTGGCGGGGCTGCGGGACAGGGCCATCTTCCTGACCGGTTTCGCCGGCGCCCTGCGGCGGTCGGAGCTGGTGGCCATCGACCGCGAGCATCTGCGCTTCACCACCGACGGCATGACGCTGCACATCCCGCGCTCCAAGCGCGACCAGGAGGGGGAGGGGGCCGATCTCGGCATCCCGCGCGGCCTGAACCCGCTGACCTGCCCGGTGCGGGCGGTGGAACAGTGGCTGCAGCGGACGCGCATCGAATACGGCGCCGTCTTCCGCCGCGTCACCGCCGCCGGCACGCTGGAGGACCGGCTGAGCCCGCAGGGTGTCTGGCGCATCCTGCGCCGCCGGGCCGAAAGGGCGGGGCTGGTGGTGGATGAGCGGGAGCGGCTCTCGCCGCATGGCCTGCGCGCCGGCTTCATCACCGAGGCCTATCTGAACGGCGCGCTGGACGAGCAGGTGATGCAGCACGCCCGGCAGTCCGATTACTCGACCACACAGGGCTACCGCCGCCGCGCCAAGATCACCCAGGACAGCCCGGCCCGGCTGCTGAACCTCTGACGGGGGAGGGCCGCGCATGGACATGGCCGCCCCAGCCGCGCCCTGGGCCCTGGAGGAAATCCAGGCGCCCCCGCATACCGACTGGCTGCGTCATCTCCTGACCATCAGCGGCCCGGCGGCGGAGATGGCGCGGTTCCGCGTGGCGGCGGCAGGCGCGGGCGTCATCCCCTGGGTGCTGGACCTGGCGGGGATGGAGGAGGACTGGCTGCTGCAACTGGCCGCGCCCGAGGAGGACCGGCCCGCCATCAGCCTCTCCGGCGCCAAGATCCTGGCGCGGCGGCTGCGGGAGGCGGCGGCGGCGAACCAGGCACGGGCACTGTCCCGGCTGGACCAGGACCGGCGCTGCCCCTTCGACCTGCACCGGCTGGTGCCCGTGCCGCCCACCGTGCTGGCCCTGGGGCCGGACCATCCGCAGGCTCTCGCCTGGCTCTGGTCGCACTGGGGCACCACCCGCGCCCTGCGGCAGGTCCGGCTGCTGCCGGGCGGGCAGGACAGGCGCAGCACCCGCACGGACCGCATGGACGTGGAATTCTGGTCGGCCGACTGGTCGCCCTGGCGTGCCCTGGCGCGGCTGCGGCGGGACTGGCCGGTGCTGGTGCTGGACCTGCGGCCGCAATACGGGGAGGAGGAGGCGCCGCAGGCCCGGCCGAAGGCCGTGCGGCGCCGGGGCAGGTGACGCGGATGGAAGAGCCCGCCACGGATGCGCCGCCCGCGGGCCGCGCGCCCGTGCTCAGCGTCGAGGGCTTTTCGGGGCCTCTGGATTTCCTGGTGGAGATGGTGCGGCGGCACCGTGTGGACCTGCGCCAGCTCTCGATCCTGGCGCTGGTGGACCAGTTCGTGGCGGCGCTGGAGGCCCATGCCGATGATGTGCCGCTGGAGCAGCGCAGCGCCTGGGTGGTGCTGGCCAGCCAGCTGGTGCTGCTGAAGGCGCAGCTTCTGGCCCCCGCCGGCCCCGAGGAAGCCGAGCGCGCCGAGGAGGAAGCCCAGCGCCGCATGGCGCAGCTGGAAGAGCTGGCGCTGATGCGCGCGGCGGCGGAATGGCTGGGCGCGCGGCCGCAGCTGGGGCGGGACTTCCACGCGCGCGGCCAGCGGGAAAGGCCCACCCGCCCCCGCTCGGAAATGGTGCTGGCCTTCCTGGAAGCCGTGCTGGTGATGCTGGAGGGGCGCGTCGGGCGGGAGGTGACTCCGGTCACCCCATATCGCCCCGCGCCGCCGGACCTCGTCCGCATGCCGGAGGCGCTGATCCGCATCCGCGAGATCCTGACCGCCCGGCCCGCGGGCGGGCCGCTGCGGCACTTCCTGCCACAGATCCCGCCGGGCCACCCCCAGGCCGCGCTGAAGCGCCGCTCCGCCGTGGCATCCACCTTCCTGGCCGGGCTGCAACTGGCGGGGGAGGGCGTCCTGCGGCTGGAGCAGGAGGCGCCCTTCGGCCCGATCTTCCTCAGCGCCCTGGACGCGACGCCGCGCCACGCATGAGAAAGGGGAGGACAGTCTGTCCTCCCCCTTCCACTTTCCGGCCCGTTGCGTCAGTTCGCGGCGTCGCGCCCCTGGGCGCTCTCGGGCTGGCCGCTGGTATAGGTCGGCTGCTGCAGCTTCTGGCCCGGCGGCGGGCGGTTGGGCAGCGGCGGCAGGGCCAGGGCCTTCTGCAGGTCGATGCCCGCGCCCTCGGCCACGCGGCGGCCGTAGTCCTCGTCGCAATGCCACCAGTGCCAGACCATCCGCAGCGCGATGGGCTCCGGGCATTCCTTCATGTCCGCGACCATATTCGCGATCAGGTCGTCGCGCTCCCAGTCCTCGAAGGAACGGTACCGCTCGCCGGCCTGGCGGTAGTCATCGGCCGTGCGGCTGGTCTGGTAGCGGCCGAGATGGCCTTCCACCCACTGGTGGTGTTCCTTCTGCGGCTTTGGTGCCTCCTGCAGGCCGCCCATCATGCTCGGCTCGTAGTTGACGTGCCTGTTCTGGCCGCCGCCATCGACGACATAAGTCATCTGCCCGTCCCGCTGGTTGGTATGGGCCTGGGCACCCTGCTGCGGCGCGTTGATCGGCAGCTGCAGGTAGTTGGGGCCGACGCGGTAGCGCTGCGTGTCCGAATAGGAGAGCGTGCGGCCCTGCAGCATCTTGTCGTCCGAGAAGTCGATGCCATCCACCAGCACGCCCGTTCCGAATGCGGACTGCTCGACCTCGGCGAAGAAGTTGTCGGGCACGCGGTCCAGCACCAGGCGGCCGATCGGCAGCAGCGGGAACTTGTCCTCCGGCCAGCGCTTCGTGTCGTCCAGCGGGTCGAAGTCCAGCTCGTCATGCGGGTCGTCCGACATGAGCTGCGCGCAGAATTCCCACTCCGGATATTCCCCGCGCTCGATGGCGTCGTAGAGATCCTTCGTGGCGTGGCCGACATCCTGGGCCTGGATCTTGGCCGCATCCGCGCTGGTCAGGTTGGAGACGCCCTGCCGGGGCACCCAGCTGAACTTCACCAGATGCGCGACGCCCTGGTCGTTCACCAGCTTGTAGGTATTGACGCTGGAGCCTTCCATGTGCCGGTAGCTGGCGGGGATGCCCCAGGGGCTCTTCACCCAGGTCACCATGTGCAGTGCCTCGGGGTGATGCGCCACGAAATCGTAGAAGCGCCAGGGCTCCTGGCGGTTGGTCACGGGGTCGGGCTTGAAGGCGTGGATCATGTCCGGGAACTTGATAGCGTCCCGGATGAAGAAGATCCTGAGGTTGTTGCCCACGAGATCCCAGTTGCCCTCGACCGTCTTGAACTTCACGGCGAAGCCGCGCGGGTCGCGCGCCGTCTCCGGGCTGTCCTTCGAGCCGATGACGGTGGAGAAGCGGACGAAGACCGGCGTCCTCACCCCCGCCTCGGTCAGCACGCGGGCGCGGGTGTATTTGCTGGCGGGCTCGTTGCCGATCTTGCCATAGGCCTCGAAATGGCCGTGGGCGCCCACGCCGCGGGCATGCACCACACGCTCCGGGATGCGCTCCCGGTCGAAATGGGTGATCTTCTCGATGAACTGGTAATTCTCGAGCGTGGCGGGGCCACGTTCGCCGACGCTGCGCAGGCTCTGGTTATCGTAGACGGGATGGCCCTGACGCGTCGTCAGGACCTTGCGATCTTCGCTCATGGAACGGCCTCCCTTTGTGCCTGACGGTATGGCCATATGTGGGCCGGGTTTAGGTGTCTAAAGCCGCTCTTCGCGCCCAATTGATGATGCACCGCAACAGGCAGACCCTTCGCGGGCTGCCGCGATTCTCCAACTCTCCCAGGCTCCCGCCGCAGGGACCGAAGGCGGGCTGACTGCCATGGCGGCGATGGCCTGACCGATTTGTCCAAGGATCTGAACGGATCGTCTATGGCAAGATGAGGCCGGATGGTCCGATATCCCGCTCATAAAGGGAGGAAAGCCATGCAGCCGACCATCCGCGCAGGACGGGCCATCACGTCGCCGGCCGCCGCGCCGAACCGCCGCGCCGCCGATGCCGGCGCGCCGCGGCGCGGGGGAGGCCGCTGATGTTCGTCAGGGCCGGCAGCCTCGACATCCATGTGCAGATCGACGGCCCGAAGGGGGCGGCGCCGCTGCTGCTGCTGCATTCCCTCGGCACCGACCACCACATCTGGGACGATCCCGCCGAGACCTTGCGCCAGAGCTTCCGGGTGATCCGCCCGGACCTGCGCGGCCATGGCCTGAGTTCCGTGCCGCCCGGCCCCTATTTCATCGGCGAGATGGCGCAGGACATGCTGGCGCTGCTGGATGCGCTGGACATCCGCGGCGCGCATGTGGCGGGCGTCTCGATCGGCGGCATGGTGGCGCAGGCCATGGCGGGTGCCGCGCCGGAGAGGGTGCGCGGGCTGGTGCTGGTCGATACCGCCCTGGCCATCCCGCCCGCCGAACTCTGGCGCGGTCGCGCCGCCACGGCGCGGGGGGAGGGCATGGCGCCGCTGGTGGAGGCGGTGGTGGCCCGCTGGGTCACGCCCGCCGCCCTGAACAGCCCGGTCGCGCAGGGGCTGCGCGCCATGCTGCGCCGCACCGACCCCGAGGGATATGCCGGCGCCGCCGAGGCCATCGCGGCGGCGGACCTGACAGGAATGACGCGGACGCTGCGCCAGCCCACGCTGGTGCTGGTGGGCGACGGCGATGTCGCCACGCCGCTGGCCAGCGCCGAGGCGCTGCGCGACGCCATCCCCGGCGCGCGGCTGGAGGTGATCGCCGGCGCCGCGCATATCCCGATGGCGGAGCAGCCGCAGGCGGTGACGGAGGCCATGCTGCGCTTCCTGGCGCCCGCGGTCGAGGACCCCTTCGCCGCCGGCATGGCCGTGCGCCAGGAGGTGCTGGGCGAGGCGCATGTGGCCCGCGCCAGCGCCGCCGTCACCGCGCTGGACGCGCCGTTCCAGGACTACATCACCCGCAGCGTCTGGGGCGGCATCTGGACGCGGCCCGGCCTGCCCCGCCACACCCGCTCCCTGCTCACGCTCGCGATGATGGCGGCGCTGGGGCGGGAGGGCGAATTCGTCCTGCATGTCCGCGCCACCCGCAACACCGGCGTGACGCCGGAGGAGATCGCGGAGGTGCTGCTACAGGTCGGCGCCTATGCCGGCGTCCCCGCCGCCAACCATGCTTTGAAACTGGCCAAGCAGACGCTGAAGCAGATGGAGGAAGAGTCGTGAGCGAGATCGTCTCCGGCTATCGCCGGCCCGCCGCCGGCACCCAGCCGCCCTACGACGCCCCGGCCTATGGCAGCACGCGCCTGCGCCACCCCAGCCAGCCGCTGCTGCGCGTGCCGCATACGCCGACCGAGGCCAGCGCGCCCCGCTTCTCGCCGGACCGCTATCCCGAAACGGCGGATCTGTCGCTGCTGCGCGACGGGCGCGGCCATGCGATGGGCGAGCGCATCATCGTCGGTGGCCGGGTGCTGGACGAGGATGGCCGCCCCATCCGCAACGCCATGGTGGAGGTCTGGCAGGCCAATGCCGCCGGCCGCTACAACCACGAGGGCGACCAGCACGACGCGCCGCTGGACCCGGATTTCAGTGGTCAGGGCAGGGTCTTCACGGATGAGGACGGCTGGTACCGCTACGTCACCATCAAGCCCGGCGCCTATCCCTGGCGCAACCACGACAATGCCTGGCGGCCCAACCACATCCACTACAGCCTCTTCGGCGCCGGCTTCGCGCAGCGGCTGATCACCCAGATGTATTTCCCCGGCGACCCGCTGCTGGCGCTGGACCCCATCTTCAACACCGTGCCGGACGAGGCCGCGCGCAACCGGCTGGTCGCGACATTCGACCTGTCGCTGACGAAGCCGGAATGGGCGCTGGGCTACCGCTTCGACGTGGTGCTGCGCGGGCGCGACGCGACGCCGATGGAGGATGACCACCATGACTGACGCGCCGACGCCCGAGGCCGGGCCCGCCATCGCCTCCGCCAGCCAGACCGCCGGCCCCTACTGGCATCTGGTCGATTTCCCGGAATGGGCGGATACGACACGGCATTTCGCGGATGCGCTGCCGCCTGGGGAGCGCATCACCCTGACCGGCCGCGTCACCGATGGCGCCGGCGCGCCGGTGGGCGATGCGATGGTGGAGATCTGGCACGCCGACCCCAGGGGCGAATACCCGGACCCCGAGGGGCCGCCCGGCGAGTTCCAGGGCTATGGCCGCTGCGCCACGCGGACGGACGGCAGCTTCCGCTTCACCACGCTGAAGCCGGGGCCGGTGCCGGTGGGCGGGCATGAACGCGCCAACCGGCTGCAGGCGCCGCATGTGGCGCTGGCGGTCTTCGCGCGCGGGCTGCTGCACCACCTCTCCACCCGCCTCTACTTCGAGGGCGAGCCGCTGAACGACAGCGATCCCGTGCTGAACGCGGTGGAGCCGGCGCGGCGCGGCACCCTGGTCGCGCGGCGGACGGGCCCGGGCGAATGGAGCCTGGACCTGCGCTTGCAGGGCGAGGGCGAGACGGTCTGGATGGCCGTCTGACCCCGGCCTAAGCTGCGCGCCGATGATGCCGATGGGACGAGCATGACCTTCTCCGCGCTGGACTCCGAACTGGTCGGGCCGCTCTTCACCACGCCGGAGATGCGCGCCTGCTTCTCCGATACCGCGCGGCTGCGCGCCATGCTGGCCACCGAGGCCGCGCTGGCGCGGGCGCAGGCGGCGCTGGGCATCGTGCCCGCCGGGCTGGCGGAGGCGATCGAGGCCATCGCGCCGGAGCGGCTGGACATGGCGGCGCTGGGGCAGATGACCATGCTCTCCGCCGTGCCCAGCATTCCCTTCGTCAAGGCGGTGCAGGCGCTGCTGCCGCCGGAGCTGGAGGGCGCCTTCCACAAGGGCGCCACCACGCAGGACATCCTGGACACCGCCCTGGTGCTGCAGCTGCGGGAGGCGCTGGGGCTGATCGCGGGCGAGCTGGAAGCGGTGATCGCGGGCCTCTCCACGCTCGCCGCCGCGCACCGGCAGACGCCTTGCATCGGCCGCACCTATGGCCAGCACGGCGCGCCGCTGACCTTCGGCTACAAGCTGGCGGTCTGGCTGGCGGGCATCGCAGAGGTCGCGGCCCTGCTGCCGGAGCTGCGGGAGCGGGTGCTGGTCGCCTCCCTCGCCGGGCCGGTGGGGACGCTGGCCGGGCTGCGGGAGCAGGGGCCGGCGGTGCTGGAGGGTTTCGCGAAGGCCCTGGGGCTGGGCACCACGCCGATCGCCTGGCACGCCCGGCGCGGGCGCGTGGCGGAGCTGGGCTGCTGGGTCGCGCAGCTGCTGGGTGCGCTCGGCAAGATGGCGGGCGATATCGCGAATCTGGCCTCGACCGAGGTGGGGGAGGTGGCCGAGCCCTACATGCCCGGGCGCGGCGGCTCCTCGGCCATGCCGCATAAGCGCAACCCCGTCTCCTGCACCGTGATCCTGGCGGCGCATGCGGCGGCGCCCGGCCATGCCGCCACGCTGTTGCAGGCGATGGGCGCGTCGCATGAGCGCCCGGCGGGGCTGTGGCACGCCGAATGGCACGCGCTGCCGGCGCTGTTCGGCCTCGCCTCCGGCGCGCTGCGGGAGGCGCGCGCGCTGGCGGAAGGGCTGGAGGTCGATCCGCCCCGCATGCGGGCCAATCTGGACCTGACGCAGGGCCTGCTCTTCGCCGATGCCGTGGCGGGCCGGCTCGCCCGGCCGCTGGGGCGGGCGCGGGCCCATGCGCTGGTGGAGGAAGCCGCCGCCGAGGTCCGGCGCGGCGGCGGGACGCTCCAGGCGGTGCTGGAGCGCCACCCGGAGGTGCGGCGGGCCGGGCAGGACATCGCCGGCGCCTTCACGCTGACCGATGCCACCGCCGCCGCCGCCCAGTGGGTGGAGCCGGTGCTGCGCGAGGCGGCGCGGGTGGGCGCCGCCCTGCGGCCCCGCTAGGCCGGAACCACCGGCGCGGCGCTCTCGCAGACCGCCAGCAGCGCGTCCAGCGTCTCCCAGGACTGGACGCGCCGGCCTTCCTCGACATCGTGGATCAGCTCGACCAGCTTGCGGATGGCCGGGGTGTCGATGCCGGCCTCGGCGCCCAGCCGGGCGATGATGCCGATCTGCGCGTCCACCTCGGTGCGGCGCTTGCGGATGGCCAGGTCGCGCCAGACGCCGGAATGGGTCTTGGCGGAGGGGCGGTTGAACTCCGAAAGCTGCGCGATGGACTGGCGGGAAGCCTCTTCCGGCGCTTCCGGCAGGAAGGCCGAGGGATCGAAGCCGTTGAAGCCGACGGGCGTGACGCCACGGGCGCGGGCCACGGCCATCACCTCATTCCCCAGCCGCCGCCAGACCGGCACATGCCGCGCGGAGGCGAAGTTGTCGGCGATGGAGGCCTGGGTCAGCGCCGTGGCGAAGAGCATGGAGCCATAGGCCAGCTTGCCCCAGAGATAGCCCCAGATATTGTCGGTCAGCACGGCGTCCGGCTCGAACTTCCGCAGCAGCGCGTGCATCTGCCGGGCGCGGTCGGTGATCTGCCCGTCGATCTCGCCCACCACCACGGCGGCGCGGTTGCCGAAGAGGATGCGCCCCGGTTCCAGCCAGTCGGCGCCGAAATTGACGAAGCAGCCGAGGGTGCGCCGCGCGCCGACAGCCTCGGCGATGGCCAGCTCGTTCAGCCCGTTCTGGGCCGAGAGGATATAGCCGTCATCGGCCAGGAAGGGGCGCAGCGCCTCCACGGCCTCCACCGTGTCCTGTGCCTTCACGGCCAGGATGACGCGGCGGAAGCGGCCCCGCACCTCGGCCGGGGTGGCGGCGGAGACGGGCTGGGTGAAGCTCTCCACCGGGCCCTCGATGATGAGGCCATTGGTGTTCATGGCGCGGACATGGTCCTCGGCCCGGTCCACCAGCAGCACATCCTCTCCGGCGCGCGCCAGATAGGCGCCGAGAGTCCCGCCGATCGCGCCGGCGCCCCAGATCAACAGCCTGTCCTCGCTCATGTCCCGCCCTCCGTCATGGTCTCACGCGCCTCTGCCACTGCCGCCTGGCGGATGTCCAGTATCCCCACCTCCGGATGCCCGTGCCCGCGGCCCGTTCCCTCAGCCCGGCGGCAGCCGCAGGCCGGTGAAATGGATCAGGCCGTCGGGCGAGGGCTCGAAGCCCTCCAGCCCCGCCCGCATGCCCCAGAACCAGCGGTAGTGGTACAGGATGAGCATCGGCCGGTCCGCCAGCCACTGCTCGGCGGCGGACTGGTAGAAGGCGCGCCGCCGGGCCGGCTCGGTGGTCTGGCGGGCCGAGACGAAGGCCGCGTCCACCTTCGGGTTCCTGTAGCCCATGCGGTTCAGGAAGCCGTCCGAGGCGATCCAGAGCGCGATATTCCCATCCGGGTCGGGCCGGCCGGACCAGATGCCGAAGGCGGCGTCGTAGTCGCCGCGCTCGGACTTCGCCACCAGGGCGGCGGATTCCATGGTCTCGATCCGCACCTGGATGCCGGCCTCCGCCGCCATGGCCTGGATGATCTGCGCCACCTGACTCTCGACCGGGCTGTTGGGCGTCAGCAGGTTGACGGTGAGGTTGGGCTGCCCGGCCTCGCGCAGCAGCGCCTTCGCCTTCCCCACATCCCGCCCGGGCAGGGCCATGTCGCCGAAGTGGTAGGGCGTGCCCGGTGCCTCCGGCTGGTTGTTCGGAATGAAGCGCCCTTCCAGCGCCACCTGGTTGATGACCTCGCGGTCGATGCTCAGCTCCAGCGCCTGGCGCAGCCTGGGGTCCTTCAGATTGCCGCCTGCGGTGTTCAGATAGATGGTCTGATAGGCGATGGCGGTGGATTCCGCGACGCGGATGCCCCTGTCCCGCTCCGCGGTTTCCACATCCGCCGGCGCCACCCGCTCGATCAGGTCCAGCTGCCCCGCGCGCAGGTTCAGCAGCCGCACGGTATTGTCGGGGATGGGCAGCATGATCAGCCGCTGCACATGGATATTGGCGGCGTTCCAGTGCCCGGGCACGCGCTCCATCTCGATCCGGTCCTGCGCCACGCGGCGGATGAGGCGGAAGGGGCCGGAACAGACGGGCTCGTCGCGGATCCTCTCGCGCAGCCGCGCCATGGCGGTGGGCGACATGATCATGCCCGCGCGGTCCGAGAGCACGGAGAGCAGCGGCGCGTATGGCTCCTTCAGGTGGATGAGCACCGTGCGGGGGTCCGGCGCCTCGATGGATTCCACCGGACGCAGCTCGGATTTCCGGCGGGATTCCGGCGCGGTGCGATAGCGGTCCAGGTTGATCTTCACCGCCTCGGCATCCAGCGTCGTGCCGTCGTGGAAGACGCCGTTCTCGCGGATCGTCAGCTTCAGGACGCGGCCGCCATCCTGCCATTCCCAGGCCGTCGCCAGCTCCGGCCGGAAGGAAAGGTCCGGGCCGACATCCAGCAGGCGGTCGCATAGCGCGGTGAAGACCACGCGTTCCACGAAGGCGCTGGACTGGGCGGGGTCCAGCACCGTGGGGTCCGAGCCGATGCCGACGCGGAGCGTCTGCGCCAGGGACGGCAGGGCCAGGGTGGAGGCGATGAGGGCAAGGGCCGCCAGACGCATGACTCGTCTCCCGTTCCATGGATGGGGACGGCTCGGGCCGCCGCGGAGTCGTCGCGGGGCGCTGGTGCCCATCATCTGCATCGCCTGCGAGAATGCCTCTATCGCCCTGCGATATCCACCTCCGTCGCACTGCTCGCCCGGGACGCATCCTGCTGACGCCCGCTGAAAATCATGGAAACGCGATCATCTAAAGCCAAATACTGGCTTGGGCGTTAGGTGGGTAAGCGCGGTATTCATAATCCCCAACTCGCGCTCTACAGGAGCGGCGATGCCTGGCAGCAATACTGATCAGTCAGTAGTAAAGAGGTGGGGTGGGGCATGGTGGCGGTTGCGGGCGGTCGATACTCTTCTGATTGCATCCTTCTGTGTTCCGCTACTGACCTTTGGCGCGGTGATCCTTTACGACCGGACCCGGACGGTTGCCTCCGCGCGGGAGGACCTCCTGGCGCGGCTCGGTACGCTGGAAGCCCATGCGGAGAAGATTTTCCAGTTCCAGACCCTGGCGCTCGGGGCCATCGATGAAAGGCTGCAGGGCGATTCGGATGAGGAGATCCAGGCCGCATCCGAGAGCCACCAGATGTTCCTGGCCAGCCTGAAGCGCTACACGGGCGAGACGCTCGGCCTCGTGGTCTTCAATGCGGATGGCATGCCCCTGGTCGATTCCGAGGGAGGGCTGCCCAGGCTCGGCGTCCATGTCGGCGACCGCGAATATTTCCGCCGGCATCAGGAGACTCCGGGGAACCAGCCCTACGTGGCGGGACCGGTCCGCAGCCGCGCCGGGGGCGGGCCAACCTTCTTCATGACGGCGCGGCGGTCCGGGCAGGATGGAAGCTTCCTCGGCATCGTCGCGGTCGGCATCCTGCAGAGCAGCTTCATCGACTACTGGGACAATGCGGCGCCCGACCGCGGAGCCCAGGTGTCCCTGGTGCGGGATGACGGGGTGATCCTGGCGCGCCGCCCGCCGCTGGACCCAAGGGCTGCTCCGGCGGCGCCCTGGGCCGCGGTGGATCAGAGCCATCCCCTGGAGCCGGAGGGCGCGATCTTCACGGAGGTATCGCCCCATGACGGGATCGAGCGCATGACGGCTTATCGCCGCATCGGCGCCTTCCCGGTGCGGGTCAGCTTCGGCGTGCCCTGGGATACGGCGATGGCGACATGGCATCGCCACATCTTCATCTATGGCGTCTTCGCCGGCATGGCCTCCCTGGCGCTGGTCTGGCTGACGGTCATGGCCCGGCGCCGCACCCGGGACCTGCATCTGCTCAACTCCAGCCTGGAGGAGCGCGTGCGGGAGCGGACGGCCGAGATCCAGGCCAGCGAGGCACGGGTGCGCCTGCTGGCGCGCGAGGTCGACCACCGTGCCAAGAACGCGCTCTCCGTCGCCCTGGCCACCCTGCGGCTGACGCCCCAGACCGACCTGAAAACCTATGTCAAGGCGGTGGAGGGGCGCGTCACCGCCCTGGCGCGGGCGCATACCCTGCTGGCCGAGGACCGCTGGCGCGGCGCCAGCCTGCATGCCCTGCTGAAGGCGGAACTCCAGCCCTTCATCGTCGAGGGCATCGGCGCGACCGGACCGCGCGCCACGCTGGACGGGCCGCCGGTCGTGCTGCCGCCCGTCGCGGCGCAGCCCCTGGCCATGGCGGCGCATGAGCTGGCGACCAATGCGGTCAAGCACGGCGCGCTCTCGGCGCAGAACGGCTTGGTGACCATCACCTGGCAGCTCGTGCCGGAGCCGCAGGGGTCCGGCACCCTGCTCCGTCTGCGCTGGGTCGAATCCAACGGCCCCCGGGTGCCGGGCCCGCCGCGGCGGCGCAGCTTCGGCTCCCGCGTGCTGCTCTCCATCGTGCAGGGACAGTTGCAGGGGCAGATCACCAACCACTGGGAACCGGCCGGGCTGATCTGCGAGATCGAGGTGCCGCTCTCCCGCCTGTCGAGTAATCTGGAGGATGAGGGCAATGTCGCGGCGGCCTGACCTTCCGGTGCGGCGGTTCCGCGTCTAGACCGTCCCGCGCGCCCCGTGCGATCCGCCGGGCGCGCCATGACGGGAGAGGCGGGATGAGCATGCTGGCGGGACAGGTGGCCCTGGTGCTGGGCGGGAGCCGGGGCATCGGCCGGAGCACGGTGGAGCAGCTGGCGCTGGCCGGCGCGCGCGTCGGCATCGCCAGCCGGGACCGGGCGGCCTGCGAGGCGGTCGCGGCCGATATCGCCGGACGAGGCGGGGAGGCGCTGGCGCTGGGCGTCGATGTCGCGGATTTCGCCTCGGTCGAGGCGGCGGTCGGGGCGGTGCTGGAACGTTTCGGCCGGCTGGATATCCTGGTCAACAATGCCGGGGTGATCGAGCCGATCGGCCGCGTCGATGAGGTCGACCCCGCCGCCTGGGCGCGCAGCATCACCATCAACCTCATCGGCGCCTATAACGGCTGCCGTGCGGCCCTGCCGGCGATGACGGCGCGGGGCGGCGGCGTGGTGGTCAATGTCAGCTCTGGCGCCGCCGCCCGGCCGAACGAGGGCTGGAGCGCCTATTGCGCGGGCAAGGCGGGGCTGGCGATGCTGACGCGCAGCATCCACCTGGAATGCGCGGAACTCGGCATCCGCTGCTACGGCTTCCGCCCGGGCGTGGTGGATACGGAGATGCAGGTGGCGATCCGCGCCTCCGGCATCAATGAGATCAGCCGCCTGGACCGGTCCCAGCTGGCGCCGCCGGAGGAGCCGGCGCGCGCCATCGCCTGGCTCTGCGGCGAGGAGGCGCGCGATCTGGCGGGCGAGGAGCTGACCGTCCGCGACGCTGTCCTGCGCCAGCGCGTCGGGCTGCCGCCCGTCTAGCCGGCGGCGGCCGCCGTCTCCCCCAGCGCGCCCTCCGCCCGCAGCGCCTCGATCCGCGCGGCGTCGAAGCCGAATTCGCGCAGGATCTCGTCGGTATGCTCGCCGTGGCGGGGCGGGGCGCGCGTCGCCTGGGTCGGCGTTCCGCTCATGGCGAAGGGGGCGGCGACGGATTTCAGCACCCGCTCGCCCATCCGCTGCTCGACGACCGCGCCGATGGCCGCCAGCTGCGGATCGTCGGCGGCCTCGGCCACGTCATTGACCTTGGAGACATTGACCTTGGCCGCGCCCAGGCGCCGCACCAGCTCGGCGCAGCTCATCCGGCTGGTGACGGCGGTCAGCTCCGCGATCAGCGCCTCGCGGTTGCGGCGGCGGTCGAAGGCGGTGCGGAATTCCTCGCGGTCCAGATGCGGCGCATCCAGCGCCACGGTCAGGCGGCGCCACATGTCGTCGGCTGGGGCAATGATGATGACGCTGCCATCCGTGGCCGGGAAGGCCTGGTTCGGCACGCTCAGGTGGTTGGCCGTGCCCATGCGGCCGCGCACCGTGCCGTCGAGCCAGTATTCGGTGTAGAAGTAGTTCATCAGATGCGCGCCGCTGCGGAGCAGCGAGGTCTCGACGCGCTGGCCCTTGCCCGTCCGCTCCCGGTGCAGCAGCGCCGCCAGGATGGCGGAGACCAGCCCCATGCTGGCATGCAGGTCGATGACGGCGGTGCCGGAGCGCACGGGTGGCCGGTCGGCCTCGCCGGTGATGCTCATCAGCCCGCTATGCGCCTGCAGCGCCACGTCATTGGCGCCGAGGTGGGAGAGGGGCCCCCGGTCGCCATAGGCGGAGAATTCGCAATAGACCAGGCGCGGATTGGTGGCGGCGAGCGCCTCGTATCCCAGGCCGAACTTCTCCATGCCGCCGGGGCGGAAGTTATGGATGAGGACGTCGCATCGCGCGGCCATGGCGGCCGCCGCCTGCCGCGCGGCGTCCTGCCGCAGGTTCAGCACGATGCTGCGCTTGTTGCGGTTCAGCGCCAGGAAGGAGGGGCTGGCGCCGAAGTCGCGCATCGCCTCCGGCGTCACGCCGAAGGTGCGGGCATCATCGCCATGGCCGGGCTCCTCGACCTTGATGATATCCGCCCCGAGGTCGCCGAGGATCTGCGTCGCCGCCGGTCCCGCGAAGATGCGGGAGAAATCCAGCACGCGGATGCCGCTGAGCACGCTCTCCAATGGTCCGTTTCCTCGTATCCGTGGTCGGTGGCCGGCCCGTCCGCCCTGGCTGGCCGGCGCCGAGGTTAGACCCCGTGGCCGGGGCCATGAAGCTCTGCCGGGCAAGGAGCGCCTTTTCATCTTTTGCAAGGTCGGGCCGGCCGGGGCGCCGGATTGAGCCATGGGTGCAAAGGAGTCAGGATTGCAGAAAACGGAATGATGGGGCGAAAAGATGGAAAACCTGAAGGCCTTGCGCAGCTTCGTGCTGGTGGTCCAGGCCGGCAGCCTGTCATCCGCCGGCCGGCAGATCGGCCTCTCCCCGGCCTCCATCTCCCGCTACATCAATGCCCTGGAGGATGAGGTCGGCAGCCGGCTGCTGAACCGGAGCAGCCGCAAGCTCAGCCTGACCGAGGCCGGCATGATCTACTATCGTTACGCCGAGCGCATCCTCAGCCAGCTGGAGGAGGCGAGCAGCACCATCTCCCAGCTGCAACGCTCCCCGCGCGGGGTCCTGCGGGTGCATTCGCGGCAATTGATCGGCGTGCAGAGGATCATCCCGGCGATGCCGGAATTCCTGACACGATACCCGGATATCAAGGTCGACTTCACGATGTCCAACGCGGCGGTCGATATCGTCGAGCATAACGTGGACGTCGATATCCGTATCGGCCGGATGGAGGATTCCGCCCTGATCGCGCGGAAGCTGCTGCATGGGGAGCGCGTGCTCTGCGCCTCCCCGGCCTATCTGCGGCGGGCCGGGCCCATCACGGCGCCGGGTGAGCTGGTGGCGCATAACTGCCTGACCTACCGGCTGAACGACGGCAGCACGACCTGGCGCTTCATGGACCCGCAGGGCGCCGTGACCGAGGTGCCGGTGGAGGGCTCCTACCAGAGCGACAGCGGGCCGTCGCTGCGCTCCATGGCGCTGGCGGGGCTGGGCGTCATCATGATGCCGGACTGGTCCATCTCGGAGGATCTGGCCTCCGGCGCGCTGGTGCCGCTGCTGACGCAGTTCCGGGTCAGCTACGGCACCTTCGACTACGGCGTCTACGCCGTCTATCAGAAGAACCGGCACATGTCGGCCAAGGTCCGGCTCTTCGTCGATTTCCTGACGGAACTGCTGCGCGGCGACAGGGCGGCGGCGGCCTAGCCCATCCGGTCAGGCCTTGTTCCGGAAGTATTCGTTGATGGCCTGGAAGCCGCGGCGGAAGACGCCGTTCCTCACGATGTCCAGGACGCGCTCGTGATCCTTCGGGTCGATCTCGTATTCCGCCCACCAGTCGATGAAGGTGCGGTCGGTCTCCGTGACCGGCAGCAGGCGGTAGCCGGCGACATAGCCGGTGATGGGCAGCGGGCTGTCCAGGATGCAGTAGACGCATTCATGCTCGCGGTCGGACAGTTTCAGCAGCTTCTCGCGCAGATGCGCGCCATCGACGAAGTGGAAGGAGCGCACGCATCCCACCGCGTCGCTCGGCAGGCCGCCCTCAATCTCGCTGTCGGCGACGGCGGGGTGCCACCTCGGCATGCCGTTGAAGTCGCGGATGAGGCTCCAGACCTGCTCGACCGGCGCCTCGATCACGTCGCTCACATAGATTCGGGCCATGTGTTTCCTCCTGGGCCTTCGCGGGACCCATGGTGAGGCAGCACGGGACGCAGCGCCGCATCACGACTGCGAGGACGACCGCCGGCCGCCATCCTCCCCGTCACCGAAGACCGGCAGGAAGGCATCGCCCCGCCGCCTTATCCGGGTGCAGCCGCAGTGGCGGAAATGCGCGGGCACCAGAAGGGTATCCTCCTCCGCCGCGCATTCCAGCAGGCGGCGGCGGGTGGTGGCGGCGGTCTCGCCATCCGCGCAGAAGCTGCTCGACCACTCCGGGCGCAGGATCTGCACGGGGCTATGGATCGCGTCGCCGCAGAAGATCGCCCGCGCGCCCTGCCGCGTCACCCGCAGCCCCATCTGCCCCTCGGTATGGCCAGGCAGGGCGGTGAGGACGGCGCCCGGGGCGATCTCCTCGCCCTCCCGCGCCGTGACGACCTGCCCGGCCTCCAGCAGCGGCTGCACGCTGTCGG
This sequence comes from Roseomonas marmotae, assembly GCF_017654485.1. Taxonomy (NCBI): domain Bacteria; kingdom Pseudomonadati; phylum Pseudomonadota; class Alphaproteobacteria; order Acetobacterales; family Roseomonadaceae; genus Roseomonas; species Roseomonas marmotae. The sequence goes on along the minus strand of NZ_CP061094.1, from coordinate 360,438 downwards.
CGAAGCTGCCGTGGTTGCCGGAAGGGTCGGCGGCGGCGCGCGCCTGCCACTGCGCCAGCTCCCGCTCGCCCACCACATAGCGCGCGCGGGGGAAGGTCGGCACCCAGCGGCCGTCCAGCAGCCGGGTGTTCCAGCCGACATGGTCGGCATGCAGATGGGTGCAGAAGACCACATCCACATCTTCCGGCGCCACATCCAGCGCCCGCAGCCGCTCCAGGAAGCCGCTGGCGCGGCGCTGGTGCCATTCCGGGCGGGCGGCGCGGGGCTTGTCCTCGCCCACGCAGGTATCGATCAGCACCGTGAGGTCCGGCAGCCGCAGCAGCAGCGCCTGGACGCCGAGCAGGATGGTCTCCCGCCCGAAATCCACATGGTCCGGCTCCAGCAGCGCCCGGTGCTCCGCCAGGGCGGCGAGGTCGGCGGCGGGAAGCAGGCGCCGCGCCGGCAGGGGGAAGCATTCGATATCCGGGACGACATCGACCCGCGCATCGCCGATCATGAACCGCATGGAGACCTCTCCCTCACGCTCCGGCCGCTAGGGCGCGAAGCGGCCGCCATTCACGTAGATCACCTGCCCCGTCAGGTACTGGGAGGCGGGGCCGCTGAGGAACAGCATCGGCGCCGCCACATCCTCCGGCTGCGCGATGCGGCGCAGCGGGATGGAGGAGAGCACCTTCTCGGCATGGGCCTCGCCGAACTGCTTCATGAAGGCGCCGGGCTCGCCTTCCTTGCCGCCATGGCCGAGGCCGCCGGTCAGGAAGGCGGTCTCCACCGCGCCGGGGGCCACGGCATTGGCGCGCAGGCCCGGCGCGCCCTCCTTCGCCACCACCTTCATCAGCGAGACCAGCCCGCCCTTGGAGGCGCTATAGGCCGAGAAGCCCGGCTCCACGAAGGCATGCAGGCCGGAGGAGACATAGACCGCCGAGGCCGCCGGCGACCCTTGGAGATAGGGCAGCGCCGCCCGCGTGGTGGTGAAGGCAGAGACGAGATTGATCTCCAGCACCGTGCGGATATCGGCCGTGTCCATCTCCGCCAGCGGCTTCAGCTTCGTGTTCATGCCCGTCAGGAAGGCGAAGACATCCAGCCCGCCCCAGGCATCGCCCAGCCGCTGGATGGCGCGCGTCACCGCCGCCTCATCCGTCGCATCCACCGGCACGGCCTCGACCCCGGCCTCCGGCGGGCGCTCCGCCATGGAGGCCGGCAGGTCCAGTACGGCGACGCGGCATTCCGCCGCCAGCAGCCCGCGCACATAGGCGCGGCCGATGCCGCCGCAGCCGCCCAGCACGAGGCAGCGGGTTCCGGGCTCCGGGCCCAGGCGTGTCAGGTCCATCACCCTCAACCCTCGTACAGCGAATCAAGAAGCTGCAGCCTGCCGTCCCGCACCTCGATGACATGGGCGGGCAGCCGGGCCGCGCCGTCGGGATAGAACCAGCTCCTGCCCAGGACGCCTTCCCAGCCCCAGCCTTCCATGTCCTTCATCTGGTCGCGGATGGCGATGCGCTCGGCCGCCCGCCTGCCGGGCTCGCCCGTCACCCGGGCGCGGCGCATGGCCTCGGCGTAGATCTGCAGGATGTCGTAGGCCGCGGCATCGGTGTGGTGCGGGCTGGTGCGCGTGTAGCCGGCCTGCTTCGCGCCGGCCGCGAAGCGCTCGGTGAAGGCTTTCGTCCGGTCGTTCAGCCCGCTGTAGAAGAAGCTGGGATAGAGCGTGCCCTCGCCATCCGCGCCCACCTTCTCCGGCAGCGTCGGATCGGACATCACGCCGCTGCCGATCATGCGGCCCTTGTAGCCCTGGCGGCGCAGCTCCTTCAGCACCTTCACCGCCGGCTCGATGGTGCCGCCGAGCGCGACGATATCGGTCGGGTTGCGGACGATCTCGGCGACCTGGGCGGAGACGTCGAAGGCCTGCATCGGGAAGCCCACCGCCCGCGCGACGGGAATGCCCGCATCCTTGAAGGCCTGGGGATAGATGGTCTCGCCCAGCGTCTTGGAGATGAACTCGTCGGTGGCATAGAGGATGGAGGCGCTGGCCACCGGCATCCCCTTGGCCTTCATCACCTTCAGCAGGCGCCGGAACTGCGTCAGCTCGTCCGAGGTATTGCGGAAGGCGAAGCTCATCTTGTCCGTGATGCCCGGCGCGGTGGCCGAGTGGCTGCACTGGACGATGCCGAGCCGCTCGCCCGCCGGGAAGGCCACGCGGCACTCGCCCGAGGATGCCGGGCCGAGGATGCAGAGCGCGCCCTCATCCTCCGCGAAGCGCCGCGCCGCGACCTGGGCCTGGCGGGGGTCGCCCGCCGTGTCGAAGATGGAGACGCGCAGCTTCTTGCCGTTCACCCCGCCCGCGCCGTTGATGTCCGCGAGCGCCATCTCCACCGGCACCTTGTTCGTGATCAGCAGGGATTGCAGCGGGCCAGTGCCGACATAGGAGAAGCCGACCACCAGCTCATCCGCCGCCGCCAGTGCGGGGTTCCGCAGCGCGGGCGCGGCCAGTGCCGCCGCCGTGGCCGCCATCAGTGTCCGTCGATCAATCGCCATGGCAGAGGCTCCTTCGCCCAGCGGTTTCAGCCGGCGCCGAGATAGGCGCGTTGCAGTCCCTCATCGGCCAGCAGCGAGGTGGCGCTGTCCGCCATCACGATCCGCCCGAGTTCCAGCACATAGCCGCGGGAGGCCAGCTCCAGCGTCTTGCGGGTATTCTGCTCGACCAGCAGCAGCGACATGCCATCCGCGTTCAGCTCCCGCAGCAGCGCGAAGACGCGGTCCACCAGCAGCGGGCTGAGGCCGAGGGAGGGCTCGTCCAGCATCATCAGCCGGGGGCGGGCCAGCATGGCGCGGCCGATGGCCAGCATCTGCTGCTCGCCGCCCGAGAGCACCGCCGCCGGCATGTCCCGCCGCGCCGCGAGGTTGGGGAAGCGGTCGTAGATGGCGTCGATCTCGCGCGGGATGGTGGCGCGGTCCCGCCGCAGCCCGGCGCCCAGCAGCAGGTTCTCCTGGATCGTCATGGAGACCAGGATGCGCCGCCCCTCCGGCACCAGCACCAGCCCGTCGCGGATGCGCCGGGGCACGGGCGCCGTGGTGATATCCGCGCCATCGAAGCGGATGCCGCCGCCCGCCGGCGTCACCGTGCCCAGGATGGCCTTCAGCAGGGAGGATTTGCCGGCGCCATTGGCACCGAGCACGGCGACGACCTCGCCCTCCGCCACGGCCAGGGAGGCGGCGGCCACCGCATGGGTGCGGCCGTATCGGACATCCAGGTCCCGGACCTCAAGCAGCATGGGCGGATGTCCCCGTGCCGAGATAGGCTTCAAGCACCTGCGGGTCGCGCTGCACTTCCTCCGGCCGGCCCTCGGCGATCTTCTGGCCGAAATTCAGCACCACCACGTGTTCGCAGAGGCGGCGGACGAAGCCCATGTCATGCTCCACCACCAGCAGCGCCGTACCGCCGGAGGTCAGGCCCTCGATATGCGCCAGCAGTTCCTCGCGCTCCGTCGGGTTCAGCCCGGCGGCGGGCTCGTCCAGCATCAGCAGCCTGGCGCCTGCCACGGCGGCGCGCACCAGCTCCAGCCGCTTCTGCACGCCGTAGGGCAGGTTGTAGACCAGCGCATCGGCGTAGCGGGACAGGCCGGCGGCCTGCAGCGCCGCCAGGGCGTCGCGCTTCCAGCGGTTGCGCGGCATCAGCCCGAGCGGAGAGAGCTGGTCCCACCAGCGCCGGGCGCGCAGGTGCTGGCCCAGCATGATGTTCTCCACCGCCGAGAGATGCGGCATCAGCCGGATGTTCTGGAAGCTTCGCGCCATGCCGTGGCGCGCGCGGCGCCAGTCCGGCAGCGCCGTGATATCCTCGCCCCCCATCAGGATGCGGCCGGTGGTGACGGGATAGACCCCGGTGATCAGGTTGAAGACCGTGGTCTTGCCCGCGCCGTTCGGCCCGATCAGCCCGATGCGCGCGCCGGGCGGCACGGAGAGGCTGAAATCCTGGATGACCTTGAGGCCGCCGAAGGATTTCGAGACGCCGTCCAGCGTCAGCAGGTCCGGCAACCCTCTCATCCCGCCGCCTTCCCGCGCCCCGCGAGCCGCGCCAGCCCGTGGCGGGTGATCACGCCTTCCGGCCGCAGCGCCATGACGGCGATGATGAGCACGGCGAAGATCACGAAGCGCCAGTGCTCGCTGCCGCGCAGCAGCTCCGGCAGCAGGGAGAAGATGGCCGCGCCCACCAGCGGCCCGAAGGCCGTCTGCGTGCCGCCGATCAGCACGTAGAGAAGCGTGTAGGTGCTGAGCATCAGGTTGAAGTTGGCCACCTCGATATAGTTGTAGTGATGGCCGTAGAGCGCGCCCGCCAGCCCGGCGAAGCCGGCGCCGATGGTGAAGGCCATGACCTTCACCCGCCGCACATGGATGCCGAAGAGCGCCGTCGCCTGCTCGTCATCATGGATGGAGCGCATGGCGAGGCCGAAGCGGGTGGAGAGGATATAGACCACCAGCAGCACGCCGCAGGCGGCCAGCGCCAGGATGGCGGGCATGTCGATGAAGCTGGTGACGGGATAGCCGGCGGCGCCGCCCACGGCCTCCATGTTGATCAGCGCGCCGGCCACGATCTCGCCGAAGGCGAGCGTCGCCAGCACCATGTAGACGCCCCGTGTCCGCAGGATGGGAAAGGCGATCAGGCAGCCCATGATGGTGCTGGCGGCGGTGCCGGCCAGCAGGCAGAGCGGCAGCGGCAGGCCGTATTCCACGTCCAGATAGGCGGAGGCATAGGCGCCGATGGCCATGAAGCCGGCCGCGCCCAGGTTCAGCATCCCCGCCGCCGCCGGCAGAAAGACCGCATAGGCCAGCAGCAGGTTGATGGAAAAGACGGCCAGGATGCCGGCGAGATATCCGCTCATCGTTCAGAATTTCCCCTTGCCGACGGACAGCTTGCCGAAGATCCCCTGCGGCCGCACCAGGAGCAGCAGCAGCAGCGCGCCCCAGACCACGAGCTTGATGACCTTGGCGCCGAAAAGATGGATCGTCATCACCTCCAGCAGCCCCAGCAGCAGCCCGCCGGCGATCGCGCCCCAGACATTGCCGAGCCCGCCCACCACCATGGCGGCCATGGCGAAGGAGGCGATCTCATCCCCCATCACTGGCGAGACCTGCAGGTAGTTCAGCGCGAAGAGCACGCCGGCCAGGGCCGAGAGCAGCCCCGCCACCACGAAGACCGCCGGGATGAGCCGCGGCAGGTCGATGCCCAGGAGCTGTGCCGTATCCGGGCTTTCGGCGACCGCGCGCAGGGAGCGGCCGAGCGAGGTGGCGCGCAGCAGCACGGTCAGGCCGAAGACCAGGGTGAGCGCCAGCGCCAGCGAGACGAGCTGCGGCACGCTGACCAGCAGCCCGCCGATCCGCAGGCTGGTATCCTGCCAGGGAGAGGGGAAGCTGTGCAGCTCCGCGCCCCAGCGGATCTGCACCAGGCCCTGGAACAGGATCAGGAAGCCGATCGAGCTGACCAGCGGGATCGCGTGTTCCGTGGCGTCGCCGAAGCGCGTCCGCATGTAGCGGTAGGTGAATCGCTCGACCAGCAGCGAGGCGAGGATGCCGGCCAGCAGCGCGAGCGGTACCGCCGCGTACCAGGGCAGGCCGTATTGCACCATCAGCGCCCAGCTCAGCATGCCGCCGAGCATGAAGATGCCGGGGATGCTGAAATTGAGGAAGTTGAGCATGCCGATGACGAAGGTGAAGCTGACGGCGACCAGCGCGTAGAGGCCACCCAGCATCAGCCCGTTGATGACCTGCTGGAGAAGGATCATCCGATATGCCCGGCGTGATTCTCCAGGTACCAGTCCGCGATCTCCTCCCGCGTCGCCCACCAGACATCGGGAAATCCCTTGGCATAGGCGATGAAGTCTCGCAGCGCGCGGATGCGGAAGGGCTGGCCGATGACATGCGGGTGCAGGCCGATATTCATCAGCCGGCCGCTGGTCGCGCCCTCCCGGTACAGCTCGTCGAACTGTTCCTTGAAGACGCGGAAGGCGCCGTCGACATCCTTGCCCTGGCGCAGGAAGACGGTGAAGTCGTTGACCTCCGAAGTATAGGGGATGGAGACCATCGGCTTCCCGCATTCAGTGCGGATCAGGTAGGGCTGGTCGTCGTTCAGCAGGTCCGTGATGAAGGAAAGCCCTTCCTCCGCCAGGATATCCGCCGTGTTCAGCGTGCTGCGGAGCGAGCAGGAGAGCCAGCCCCGCGCCTTCCGGCCCACGACCTCCTCATAGACCCGCAGCGTCTCGCGGATGACGTGGCGCTCGCCCTCGATGTCGAACTGGTAGTTGGAGAGCAGGTCGGTCTGCACGTAGTTATGCGCCACCAACTCCCAGCCCCGGTCGATGGCATGCTGGACCACCTCGCGCCGCTCCAGGCCCATCTTGGCGTTCATGGTGCAACTGGTGGGCACCCCGGCCTGCTCGAAGCACTCGAACATCCGCCAGACGCCGACGCGCTGGCCGTATTCGCGCCAGGTCCAGTTCGGGTTGTCATAGACATTGCCCGGCAGCATGTCCGTGATGATGGAGGGGCCGCCGGGATAGAAGGGCTTGTCGGTGTCCTTCGTGCGGTCCCAGTATTCGAAATTCGTCGTCAGCATCAAGGCGACGCGCGCGCCGTTGGGCCATTTGAGCGGCTTGCGCATCGGCATCGGCACAAAATCGTACTGCACCCGGGAGAGCCCCCCAAAGCTGCTTCGGTGGACTATTGTGTACAGTTCACGCCGGGGGTTCAGCAGAAAAATCGGCCGGAATGGAAAAAACCCGGAATGATCACAGGAGCGTTTGCGATCTTTCCGGGCGCCGCAGGGGCTTCCCTGCTTCTATTGTGTACAATTCCTGGCCGTCGCGGCCGGGTGTTCCCACCCGGCCGGATGCCGCGTCAGCCGGTCAGATCGGCATGCCCGGCGGGGGCGGCAGCGTGCCGGGCCGCCGGAACTCCTCCGGCGCGCGGGCGAAGGCCTCGATCATGGCCAGCGCCGCCGCGCGATGGGCGCGGGCCGGCGAATCCGCCGCCGGTTCCGCCCCGGCCAGCCAAGCGCGCAGCTCGCCGATAACATCGCGCGCGATGGCCTGCACCAGGGGCGAGGCCTCCTCGGCCGCCGCCAGGGCCAGCAGGTGGCGCAGCACCACATGCTCCACCCGCAGCTTCACCGCCTGGGCCAGGCCTTGTTCCGCCGGAGCATGCCAGGTCGCCTCCAGCGCCGCGCGCAGCACCTCATGCAGGTCCGGCAGGCTGGCATCGCGCTGGTGGTGCTCGGCGATGCGCGCGGCGCGGTGCGGATGGAACAGGAAGCTCAGCGTATGCGTGGCCGCGGCCTCGGCGGCGCCGAGCGGGTCGAAGGTCAGGCCGGTATGGGCGCGGAAGGTGTCGCGCGTCGGGTACCATTCCGGCGGGCGCGGCGGCAGCAGCAGCAGCAGCTCCTCGCGCAGCGTCAGCACGCTGGGGGAGAGCGTCGCCAGCACCGCCCGCAGCGCGCGCCGCTGGTCCTCGCCCGGCACCAGCTTGGTGACGAGCTGCCCGTCGCCCCGCAGCGCGTAGCGGAATTCCAGCCCGCCGAGCAGCTTCACCGCCGCCTCGGTCTGGTAGCGGTGCAGCATGTAGAGCGGCACCAGCACATCGGCCAGCAGCGCCATCGGCCGTCCGGGCTTGATGGCGCGCTCGCCGAAGCGCGCCAGCGCGGCCTCGCGGATCTTCAGCAGCCGCAGCAGTTCATCCGGGGCATCGGCGCCGGTATCCCAGTGATGGCCCTTGGGATGCACGCCACTTTCCGGGATGCCGTCCTGCTGCGCGAGGGTGTAGAGGCCCTCCTCGCGCTCCGCCTTCTCCAGGATCGCGTCCAGCGCGGCCTGCTCCTCCGCCTCCGTCATGCCGGGCGGGAACTGGCAATAGCCCCAGGTGATGGAGATCTCGTCCCAGCGGCCGATGCTCTCGCCATAGGCGCGGGAGAGGTCCACCCGCCCTTCCGCATCCAGCGTCAGCAGCGGCGCCGGATAGTCGCAGACCGACATGTCCTGGCCATGCGTGCTGGCGATGTGGTTGTGGTCGAGGCCCAGCGTATGCGCCACCTCATGCGCCGAGAGCTGGCGCAGCCGGGCGAGCATCAGCTTCTCGACCTCCGGGCAGGGCGTGCCGTCCTCGTAGGGGGAGAGCAGCGCCTCGGCGATCATGCGGAGGTGCCGGTCGCGCAGCGCCGTCAACGTCACCTCGCCCTTGATGATCTCGCCCGTGCGGGGGTCCCAGATCATGGTGCCGGTGGAGAAGCCGCGCGTGGCCCTCGGCACCCAGGTGATCATGTTGTAGCGGATGTCGAGCGGGTCCGCGTCCTCGGGCAGCAGCTCCACCCGGAAGGCGTCGCGGAAGCCCGCCGCCTCGAAGGCCTTGTTCCACCAGAGCGCGCCTTCCAGCAGGGCCGTGCGCATGGGCTCCGGCGCGCCACGGTCCACGTAGTAGGTGATGGGCTCCACCGGCTCGCTGACGGCGGCAGTAGGGTCCTTCTTCTCCAGCCGGTGCCGGATGGTGTAGTGCACGTCGCCCGGCTCCTCCAGCGACTGGCCGAAGTCATGGAAGATGGTGCTGTTGAAGAAGGAGGAGCGGGGGTCGAAGCGGCGGGGGCGGAAGCCCGGCTCCGGCAGCTGGATGAAGCAGTGGCGCAGCCGCAGCGTGATGGCGCGCGGGTCGGCGGCCACCGACATCAGCCCCTCGCGCAGCCCGTCGCCGTTCCAGAAGGGGCGCAGCTTGGCCGCGGGATTGACGAAGGTGAGGATGGCCTCGGCCTGGCTGTTGCGCGGGAAGGCGCGCAGCCATTCGCCGGAGATGGCGCAGCGGGAGGGGTCGAGCGTGTAGGTGCCCTGTCCCAGGCCGGTGAGCTGCGCGGCCAGCCCGCGCGCGTCGCGCAGGAAGAAGGCAGTGCCATCCACCAGCAGCGCGCCATCGGCCTGCTCGGAGAGGATGTCGAAGGACCAGAGCACGGCTTCCGGGAAGGCCTGCCGCACCGAGAGCTGCTGCGCCGGCTCGGGCGAGGAGGTGCGCCAGGCCATGTTGCGCGCGACGAGGAAGAGGCGCGGCCCGCGGCGCTCGAAGCGCGCGACGGTCGGGCGGCTGAGGTTGCCGCGTTCCAGCCGGTGGTCGCCCAGGCCATGGGAGAGCCGGTCGACATAGAGGAAGTCCTCGTCCAGCCGGTTCACCTCGATGCAGAGGCGGCCGGCGGCCTCGTCCCAGAGCAGGGGGATGAAGCCGTCCAGGCGTTGGCTGCGGCCGGCAGGGCCGCTGCCCTCCCGCAGCATCGGGGCGGGGGAGGAGGCGGCCCGGTCGGGCAGGTCCTGGGGAATGAGGCGGTTCGTCATGGCGCCCTAGAGTTTTCCCTCCCGGGCGCGCCGTCAACGGGGGTGGCCGCGTTTCGCGGTGGGGCCATGCCTATCCCGGCGTCCCGCCGCCATGCAGGAGCCCGCGCAGCAGCGCGGGGATGCGCGGGTCGGTGGAGCGCCCGACATTGAAGCGGAAATGCCGGCTGGGCCGGCCCCCGGGCCGGAAGAGCGTGCCGGCGGCCAGGAACAATCCCTGCCGCCGGGCGCGCCGGGTGAGGTCGTCGGGCACGCCCTCCGGCGCCTCGGCCCAGAGGAAGAGCCCGCCATCCCCGCCCTCGATGCTGAAGCCCAGTTCCCGCAGGCGTTGCGTGACGAGGCCGCGCGCGGAGGAGAGCCGCGCCCGCAGCGTCTCGACATGGCGGCGGTACTGGCCGGAGGAGAGCACTTCCAGCACCAGCAGTTCCTCCATGCCGGAGCCGGTGAGGGCGGTCATGACCTTCGCGCGCAGAAGCTCCCGCGCGCGGGCCGCGCTGGTGGCCAGGAAGCCCAGCCGCGCGGCCCCGCCGATCAGCTTGCCGAAGCTGGAGATGTAGATGACGGAGGCCCCGCCATCGAGCTGGATCAGCCGCACCGGCTCGCCGGGGTGGAGGTCGCCATAGATATCGTCCTCGACCAGCAGCAGCCCATGGGTCTCGGCCAGGCGCAGCAGGTGGTGGAGATTGGAGGCCGTCGCCGTCCAGCCGGTGGGGTTATGCAGCACGGATTGCAGGAAGAAGAGCTTCGGCGCGCCGGAGCGGCAGGCGGCGGCGACGGCCTCCAGGCACGGGCCATCCGCGCGGCGCGGGATCGGCACCATCCGCGCGCCCCGGCGGGCCAGCATCGGGAACAGCATGAAGAAGCCGGGATCTTCCACCAGCACGGTATCGCCAGGGGAAAGATGGGCCTGCATCACCAGGTCCAGCGCCTGGGTGGCGCCGCTCGTCATCAGCACGCCGTCCGGCGGCATGAGGATGCCGCGCATGCCGAGCTTCAGGCTGATCTGCTGGCGGATCGCCTCGCCCCCCTGCGGCGGGCTGGGCCGGGGCATGGCGGCGGGCAGGTGCCGGGCGAAGCGGTTCAGCACGCCGCCCTGCCAGGCGCCTTCCATCCAGGCACCGGGCAGGAAGCCGCTGCCGGGCGCCAGGGCATCGTCCCACCCGTCCATCATCGCCGCCGCCGCGCCCTCCGGCAGCAGGGGGTCGGGTTCCGGTGGCGGGGCGGCGGCGGGCGCGGCGGCGGGACGCACGACATAGACCCCGGAGCCGGCGCGGGAGACGGAAAGCCCCATGGCCGCCAGCCGCGCATAGGCCTCCACCACGCTATGGATGCTGACGCCGGAGCGCCCCGCGAGCGCGCGGATGGAGGGCAGGCGCGTGCCCTGGGTTAGGCTGCCCGCGCGGATCAGCGAGGCCAGCCGCTCCGCGATCTGGTCCGCCAGCGGCCGGGGGCCGTGCCGGTCCAGCTCGAGGACCAGGCGGGACGCGCCGCCGAGGACGACACGCAGCGCCTCGCCTGTTTCCACGGGCGCGGCGGCGACGGAGGAGGGCTCAGGGGCGGGTGGCATGGCGTCGCGGCTCCCGGAACAGGCGTGGTCGGGGCGGGCGCGGACATTATGCCGGCCCGCCATCCGGCGCCGCAAGCGCGCCTTCGCGCCACGGCGCGGGCACTGTGCCGCCGCGCGCCCGGCAGGGCCGGCGGCGGGGTGGCTCAGGCCGTGGCGGGCGCGGCCACCGGCAGGTCCTTGATGGGGAAGTGCAGCAGCGCCGCCACCAGCCCGGCACCCGCCGTGGCGATCCAGATGAGGGAATAGGAGCCCGTCGCGTCGAAGACATAGCCGCCCACCCAGGAACCCAGGAAGGAGCCGATCTGGTGGCTGAGGAAGCAGATTCCGAAGAGCGTGCCGAGATGCCGCACGCCGAAGACCTTGGCCACCAGCCCGCTGGTCAGCGGCACCGTGCCCAGCCAGATCAGCCCCATGATGGCCGCGAAGACGAGGACGGAGGCTTCACTCTTCGGCAGCAGGAAGAAGGCGGCGATGGCGATGCCGCGGATGAGGTAGAGCCATCCCAGGACATATTGCTGGCGGAAGCGCCCGCCCAGCCAGCCGCAGGCCCAGCTGCCGATCATGTTGAAGAAGCCGAGGGTCAGCAACCGGAAGCCGGGGTGCCGCATGGCCTGGGCCAGCGCCGCGCCCAGGGGCAGGCCCGCGCCTTCCGGCGCCGGGGCCGCGCCGGCGGGGTCCCTGCGGTCCAGCAGCACGCCGAAGGGCGCGACGGCCAGCACGCAGCCCGCCAGGACCATCAGCGCGACCGCCGTGCCGGAATGCTGGGACACGCCTTGCGCCAGCGGCACCAGCAGCATCTGGCCGAGGGAGCCGCAGGCGCTGGACAGGCCCAGGGCCATGCTGCGCTTCTCGGCCGGCACGGCGCGGCTGACCGCCGTCAGCACCACGCCGAAGCTGGTGCAGCTGATGCCCGCCCCCACCAGCAGGCCCAGGCCCAGCACCAGCATCGGGCCGGTGGGAAAGAGGGCGGCGACGGCCAGCCCGGCGGCGAAGAGCAGCGCGCCGAAGGCGACCACCGGCCCTGCGCCGTAGCGGTCGGCCGCCGCGCCCGCGAAGGGCTGCGCCACGCCCCAGACGAGGTTGTGCAGCGCGATGGCGAAGGCGATCAGCGTGACCGGCAGCCCGTGGTCGAAGGAGAAGGGCGCGACGAAAAGCCCGAAGGTCTGGCGCACGCCCATGGCGGCGCTGACGATCAGCCCGCCCGCGACCACGCCGAAGAGGGCATGGCGGGTGAGGCGGGTGGCCGGCGGGGCGGAGGCCGTGGATGACATGGGCGGGGCTTCCGTGATCAGGGATGCTGGTGAGTCGTGGCGCGGCCGGTGCCGGACACCGCCTCCGGCCGCGCATGCGCGCCTTCCCCGGCGATGAGTTCGCAGAGCCGCGCGATCCCTGCGGCGGATTTCGCCTCATCCGCCAGGGAGAAGCTCAGGCGCAGGGTATTGGCGCCGCTGCCATCCGCGAAGAAGGCGCCGCCGGGGACGAAGGCGATGTTCCGCGCCAGGGCCTTTTGCAGCAGCGCCGCCGCGTCGGTGCCGGCGGGCAGGGTGAGCCAGATGAACAGGCCGCCGCGCGGGCGCGTCCAGGTCACGCCGGGCGGCGCGTGGCGCTCCAGCGCTTCCAGCATCCAGTCCCGCCGCTGCCGGTAGATCCGGCGCGCCCGCGCCACCCGCGCATCGAAGCCGGAGAGGGCGACGGCATGCATGGCCCGCTGGTTCGCCGTCGCCGTATGCAGGTCGGAGGCCTGCTTGATGAGCGTCAGCCGGTGGATCAGCGCGGCGGGCCCGCAGATCCAGCCCAGGCGCAGGCCCGGCGAGAGCGTCTTGGAAAAGGTGCCGCAGTGGAGGGTGCGGGCCTCCTCGATCCCGCCGACCCGCGCCTGGTCCAGCGCGGCGATCGGGGGAAGGTCCTCCCCCTCGTAGCGCAGCTCGGTATAGGCGGCGTCCTCGGCGATGATGGCACCATGCCGCTCCGCCAGGTCGAGCGCGGCGATACGCTCGGAAAGCTCCATGCACCGGCCTGTCGGATTGGCGAAATCGGGGACGAGGTAGATCAGCTTCACGGGGCCGCCGGCGGCGATGTGGCGGAGGTTCGCGAAGGCGGGCTCGAAGGCGCTGAAGCTTTGCAGGGCGCCGAGATAGGTGGGCGCCTGCGTCACCACCCTGTCGCCGGGGTCCAGGAACAGCTTGCCGATCAGGTCGAGCGCCTGCTGGGAGCCATGCGTGACCAGGATATTCTCGGCGGAGCAGGCGATGCCCCGCGTGGTCATCCGCTCCGCGAGCCAGCCGCGCAGGGGCAGGTAGCCTTCCGTCGCCGAGTATTGCAGCGCGGAAGCGCCCGTCGCGGCATCGGCCAGCATGGCGTCGTAGGCGGCGCGGAAGGCCGTATGGTCGAGGAGGGAGGGATCGGGAATTCCGCCGGCGAAGGAGATCATGCCAGGGCGGTCCACGAGCTTCAGCAGTTCCCGGATTTCCGAGGCCCGCATATGCCGGGCGCGGCTGGACAGCGGATAGGATGCGTGAGGGGCCATGATGTCCATCCAGTCGGGGCAGGAGGTGACGCGGGGCGGCTTTCGCGAGCATCGGAGCCGGAGAGGCGCGCCGCAAGCGGATCCACGGCGCGCGGCCCCGGAACTGTGCCGCGCGCCGGCCGGTACAGTCCCTGCGCGGAGCCGCCGGCCGGGACTTTCCATCAGGGCGGCCGGAGGCGCATCCTCAGGCGTCGCGAAGCCATGTCACAGGAGGCCGGAATGACGGAACGCGTGGCCATCAGGGCCGATACGGCGCCGCAGCGCGGCATTTCCTCCAGCTATCCGGCGGTCTTCGCCGCCAGGATGGCGGGGCGCGTCAAGCGTCCGCTGGGCGATCTCTTCGGGCTGCGGAACTTCGGCGTGAACCTGACGGTGCTGGAACCCGGCGCCGTCTCCGCCCTGCACCACGCCCATAGCCAGCAGGACGAGTTCGTCTTCATCCTGGAAGGGGAGGCCGTGCTCGTCTCCGGAGAGGAGGAGGTGGTGGTGCTGCGGGCCGGGTACTGCGCCGGTTTCCCGGCCGGTGGCGCGGCGCATCACCTGGAGAACCGCTCGGCAGGGCCCGTCCGTTACCTGGAGGTGGGCGACCGCACCGAGGGGGACGGGGTCGTCTACCCCTTGGACGATCTCCTGGCCCTGCGCGAGGACGGCCGCTGGCGGTACCGGCACAAGGACGGCCCGCCCTACTGAGCCTCCGCCAGGACCGGGCGGGCTGCGGCGCCTCCAGGTATCCGCGGTTGTGGCGCGCTGCATAAAGGGGATATCGGAGCCCGGGCATGGCCGGCATTCTCCTGCCCGCGCGATTCGAGGGAGAGGAACGCCATGCGCCAGCCCATACGGCCGAGCCGGATCATGCTGATCCATGCCCTGCGCGAATCCGTGGCGCCGATCCATGCCGCCTTCGCTGAATACTGGCCGGAAGCGCGGACCCACGACCTGCTGGATTCCTCGCTCTCGGCGGATCACGCGGCGGCGGGCGGCGTGCTGGACGCCAAGATGATGGGTCGCTTCAGGAGCCTGACGGATTATGCCGCCATGGCGGGGCCCGAAGGCGGGGGGAGCGACGCCATCCTCTTCACCTGTTCCGCCTTCGCGCCCGCCATCGAGGCGGCGCGGCGGAGCCACGGCATCCCGATCCTGAAGCCGAATGAGGGCGCCTTCGCCGAGGCGCTGGGGCATGGCGGCCGCATCGGCCTGCTGGTGAGCTTCGCGCCCTCCCTCGCTTCGATGGCCGATGAGCTGAAGGCGGCGGGAGAGGCTGTCGGCAAGCCCCTGACCATTGAGGCGCGCCTGGTGGAAGGGGCACTGGCGGCGCTCCAGGCCGGGCGGCCGGAGGAGCATGACGCGCTGATCGCCCGCGCGGCGGCAGCCTTACCGGCGGTGGATTCCATCGTCATCGGCCAGTTTTCCATGGCGCGGGCGGCGCCGGCCGTGCGGGCCGCCGTGCCAGCCGGCCTGCCGGTGCTGACGACACCGCAATCGGCCGTCATGGCGTTGCGGCAGCGGCTGGCTTCCGTTCCCGTTGCGGCCGGTTGAGACTGGTGAGCCCGGCGCAGGCGCCTCTCACGCCGGGGCAGGGGCAAGGTCTGGGCGGAGAGGCCAAGATGCGCCCACCGTACCCTTCCAGGCCGGGACGCCACAGGAAGCCGCTGGAATGGGACTGGTGCAACCGGATCGAGACATTGCCTGTTGCGAATCCATGAGTCCTGGGCCTATCAGGCCCCAAAGCCAGCACGGCCAAGGCTCTGCCCCAAAAGGGTTGGATGCTTGCCCGATCACCGGATGCGCCAAGTCTGTTCTCGGCGCATCCTTCGTGGCCTTCTGCCTTTCAGACCGGCGGCCGGCGCTTCCACCATTCCGCTTGCTGCTCGTAGGCGTAGCCGAGGCGGAACAGCATCGCCTCGTCAAAATGAGCGCCGATAAGCTGGCCCGAAAGCGGCATGCCATTGGCAGAGAAGCCAGTAGGCAATGACATGGCGGGGTGACCGGTGGCATTGAAGGGGCCGGTTATCGGATGCTCCCGGCGCCAGGGCCCTTCGTCGACAGCCGCGACCAGCGGTGCTTCGGCAGCGATGCTGGCGCAGAAGATGACATCGACGTCGCGCAGCACGTCGTCTACTTCGCGCCGCAGCACGCTGCGTAGGCGTTGAGCCTGTACATACTCGCTGCCCGTAACGAAGGCACCGAGCATCAGGCGCTCACGCGTCACACGGCCATAGTCCTGCGCCCTCGTACGAAGATCCTGCTGATGTACGGCGAAGCCTTCGGCATGCAGGATGGTCCAGGTGCAGGCATCCAGCCGGCGACGGGAGGGAAGCGCTACCTCCTTCACCGTGGCACCCAGATCGTGCATCACGCGAACCGCCTCGTCGAGCGCCGCCATCTGCTCAGGGCCGACGAGCGACTCCTCATTGAAAGCGCGCGCATAGCCGATACGGAGCCCGGCGATTCCACGCTTCAGGCCGGCAAGGTAGTCATCCACCCGCACCGCCGCGGAACCGGGATCAGCCGGATCGTGCCCGGCCAGCACCGAGAGTGCCAGCGCCGCATCCTCCACGCTGCGCGTCAGGGTGCCGGCATGGTCCAGCCCGAAGCTCAACGGTATCATGCCGCGCCGGCTGATCCGCCCATAGGTCGGCTTCAGCCCCACCAGATTGGTATAGGCAGCGGGCAGCCGCACCGAACCGCCCGTATCGCTGCCCATCGCCAGCGGCACCATCCCTGCCGCGACAGAAACCGCCGAGCCAGTGCTGGACCCGCCGGCGAAGCGGTCGGTCGCCCAGGGGTTGCGGGCGTTCGGGAAAGGCAACTGGTCCGTCGGCCCACCCCGGGCGAATTCATGGGTGGACAGCTTGCCGAGCAGCACCATTCCGGCCGCTTCCAGGCGGCGCGTGACCTCGGAATCCTCACTGGCGAGGTTGTCGAGTAACAAGCGGGAATGCGCGGTGGTGCGAAGTCCCGCGACGTCGAACAGATCCTTGAGCGCATAGGGAATACCGTGCAGGGGGCCACGCCTGCGCCCGTTCCGGATCTCGCGCTCTGCCTGCTCCGCTGCGGCGAGGGCACGGTCGGCCGTCACCGTGATGAAAGCGTGCAGTTCCGGCTCCAGCGCCGCGATGCGGTCCAGGCACTGCCGGGTGATCGCGAGGGGCGAGGCGCCCTCGCTGATGGCCTGGGACGCTTCGGCCAGGGTGAAGCCAGGCTCCAGCGCGCTCATCGCCGCTCCTCCGCGGCGGGGACAGGATAGGGCGGAATGGCCGGCGCCGGCTCCACCTCATAGGGCAGCGGCTCGGCCAATACGGTGGCCATCTCGCGGCAGCCGGCGAAAGCGCCGCGCATGGCATCCAGCCGGTCTTCCGGAACTGTCAGGCCGGAGAGCGCCAGCATCGCGCGAAACTGGCCTTCAAGCCTGTCATTCCACTCCAGGTCTGGCATGCGGCGTTCCTCAGACCTTGGCATTCTCGTCGTCCCAAACCTTATCTGGCATGGGCAGGCCATCGAAAATCTCGCGGCCCAGTGGCCGGGACGGCTCGATTCCCAGGCCACTCAGCACCCAGGCGAGTTGCCGCACATGCTGACAGCTATGCCAGGTCGTGCGCTCCAGATATTCGTGCAGGGTCTGTTCGCCGTAATAGACATCCGCCGGCGCCGACCAATCCCGCTTGTCCCCATGGGCGGCGAACCACTCCGTCAACCGCTGGCGGACATCGCGCCCATAATTCAGCAGGGCCTCCCTGCTTTGCATATCAGGCCCTGGCACCCGCATATACGAGTCGAAGGTAAGCGGCTGTCCTGCCTCATGCTCCAGGAAGGCATCGGGAATGTTAAAGATGTGGAAGGCCAGATCGGCATAGCTGCGGGGGCGGTTCGGCAGATGACGCTGCAGCGCGTCCTCAGGCAGCTGCGAAAGCAATCTCTCCGCCGTGGAGAGAATAATATCCTGTCGGGTCTGCAGCTCCTTCACGGGCAGGATCTTGGCGTCCCCCCAGTGAATGCCTGCCAGGGCCGCCACGTCGCGCAGCACCTGCCCATTGGCGTAACGCCCTCCGCGGGTGACGATAGGCACCTGGCGCAGGCCAAAGATGGCCAGCTCGTCATAGGCTCCGTCATCCTCCAGCACGTTGCGCGAGACGAAGGGCACACCATGGCGGGTGAGGAATTCCTTCGTCCGCAGACAGCTGGAGCAGCCTGTCATCCAATAGACGCGGATCATATCGTCATGCGGTGTCGCGATGTCATTCATGGCTAATCCTCCTTGGCGCCGTTCTTTCCCAGCCGGGCAAAATAGGAGATCACCGTCTCCCGCGGCAGGACGTCGGCGTATTTCGCATTCATGTCGAACAGATTGGCGTCATGGGGGCCATCATGCCGATCGCCCACGCATTCCTGTGGAATGACCACCCGGAAGCCGTGCTGAATGCCGTCGATGGCCCCCGCGCGCACGCAGCCGCTTGTAGAGCAGCCCGTCAGGATCAGCGTATCGACACCCATCGCTGTCAGCATGGAGGCCAGAGGCGTTCCGAAGAACGGGCTTGGATACTGCTTGACCAGCACGACATCAGAAGCAGCCGGCTGCACCTTCGGATCAATCTCAGCCAGGGGTTCGCCAGCGACGAGCTGGCGCAGAGCCGGAACTTTGCGGACGAACCATCCGCCATCCTGTCCGTTGGGATGATACAGGACCTTGGTGTAGATGATCGGCACCGAGGCAGCGCGGGCGGCTTGAAGCAGGGCGGCTGTCTCCGCCACAGCGGATACCACGCCGGGTGCATAGAAGGCGCTGCGAGGCGTCGTATAGGCCAGGATGAAGTCGATGACGATCACGGCTGGCCTGTCGCCGAAGCCGGTGCGGCTGTCAAAGACACCCTGATAATTGCTCTCACGACTGGCGCTCATGTCAATGCTCCACGGAAGGTGGCGGGGTATCGTCGGCAAAGTGGCAGGCCACGGCATGGGTGCGGCCAGGCTGCGCGCGCAGCGCCGGGACCTCACTTGCACAAATGCGGGGCACAGTGCCGCCGTCAGACGTCACTGTGGGTTCCACGCCCGGGCGTGCGCTGATCAGCCGCGCACGGAAACAGCGTTTGTGGAAGCTGCACCCGGTTGGCATGGCCGCGGCGCTGCCGATCTCGCCATGCATCAGGATGCGCGTGCGTGAGCGCTCCTTGACCGGGTCAGCCACTGGAACGGCCGACAACAGCGAAATAGTGTAGGGATGGCGCGGGTTCTCATAGAGATGGTCTCGTGCCGCGATCTCGATGATCCGGCCGAGATACATGACGGCGACGCGATCGCTGACATGCCGTACTACCGAGAGGTCATGTGCGATGAACAAGTAGGCAAGACCGAGCTTCCGTTGCAGGTCCCGGAGCAGGTTCAGAATTTGCGCCTGAACCGAGACATCGAGCGCCGAGACAGGCTCATCCAGCACCAGAAGGGAGGGGCGCAGCACAATGGCCCGTGCAATGCCGATCCGCTGCCGCTGTCCGCCAGAGAACTCGTGAGGGTAGCGAGAGGCCATGGCAACGGAAAGGCCGACCTGACGCATGGCATCGCGCACCAGGCCCCCGATTTCATGCTTCGGCGTGCCGTGGACCAGCAGCGGCTCGGCGATGATATCGCCCGCCGTCATCCTCGGGTCCAGCGAGCCATAGGGGTCCTGGAACACCATCTGCATCCGCTGCCGCAACCCGCGTACGGCACGGGGCGACAGCGTCGAGATCTCCTTACCCTCGAAAGTGATGCTGCCGTCACTGCTGTCCAGCAGCCTCAACACCAGGCGACCGAGGGTACTTTTGCCACTGCCGGACTCACCGACCAGGCCCAGCGTCTCACCCCGATCCAGATTGAAGGACACCGAGTCCACCGCCCGCAACAGCGGCTTTGACCCGCCAAGGATCCCCTTGTGGCCACCGAAGACCTTGCTCACGCGGTCCACGCGGAGCAACTCCGCGTTCTGCAACAGGGTCATGCCACGCGTTCCAATTCATCACGGAAATGGCAAGCGCTGAGATGCAGGCCATCTGGATCAAGCGGTTGGAGTGGAGGCCTTTCCGATCCGCAGATGGGCCTTCCGTGGCCTAGGAAGCAACGGGGTTCGAAAGCGCAGCCTGCGGGCATGGCCGCCGGATCGGGCGGTTGTCCCTCGATGGGGGAAAGGTCGCTGCCGGCAAGAGTGTCGAGGCGCGGCAGGCTGCGAAACAGCGCTTCGGTATAGGGGTGCGCGCTACGGGCGTAGACCTTGTCGATGGCGCCGGATTCGACAATGCGGCCACCATACATGACCGCCATGCGCGTGGCATGCCGCGCCACCACGCCAAGGTCGTGCGTGATCAGCACCAGTGCCATGGAGAATTCACGCTGCAGGTCGGCGAGCAATTCCAGGACCTGAGCCTGAACACTGACGTCAAGCGCTGTCGTCGGCTCATCGGCGATGAGCACCGAGGGGTTGAGCGCGATGGCCATCGCGATCAGCACGCGCTGGCGCATGCCGCCTGAGAACTGGTGCGGATACTCCCCGAAGCGCTGCCTGGCGGAAGGGATCTGCACGCGATCCAGCAACTGGATGGCGCGTCGGCGTGCCGTCTGCCGATCCGTTGGCATGTGCGCGCGCAGGACCTCGACAAGCTGTTCGCCGATCGGAAAGACAGGGTTGAGGCCGGTCAGCGGATCCTGGAACACCATGGCGATGCGCGGGCCACGGAAGCGGCGCAGCGCCGCCGGATCGAGCTTGAGCAGATCAGTTCCGTCCAGAAGAACCTCCCCTCCTATGACCCGTCCGGGAGGCGGGACCAGTCCGACGGCGGAGAGGAAGGTCATCGTCTTGCCCGAGCCGGACTCACCGACGATGGCGAGGGTCTCGCCTGCCTTCACGCTCAGTGACACGTCATTCACAAGATGGATCGGGCCGTTCTCACCGGGAAAGGCGGTGCGGAGGTTGCGGATCTCCAGTGCAGGCTTCTGGGCCATCAGATGATCTTCCCGGTGTTGCGTCGCATCTGCGGGTCGAGCGTATCGCGCAGCCCGTCGCCCAGCAGGTTGAGCGCGATCACCGTCACGGCAATGCAGGCGCCGGCGGACAGCGAGATGAGCGGATTGGACGCGATCGCCGTCTGGCCTTCGGAGATGACGTTGCCCCAGGTCGGGGTAGGTGGCTGCACGCCGAGCCCCAGGAAGCTCAGCCCGGCTTCTGCCAGGATGGCTGTCGCCGCGCTGACCGTGGCCACGACGATGACCGGCGGCATCGCATTCGGAATGACGTGCTTCAGCAGAATGCGGGTGGTGCCCATGCCGAGCCCCTGCGAAGCCTCGATGAAGGGCCGCGGGCGAATGGTCAGCACCACGGCACGCATGACTGCGGCAACACGTGGGATGTAGGCGACGGAGACGGCCACGATGATGGAGTCGAGCGAGTTGCCCCGTGCCGCGACGATGGCGAGCGCCAGAAGGAAGCTTGGGAAGGCCAGCAGGATATCGTTGCAGGTTACGATGATGCGCCCGATCCAGCCGCCGAAATAGCCGGCCAGTGCGCCGATGATGCTCCCTACCGTCAGGGAGATGACGACGACGAAGAAGGCGACCATCAAGGACACCCGTCCACCCCAGATCAGGCGCGAGAGCAGGCAGCGACCGAACTGATCGGTGCCCAGGGGATAGGTGGCCGAAGGGCCGGCCAGGGCGTTGAGCGGGTTGGTCTGGGTCGGCGAATGTGGCGCGAGCCAGGGGGCCGCCAGGGTGATGGCGAGAATCAGCGCAAGGAGACAGGTGCCGATCATGAAGCCGGGATGACGCAAATAGCGGCGCAGCGTGGCCCTGCGGCGCTGCTTCACCTCCGCGGGTGGTGCGGCCAGGATGGAAGCACTCATGTGGCAAGCCTCGGATCGATATGGGCATAGGCCAGATCGAGCAGGGTATTGACGAGCACCACCGCGGCCGCGAGCAGGAGGACGCCGCTCTGCACGAGCTGATAATCGCGCGCCATGATGGCCTTCAGGATGGTGGAACCGAGTCCGGGCCGGCTGAACACGACCTCCACCAGGATTGCATTGCCCAGGGACCAGGCGAAAGTCACGCCGATGACGGACAGGATCGGGATCGTGGCGTTACGCAGCGCGAGCTTCCAGACAATGCGCCGTTCAGGCACGCCCATGGCCCGCGCAACACGGATGTAGTCCTGCCGCAGGACCTCAAGCATCGCCGAGCGTGTCAGCCGCGCAATATAGGCGGCGACCGACAGGCCCAGGACAAGGGCGGGCAGGGCCAGGTGATAGAGCCCGTTGAGCAGTCCCGGCTCGGTGGAGGCTCCGAGAGCCGGGAACAGGCCGAGCCCGAAGGAAAGCCAGAGAATGGCCATCAGCCCGACCCAGAAGACCGGGAAGGAGATGCCCGCCAGGGCCACGACCATCACCGCCACGTCGATCCAGCTTCCCTGCCGGACCGCCGCGACCACGCCGAGCGGCACGCCGACCAGCACGGCGATGGCGATGCCCGCCAGGGCCAGCGCCGCGGAAGGCGGAACGCTGCTGGCGATCTCGAGCATCGCAGGCTGTCCGGTAACGACTGACTGCCCGAGGTCACCGGTCAGGGCGCGCCCCATGAACATGGTATATTGCTGCCAGACCGGGAGGTTCAGTCCGAGGGTTTCACGCAGCGCGGCCAGCGATTCCTCGGTAGCGTAGTCTCCCAGCATATAGACCGCCGGATCCCCCGGAATGGCCCGCATCAGGAAGAATGTCACGGTCGCGATGCCGAGCATGCCGACAGCAAGCTGCAAGAGGCACCGGCCCAGATAGGCAAGCATCCTTCACGCACTCCCGATGGAGACCGCGCCGACCTGCAAAGTGAAGAGCGAATTCTGCACCAGCCCCTTCACCCCTATGCCATGCGCGAGATAGAGGCGATCGGCATAGAGCGGGATGACCGGCAGATCTTCCATGGTCTTGCGGAGGATGGCCGCATAGGCTGCCTTGCGGCTCGCGGCATCAGTGGTCCTCGCGGCGCGGGCGAGCAGATCGTCAACTCCGTTATAGCGGGCGGTGTTCAGGCCGGGCGGTGCCGAGCGTGAGTGCAGCAGCGTCACCAGTGTGCTGTCAGGGTCCGGTGGCCCGACCACGGCGGTCGTGACGGACTGGACATTGCCCGAGGACCGCGCCTGCATGAAGGCCGCCCTCTCCAGCACCCGCACCGTGGCCTGGATGCCAACCTGTTGCAGGTCGTTGATCAGTAGGACGGGGATACGGTCATAGGGGCTCAGCGCGACCGCTGTGATCTCAAAGCGGAAGTTCGAGACTCCGGCATCCTTGAGCAGTGCCCGCGCCTTCTCTGGATCATACGGGTAGCTCGGCACGCCTTCGGTTGAATACTCCTGAAAGGTCGAGGTCAGAACGCTTGTGGCCTCGAGCTTGGTGCCGCGGAAGAAGCCCTCGATCAGGCCGTTGCGGTTCAGCGCATGGGCAATGGCCCGCCGCACCCGCACATCCTTGAGAGGACCCGCCGTGGTATTCAGTACAAGGCCCAGGATGTTGTTGGAGGCGCGATCCAGCACCCGAACGGATTGAGCCTGCTTCAGCCTCTCGATGACTTCAGGCTGCTGTAGGCCGAAGAAGATGTCGATCTCCCCTTTCTCAAGGGCGATGGCCGCCGCGGTCTCATCACGGATGATGCGGAAGCTGACATCCGGTATGGCTGGAGGGCCGCCGAAATACTCCTTGTTCGCGACGATTCGCACCTCGCTGCCGGCCGTCCAGCGCTCGAAGACAAAGGGGCCGGTGCCAATCGGGTTCATCGCGTAGCGGGTGCCAAGTTCCGTTACGGCGCGCCGCGATACCAGCCACCCCTGATTGAAGGCGCAGAGCTTGTGGAGAAAGCCCGAATTCGACTCGTCGAGCACGAAGCGCACGGTGAGTGGATCAATGACCTCCACCTGTTGCAGGCCGCTAAGTTGCGCGCGATAGGCGCTGGCGGTCGCCGGATCGAGGATGCGATCGAAGGTGAACTTCACGTCATCGGCCGTGAAGGGGCCGTAGTTCTTATGCCAGGTGACATTCGGGCGCAGGCGGAAAGTCCAGATCTTTCCATCCTCGCTGACTTCGTGACCGGTCGAGATATCGTTGACGATCTTATTCGTCGCCTCGTCGTATTTCACGAGGCCGCTGTAGATGTTGCCAACGACGGCCTGGTTCTCGACCTGAAAGATGCGGGCGGGATCAAGCTGGGAGATATCGGCGCCGATCCGGATGCGAAGCGTGCGGGATTGGGCCCGCGCCTGGCGCGGCACCATGGCTGCTGGCAGTGCGGCCGCGCCGGCTAGGCCGATGGCATTCATCATGGCAGAGCGCCGGCCGAGATGCAGGGCCGGGCGATGGAGCTTATTGGACATCGTCGGTTCTTTTCCGGATCGTGCTGAAATGGGGGGCGCTATGCTGCGCGGGATGGCAGGGCGCGATGCGCTTGTCGGTAACGCGCGGAAAGGACAGCGCGGCCGCCGCTGTCTGCACGGCAAGCTCAAGCAGTCTGGCGCGATGTTCCTGTGTCAGTGCCTGCAGGCCATAACGTTCGGCGGGGTCGCGAACCATGCGGGTCTCGTGGCTCATGCGCCCGGCCTCCGCATACGCCACGGCGTCGCGCGCTCATAACGCTCGGCGAGGCCAAGCATCCTCGGCTCGTCATGTCGTTTTCCAACGATCTGCCAGTTCAGCGGCAGGCCATCTGCCGAGAAGCCTATGCACTGCGTCATCGCCGGATGGCCGGACAAATTGAATGGCGTCAGAAAGGTGTCGGTGGTGTAGCGTGTCATCTCCGGCTCCCGTCCCAGGACGGGAGGCAAGCCGAGCGTGCCATAGGTAACGATCGCATCGAAAGGCGCGATCAGCGCTTCGATGCTCTCCTGTACGACGGTACGGAAGCGCAGCGCGGCGAGGTAATCCACGGCCCGGATCGTGTGCCCGCCTAGCATCTTATCGCGCAACGCGCGGCCCATTTCACCGGGCCTCTCACGCAGTTCCTTCTCGTGCAGCGATCCGGTTTCTGCGGGGCCGATCATCCGTGTCGCCTGGAAGCAGGCGTCGATCGAGAACGGAAGCTCGATATCCGTAACCTGCACATCTTGTGCGCGCAGCAGATCGACCGCCGCGGCGAATGCCGTCTGAAGCTCGGGATGGGGCGCTGGCATTCCGCTGTCGCCACCATGCAGCACACCGACGGAGTAAGGCTTCTTGCGGTCGTCCTTCATCCCGCCGGTGAGAGCCTGCAGGACGAGCGACACATCCTCCGCTGTCCAGGCCAGAATGCCGGGGCTATCGAGCGACCAGCAATTCGGCAGGATGCCGTCCAGGCTGAGCGCCCCGGGCGTCGCGATCATCCCGGCCGTGCCGGTCGCTGCTGCGGGGAGACGTATGGACCCTGTGGTATCTGACCCCAGCGAGAACGGCACCATGCCGGCGGCCACGGCAACTCCGCAGCCAGTAGAGGAGCCACCCGTGAAGCGTGCGGGGTCCCAGGGATTCCGGGCTGGCGGGAAGGGGAGGTCGAAATACTCGCCTCCGTTGCCGGTGCCGTACTCCCAGGTATTGAGCTTGCCAAGGATGATGGCTCCGGCGCGCTCCAGCCTTTCGACCAGGGCGGCATTCGCGCGGGCCGGCGCTGAGTCCGTCAGGCGCGACCCGGCTCGGGTCGGCAGGCCGGCAACGTCGTAGGTATCCTTAACAGCATAGGGAATGCCGTGCAGCGGCCCGATCACCCGGCCGGCAGAGATCTCCCGGTCTGCCTCTCGTGCGCGGTTGAGAGCATCCTCGGAGCAGAGATGCACGAAGGCATTTAGCCCGTCCTGGGCCTGCGCCCGCTCCAGGCAGGCTTCCACCAAGCTGAAAGATGTTGCAGATCCCGAGCGTATTTGAAAGCCAAGCTCTGCGATGGTCGGGGGTGCCTGACTCATCGCGATGTCCTGTCATCTGGACATGGCCGTACAACGCTCGGCTCGGCGGCTTCCATGAACGACGTCTCCCTGGCTTCTCGTGAGCCTCTTCTGAGAGAACGCTATGCTGGGCAGGCGGTCCTGTCCACGCATTTATGCTAACGTTGGCGCACTTTCGGTAGCCATGGTCCGATGCAGGTTCAACCGCTCGCGGAGGTCATGGACTCTGTCGAGCGGCGCTTCATCGGCACTGTCGTAAATGTTGGTCTGGAACGGGATCAGCGGCGCTGGCTTTTCTAGCTCAAGCTGCTGCCTGGGCTCAGGCTCATTGATCCAGAAGAGGATGGTGGCGACGAGGCAGATGGCGGACATGAAGGTGTGGGCGCAGCGGTCGTGGCGCGTGGCGGTGCGGCACCAGCCCTTGATCCTGCCGAATATGCTCCCGATGCGGTGCTCGCTGGCGATACAGCATCCTGTCATGCGGAATGCGCTGCCTGGCCCTTGCGTCCGGCCAGCCCCGCGAAGATACGGTTGAAGACGCCCATGCAACTTCATCGGATGAAGTGATTGTAGAGTGTCTGTGCGGGCCGTGTTCGGCAGGCGCATCGCGCCAGCGAAGGCTATTGCGGATGACGTGGACGATGCCGCTGACGACCTGGTGCTCATCGACCCGCGGCACGCCATAGGAGAGCGGAAAGCAGGGCGCGATCCGCTGGATCTGCGCCTTCGTCAGCCAGAACAGGTCAGCCGCGGCGGCACGCCCGTCCAACAGAAATCACAGCAGGGTCAAAGCGCAGGAGGCTCGTTAATAGGTTCTGCGCCTGGCCTTCATCGGTGCCTTCCTGCTGTGGGAGGCGGCCTGCCGGAGCTTCTCCATCCGGCCCTTCCAGCTCGTCGCGGTGTTGGAGCAGCTCTTCGTCCTCTGCTCCAGCACCAGCAACAACGCTCTCGCCGACTCCTGGGAGACAAAGTCATGGCCCGGACAGGAGCCGGTGCCGTGCTGATCCGCGGCGCCCTGGGCGCCAAGATGGTCGATACCTCGGGCATGCGCCGGACCCCGGGGCTGCTGCTGGCCGCGGCTCCTGAATCGGCGGCAACCGCGCCGTCACCAACAAGAAGTTCACGGCCCAGATCACCGCCGCCGGGATGGTGCCAAAGGGCTGTTCGCGCGGCTGGAACCGGCGGTGAACAGCTTCCGCCCCGCGCTGGCGCGCTAGCCGCTACCACCAGCGGCGCTACCTCTGCGAAGCCACGGACTAAGGCGGGGAGAGAACCCTGGCATGCCTTGGCATGAGCAGGCGCCATACCGGACCGCAGAGGCCGGGAATGCGGCCACGACCGGCTTGGCGCAGAACCGCTGAAGCGGTCGAGGATGCCTTCCGAGAGGCCGAAGCTCAGCCCCGACTCTTGACGAAGGGATTGGAGCGGCGCTCCTCGCCGAAGGTGGAGCCCGGACCATGGCCGCAGAGGAAGCGGATCTCGTCGCCGAGCGGCAGCAACTTGTCCTGGATGGCCGCGATCAGCGCCGCGTGATCCCCATAGGGAAAGTCGGTCCGCCCGACGGAGCCGCGGAAGATCACGTCTCCCACCAGGGCAACCTGCAGGGAAGTGGAGACGAAAGCCACATGGCCAGGGGTGTGGCCGGGGCAGTGCAGTACCGCGAAGTCCTGTCCGGCGATGCAGACTGTCTCGCCCTCGGCCAGCCACCTGTCGGGGGTCACGTTCTCCAGCCCCTCGATGTCGAAGCGCGCACCCTGATCGGCCAGGCTTTCCAGGAGGAAGGCATCGCGGCGGTCCGGCCCCTCGACGGGCACAGCCTCGCCCTGCCGCGCCTCCAGCTCGCGCTTCAGCGCGGCGGCACCGCCGGCGTGGTCCAAGTGCCCGTGGGTGAGAAGGATGCGGTCCACCTTGCACCTTGCCTTGTCCAATGCGGCGAGGATGCGTGGCACGTCGCCGCCTGGATCAATCACCGTGCCACGTCCGCTCTCCGTGTCCCAGATCAGGGCGCAGTTCTGCTGGAAGGGCGTGACCGGGATCTGGGCGGCTTGGAGCTGAGGCATGGCACCGGCCTGCCATATCAAGCCGGGAGGGTCAATCGGCGCGATAACGTCCTGTTCACAATGAGCTTAGCGCTCCTGCTGCGGACCCGTCCGGCATTCCCTGACCGGCTAAAGCGAACTATGGATGGCGTCTTTCTAGCCTGGCGAGTTCCGATGCCTCTCCATCAAGCCGCAACGATCTACTCCGCGACTGATGCTCTTGACACCCTTGGAGACCGCCTGGACCGAGCGGTATTAGAGGCGACAACAAAGATCAAGGAATTGCAGGCTGCTGTCACGGAGCAGGCCCGGCGGGCTGAAGCCATGGAACAGCATGTTGCGGATCTGGAGCGGCAACTCGCCGTCGCCACGGCCAAGCTGGCTGTGGAGATGATGCACTCAGCGGGTCTGGAGGCGCAGGCGTCCCATCTCATGGCCGTCGCCATCGAACCTGGCGTGCCGGCCCTGGCGGAATTGATTGAAGAGAGGAACCTCGGCGGGAAGCCGAAGAGCCGCTTGTCGCAGATCTACGAAACCGCTTTTGACACCAAAGCCGCCGAACTCGGTATTGAGGATCCTGCCCGGTTCCGGTTGAGCTGACGGCGGGTATGACATTGCGGCGCCGGTGCGAAGAGGTTCTTTGGAGGGCCTGGGGGGAGGGCTTGGCGAGGCTCTGTCAGAGCAAGAACACCGGTCCCATGTTCCAGGCATGGTGAAGGGCGAGGCGGCCGGCTTCTTACGACTGATGCGCTGTTTCCGATCCGCGACGCTTCCAGTTTCACCGTGAGCGCAATACGCGTGTCGGCAGTGGCGCACGGCGGGTGTGACGCGGCCATATGAGGAGGCAGCCTCGCTCTCCCCGGCTGCCACAGGTCACTTCATGAACTCCGCAACCTGGCCCAGGCTGTGCCGTGCCGCCGTAGGACGTGTGGCTCCGGCACAGTCCTGCCCCGTGAGAGCAGCGTGCCTAACGCCCAGAACCCGTCAAGGCCGGCGCCTTCTCCGCCGTATCATGCTGCGCAGCAGCCGCCATGTGGCGTGCCGCGATCCAGCCGAAGGTCAGCGCCGGGCCCAGGGTAATGCCACCGCCGGGGTAGTTGCCGCCCATGATGCTGGCCATATCGTTGCCCGCCGCGTAGAGGCCGGGCACGGGCTCGCCTTCCGCGTCCAGCACCTGCGCATGGCCGTTGGAGCGCAGCCCGGCGAAGGTGCCGAGATCCCCCACCACCACTTCCACGGCATAGAAGGGGCCTTCGGCAATCGGCGCCAGGCAGGGGTTCGGCTGGAACTCCGGGTCGCCATTGAAGCGGTTATAGGCGGTGGAGCCCTTGCCGAAGGCGCGGTCCTCGCCGGAGGCCACATCAGCGTTCCACCCGGCAATGGTTTCCTCCAGCCCCTTGGCGTCGATGCCGGTGTTGCGCGCCAGCTCGGCCACCGTCAGGCCCGTCCTGAGATAGCCCGAGCGGATATGCGGCCCGACCGGCACGGGGAAGGGCTTCACGAAGCCCAGGCCGAAGCGGCTCAGGAAGGGCTTGTCCACCACCAGGAAGGCGCGCACCGGCTCCCCGGCCGGGGTGGCGGCGAATAGCGCCTGGATGAAGTCGTGGTAGGAATTCGCCTCGTTCACGAAGCGCCGGCCATCCTGCCGCACCGCGATCAGCCCGGGCTTCGCGCGGTCGATGAAGTGCGGGAAGACACCGTGACTGCCATCCTTGCGCGGCACGCGGGAGACCGGCACCCAGGCGGCAGCATTGGGGTAGCCCTGTTCCACCGCCGCGCCCACGCCCTCGCCCAGCCGCAGCCCGTCGCCGGTATTGCCGGCCGGGGCAGGGGAGAAGTGGCCGCTATTGTCCCGGTCATGCGGGAACATCGCGCGGCGGCGCTCCTTGTCCTGCGGGAAGCCGCCGGCGGCCAGCACGACGCCACGGCGGGTGCGGACCCGCACCTCCCTGCCGCCATGCCGCACGAAGGCGCCGCGCACCGCGCGGCCCTCCTTTTCCAGCCGGATGGCGGGCGCTTCGGTCCAGACCTGCACGCCACGGTCCAGCGCGCTGCGGAACAGGCGGGCGGCCAGGGCATTGCCGTTGGTCAGCAGCATGCCCCGCCCGTTGAAGGCCAGGTCCCGCATGTGCGAGGCCAGCCGTCCCGCGACATAGGCGGCGGAGGCGACCGAGCGCGTGACGTTGAAGAAGTGCTTCAACTCCGGCCCCGAGCCGATCATCAGCCCGACGAAGGTCAGTTCCGGCAGCGGCGGGCGCAGCCGGCCCAGCTCCCGCCCCAGCCCCTGCGCGCGATAAGCCTGCGCCTTGATGGAACGGCCGCCGGAACGGCCGCCCGGCGCTGTGGGATGGTAGTCGGAGAAGGCGGAAGCGGCCTCGAACTGCAGCGCCGTCTCCCGGTGGAAGAACTCCACGGCCTGCGGACCGGCTTCCAGGAAGGCATCGACGGCTTCGGCGTTGAAGTGGTTGCCCGCCTCGTGCCGGAGGTAGGTTCGCGCGGCCTCGGCCGTATCCTCGATGCCGTCCTGGCGGGAGACCGGGTTGTTCGGCACCCAGAGGAAGCCGCCGGAGACCGCCGTGGTGCCGCCGACATAAGGCTCCTTCTCCGCCACGATGACCGAGAGGCCCCGGGCCGCCGCGGCCACCGCCGCCGAAAGCCCGCCCGCGCCTGAGCCGACCACCAGAACGTCGCATTCCACCGTGTCGGTCATGCCGTTTCCTTTCGTTGTTCGGCGCCATCCGAGACGGCGCGGCGGCGTGCCCGCAGCACGTCGCCCATCTGCTGTTCCCGCTTCGCCAGCCAGATGCCGTGCCGTTCCGGCCAGTCCGCGTAATCATCGGGAATGCCAAGCTGCTCTGCCGCGCGGCGCGTCCAGTAGGGGTCTCGCAGCGCCTCCCGCGCGATGGCGATGAGGTCGGCCTGCCCGGCCTGGAGCAGCGCCTCGGCCTGCGGGCCGTCCACGATCATGCCGATCGCCTGGGGCGCCGCCCCGGCGCCGCGCCGGATGGCCTCGGCGAAGCCGGCCTGAAAGCCCAGCCCGCGTGGCACAGTGATGCGCCGCGTTTCCTCGGTCAGCCCGCCGGAGGAGACATCGACCACATCGACGCCGCATTCCTCCTCCGCCGCGTGCTGGCACATGGGCGAGATGACGACGCGATTGCGCAGCCGCAGGCCACGGAGCGTGAGCGGCGAGAGGAGGAGGGGGCGCCGCGTCATGGCAGGACCGGGTGCACCTCGACCAGAAAGGTCGTGATTTCCGCGATGAAGTCCAGTGCGTGCAGCTGCGATACCTCGGCCGCGGGGGAGGAGAAGGAGGCCTGCAGGTCCGCGACATTGCGAAACCACAGCTCCACCACGCCGTCCACCGGCAGGGCGTCGTATTCGGTTGAGCCGTCCGCCTGACGCGCGACGACGAGGTTCTGCGTATAGCCGGCGACGGTGGGAAACTTGCTGACGGCCTCGGCATGGAAGCCGAACCATTCCTCGCGGAAGCGGGCGGCATCGATATCCGGGCGGCGGCGCAGCAGTGACATGCGCTTGATCAGCGGCCCCTCCGCGACCGGCACCACCGGGTTGGGCCGGGTGACGAGGATGCCGCGGAGGATGGCGAAGCGGTCGTTATCCGGGCCGACCGGCGCCATGGCCGGGGAGGAGGCGGCGGCTTCCATGGCGGCGAGGTCGTCGAAGACGAGCTGCGAGATGCCGTCCAGATCCATCCCGCCGCGCGCATGGTCGATGGCGAGTTGGGAACGGTCGGTGACGAGGTTCTGCCGGTAGGCGCGCAGCCCCGGCAGCCGCGCCGCCAGGGGGCCATGCACCTCCCGCCAGTAGCGGCGGAACTCATCCGGAGTGGTGTCGCGGCGGCGGTTCAGCAGGCCCATGCGAATGATCATGGCGCTTAGACCGCCAGGTAGCCGCCATCGACCACCAGCGTGCTGCCGGTGACGTAGCTGGACATGTCGGATGCCAGAAAGACGACGGGGCCGACCAACTCCTCCGGCTCGCCGTAGCGGCGCATGGGGATGCGGGCCAGGAAGCGCTCGGATCGCTCAGCGTTCAGCCGCGTCGCCTCGGTCATGCGGGTAGCGAAGGTGCCGGGGGCGATGGCGTTCACACGCACGCCGTCCGGCGCCAGCTCCTGCGCCAGGGCGCCGGTCAGGGCGCGCACGCCGGCCTTGGAGACGGGATAGCTGACGGAGGTGTTGGTGGAGACAAAGGAGGCAATGGAACCGATATTGATCACGCGCCCCTTGCTGCGGCGCAGGGCGGCCAGGAAGGCACGGGTGACATTCAGGGTGCCGCGCAGGTTCACGTCCATGGCCGCGTCCCAGGCACGGTCCAGCGCGTCGTCATCCACCGTGTGGCGCGGGCAGATGCCGGCATTGTTCACGAGGACGGAGAGATCGCCCAGCTCGGCCGTCACGCGTCCGGCCAGCGCGCGGCAGGCCTCGATATCCGTGACGTCGAGCGGATAGGAGAAACCCGCCCCACCCTGCGCCACGATGCGCGCGGCGGTCTCGGCGGCCAGGCCGGCATCGAGGTCCGTGGCGATGACCCGCGCCCCGTGCTGCGCGAGGCCTAGCGCCATGGCGGCGCCATTGCCCTGGCCTGCACCGGTGAGGAGCGCGAGTTGTCCTGACAGGAGCATGCTCAACCATTCCTTCCCATGCCGCTGGGCATTCACGCGCGCCCTGCTGGCCACCGGACCCGGCGAGGGGAACGGTGTCTTCGCGAGAGGATCATATGACGAAGTCGTTCGCAAGGAACAAAAAATGGCGCGGTGGTAGTTTTGCTCGTTGCGTAGGGTTTCGGCGACGCATAGCCTGACGTCAGAACCGGGCACGCAACGACCCGGCTGGTTCATCGGGAAGGGGGCGCGCCAGTTCGTGCCGCTTCGGCATGCTTCCTTTCCTGGCCATCAATTTCGCCGAGGCGAAGGCCGTAAGGCGAGACAGGAGGAAGCAATGCGTTACCGACCCACCCGTCGTGACCTCGGGCGTGGCGCCCTGGCCACGCTGCTGGCCGCCCCGGCGCTGTCCGGGCGCGCTGCCGCACAGACACAGCCGGTCAAGCTGGGCTTCAACGGGGATCTGGCGGCCTCACCATCCGCCCAGTCCGGCCGCGCCGCCGTGGTGGGCATCGAGGCGGCGATCGAGGACCTGAACAAGGAAGGCGGCGTGCTGGGCCGGCCGCTCGCCCTCGTCATCCGCGATGACCTGTCGCAGCCACCCAAATCCATCCAGAACATGAGCGACCTGATCGACAACGAGAAGGTCGTGGCCGTGCTGGGGCCGACGAATTCCGGCAACGCCCTGGCCTGGCGGCACATCCCGAACCAGAAGCGCATCCCGGTGATGGGCTGCATCGGCTCGGCCACAGACATCACCAGGCCGATGAAGGAAGGCGCGGACAACTACATGTTCCGTGTCGGCAGCGTGGACCGCACCCAGGTCGTCACGATCATGGGTTATGCGAAGAAGAACCCGCGCACCGGCAAGATCGGCTTCCTGACCGAGACCACCGGCTATGGCCAAGGCGGGCTGAAGGATTTGCAGGACGTGGCGGCGGCGCAAGGGATGACAGCGGTCGCCAGCGAGAAGTTCAATGTCAACGACACCGACATGACCTCACAGCTGTCCAAGCTGCGCTCAGCGGGGGTGGAGACGGCGCTGGTCTGGGCGCAGGGCACGCCGATCGGCCAGATCATGCGCAGCATGGAGAAGATCAACTACTTCCCGACCGTGCTGACGAGCTGGGCGGCCGATAACCTCAGCTTCATCAATGCCGCCGGCCCGCAGCTGGCGGAAAAGCCGGTCTTCCTCCGCACCGTCTCGGAAGACCGCACAGCTTTCCAGCAGGCTTTCTTCGACCGCATCCGGCCGAAGATCGACGCGGATTCCGCCTTCTCCTTCGCGGTGCACGGCTATGACGGCACCATGCTGCTGGCGCGTGCCATGCAGCAGGCGGGCCGCACCGATGGCCCCGCCGTGCGGGAAGCGCTGGAGGACCTGCGGGAGACGTTGCACGGCTACGCCAAGACCTATGAGAAGCCCTTCAGCAAGACCGAGCACGAGGCGCTGACCGCCGCCGACCAGCGCTGGACCTGCTGGCGCGGCGGCAAGCTGGCCGCCTATAGCGACGATGTCGTGCGCGGCCTGCAGCCCGAGGACTTCAAGGGCTGATCCACCCGGCCCCGCGGGCCGCGCGGGGCCGGGACTTCCCCTGGCCAGGAGAATTCTGCCGTGTTGGCAACCCTGCTGCAGGCCCTGGTGAGCGGACTGGCGATCGGCGGCGTCTATGCACTGATCGCGCTCAGCTTCAGCATCACCTTCACCACCACCCGCACGCTGAACTTCGCCCAGGGCGAATTCATCGGCGTGGGCGCCTTCCTCGGCGTCACCGTGCTTTACCTGATCCAGGCGGGGGAAGAGGGCGGCAGCTTCGCGGCGCTGGCGCCGGCGGCCTCGGAGGGGCTGCGCTACCCGGCGGCGGCCGTGGCCGTCGGCGCGGCGCTCGGCGCGCTCGGGCTGCTGCTGTTCCTGGCGGCCATCCGGCCCTTCGCCGGCAAGCCCGGCATGTCCTGGGTGATGAGCACGATCGGCTTCGGCATCATCCTCCAATCCCTTGGCCTGGCAGTCTGGGGCCCTGCGCCGGTCAACATGCCATCCCCCTTCGGGGACGATGTCATCCGCCTGGGCGGCGCCGGCGTGCGGCCGCAGGAAGTGGCGGTGCTGGTGGTGGCGGTGCTGCTGATGCTGGCGCTGGATGTCACCATGCGCCGCACCCGTCTGGGCAAGGCGATGCGCGCCGTGGCCTTCGATCCCAATGTGGCAGCGCTGATGGGCATCAACGTCACCGCTATCATGCTGGGCGCCTTCGCACTCTCCTCTGCCCTCGCGGGCGTGGGCGGCGTGCTGGTGGCGCCCATTGCCTCGGCCTCGCTCTTCATGGGCATGGGCATCGCGCTGAAGGCCTTCTCCGGCGCCATCCTGGGCGGGCTGGACAATCCGCGCGGCTGCATCTTCGGCGGCTTCGCGCTGGGCCTGCTGGAATCCGGCGTGGCGCTCTGGCAGGCGCAGTGGCGCGAGATCGCCGTGTTCCTTCTCATCATCCTCGTGCTGGCCGTCCGTCCCAACGGGATCTTTGGCCGGCGCGCGCTGGACAAGGTGTGACGCTCATGCGCCATGCTCTGCTCTCCATCGCCATTGCCGGGCTGACCGCCCTGGCCGCCGGCTTCATCGAAAACGACTTCTACCTGCGCATCCTGTTCAATATCGGCATCTACTTCCTCTGCGCCGCCGGCATGAACGTGCTGCTGGGCTTCGCAGGGCAGAAGTCGCTGGGCCAGGCAGGGCTTTTCGCCGCCGGGGCCTATGGCGCGGCGCTGCTCACCACCTCCTCGCTCGACCTCGGGCCCTGGCTGGCGCTGGCGCTCTCTGTCGTCATCGCGGCAGGGTGCGGCGTGCTGATCGCGGCGCCCTCGCTCCGCGTGCGGGGGCCGAGCCTGGCGATGGTGACGCTGGCCTTCGGCATCGTCGCGGAGAAGCTGGTGACGGAAGCGGAGGTCTTCGGCGGCGCCATGGGCATCTATGCCATCAAGCCGCTGACCTTCGCTGGCGCGCCGCTGGAGATGGTGCAATGGGTCTGGCTGGTCGCGGCGCTTGGCCTGGTGCTGCAACTGCTGCTGCACAACCTGCTGACCGGGCGCTATGGCCGCGCCTTCCTGTCGCTGCAGGCGGATGAGGTGGCCTCCGCCGCCGTGGGCGTCCCGGTGCACCGGACCAAGGTGCTGGCCTTCGTCATAGCCGCCGCCACCTGCGGGCTGGCGGGCGCGCTGGTGGCGCAGCAGAATCAATACATCAATTCCGACTTCATCACCTTCCACCTGTCCATCTTCATCCTGCTGCTGGTGCTGTTCGGCGGCGCGGGCTCCTTCGCCGGCCCGATCCTGGGCGCGGTGACACTCACCGTCGTCAGCGCCCTGGTCGCGCGCTGGGCCTGGATCGAGCATTTCGTGCAGGGCGCGCTGCTGCTCTTCGCGCTCTATGTCATGCCCAAGGGACTGGCGGGCGTGCTGGACGGCCTGTTCCGCCGTGGTGGCCGCACCGAGGCCGCCCGGCGCGCTGGCACCCCCAGCGCCCATGCCGTGCTGCCCCGGCGGCCGGACCGGCCCGGCGCGGAGGCGCCGCTGCTGGAAGCCCTGGGGCTGAACAAGGCCTATGGCGGCGTCCGCCCGGCGCGCGACGTGTCCCTGCGGCTGCGCACGGGGCATATCCACGCGTTGATCGGCCCCAATGGCGCCGGCAAGAGCACGCTGATCAACATGCTCTCCGGCGTGGTGCGTGCGGATAGCGGCAGCGTCACCTTCCGCGGGCAATCCATCCTGCGCGCGGCGCCGCATGCCATCTGCGGGCATGGCATCGCCCGCACCTTCCAGAACCTGCGGCTGTTCCGGGAGCTTTCGGTTCGGGACAATGCGCTGCTGGGCCAGCACGCGCGCATGCGGAACGGCTTCCTGCCTTCCCTGCTCGGCCTGCCGCTGTCCTGGCGAGAGGAGCGGGCGGCGGCGGCGCGGGTGGAGGAGATCCTGCGCTTCCTCGGCCTGTCGGAGCTGGCCGACCAGCCGGCCGGCTCGCTGCCCTATGGCTTGCAGCGCCGGGTGGAGCTGGCCCGTGCGCTGGCGACCGAGCCGCACCTGCTGCTGCTGGACGAACCGGCGGCGGGGCTGAATCCGCAGGAGACGGCGGAACTCGGCCAGCTCCTGCTGCGCATCCGCGAGCAGGGCATCACCATGCTTCTGGTGGAGCATCACATGGACCTCGTCATGGCCATCTCCGACCATGTGATCGTGCTGGACTATGGCGCGGTCATCGCCGAAGGCACGCCAGCCCAGGTGCAGGCCGACCCACGCGTGATGGCGGCCTATCTGGGCACGGAGGAGGCCTGCGGCCCGGCCGGGGCCGAGCCGCGGCTGGCGGTGGGGGCATGAGCGCGATGCTGGACGTGGAAGGCGCCTGCGTCGCCTATGGACCCATCCAGGCCGTGACCGAGGTCTCCATCCGGGTGGAGCAGGGGCAGGTGGTCGCCATCGTCGGCGCCAATGGCGCGGGCAAGACCACGCTGATGAAAGCCATCGCCGGCATCCTGCCGCTTTCCGGCGGCCGCGTCCGGCTGGAAGGGCGGGACATCACCACCATGCCGCCGCACCGCCGGGTGACGGCGGGGCTGGCGCTCTCCCCGGAGGGGCGGCAGGTCTTCCCGGACCAGAACGTGCGGGACAACCTGGAGCTGGGCGCCTGGTCCCGCGACCTCTCGCCCGCCGATATGGCGGCGGCGGTGGAGGAACAATATGCTCTCTTCCCCCGCCTGCGGGAGCGGTGCGACCAGATGGCGGTGACGCTCTCGGGCGGCGAGCAGCAGATGCTGGCCATCGCCCGCGCGCTGATGAGCAAGCCGCGCGTGCTGCTGCTGGACGAGCCTTCGCTCGGCCTGGCGCCCCTGGTGATCCGGGAGATCTTCACCATCATCCGCAACCTGCGGGCCCAGGGCATCACGGTGCTGCTGGTGGAGCAGATGGCGAACCTGGCCCTCGGCATCGCCGACCAGGCCTATGTGCTGGAAACCGGCCGCGTCACCTTGTCCGGGACCGGCGCGGCGCTGCTGCAGCATCCGCAGGTGCGCGCGGCCTACCTCGGCGCGGGGCACTGACCGGCTCCGCCGGCCTTTCGCTGCGGTAGCCCAGCTCAGCCGAAAGCCGCCGCGCCAGCGCCACCACGGCGGCGGTCTGCCGGCTGTCCGGCCCACAGTCCAGCACGCCGGCATTGCCGATGGCGGTGACGGCCAGCTGCATCTGTTCCATGTGGTCGAAGACCGGGGCGCTGACGGCATTGATGCCCGGCACCGGCACGCCTTCCGTGGTGGCATAGCCCAGCGTGCGGATGGCGGCGATATCGTGCTCCAGCCGCGCCTCGGAGGTCGCGCGCCCGATCTTGCGGTTGGTGCCGCCGACGCCGCGCAGTTCTTCGGCCAGCAGCGGCTGCACCTGCGCCCGCGGCAGGAAGGCGGCGAAGAGCTGCCCAGTGGCCGTGCCGGTGATGGTATAGACGGAGCCTGCCCGCAGGTTCACATGGATGGCCTGGCTGGCCTCCTGCACCTGGATGATGGTCGGCCCATGCGTGCCCCAGACAGCCAGCGTGACCATCAGCCCCATCTCGGCGGCGAATTCGGCGGCCGCCTTGCTGGCCATGCGCAGCGGGTCGGCGCTGCGCATCCGCGCCAGCCCGACCTCCAGCGCGAAGGGGCCGAGGGAATAGCGGCCGCTCGCCTCGTCCTGCTCCACCAGCCGCAGCTTGCGGAAGCTGAGCAGATAGGCATGCGCCTGGGCGGGTGTCAGCTGCGCCGCCTGGGCAAGATCGCGCAGCATGGCGGGTTGCCCGATCCTCACCAGGGCTTCCAGCAGCCGGCCACCGACTTCGACCGACTGCACACCCCGCCCCGAAACCATCACCTCGCCTCCACGCGACCCGGGGGGCCGCTGGTCACTGCCGGCATGCCCCATGGCCGCAGTATCGCCGCAACGGCCGGGTGCGTGAAGGGAGAGGGTCTGCGGCCTCAGTCGAGCACGATGCCGCGCTCCTTGATCAGCGGCACCCAGACCGCGCGCTCGGCCTCGATCAGCGTCTTGAACTCGTCCGGGCCGCCGGTCAGCGGCTCCAGCCCGATGCCGCGCATCTTATCCGTCACCGCGCTGTCCTGCAGCGCCCGTGCCAGCTCCGCCGTCAGCCGGTCCGCGATGGCGGCCGGCGTGCGCGCGGGCACCACCATGCCCTGCCAGGCATAGGCCTCGAAGCGGCCGATGCCGAGGGCCTCCTGGATGGTGGGCACCTCCGGCAGGCCGGGGTGGCGCGTGGCGGAGCAGATGGCCAGCGGCTTCACCCGCCCGGAGCGGAGATATTCGAGGCCGGAGGGCAGGTCGAGAACCATCGCCTCCAAGGTTCCCGCCAGCAGGTCGTTCAGCGCCGGGGCGGCCCCGCGATAGGGCACGTGGCTGAAGCGAACGCCGGCCTCCTTCGCGAGCCGCTCCATCGTCAGGTGGTGCGGCGAGCCAACGCCAGGGGAGCCGTAGTCGATCTCCCCCGGCTTCGCCTTGGCGGCATCGACCATGGCCTGGGCGCTGGTGAAGGGCGAGTTCTGCTTGACGGTCAGCACCAGGTGGAAGCGCGCCATCAACCCGACGGGGCGGAAATCCCGTTGCGGATCATAAGGCAGGTCGCGGAACAGCGCGGGGTTGAACACCAGCGTGCCGTTGTCGGCGCTGAACAGAGTATAGCCGTCCGGCGGGGACTTCGCCGCGGCTTCCGCGCCGATATTGGTGGCGGCGCCCGGGCGGTTATCCACCACCACAGGCTGCCCCAGCCGGGGCGAGAGGCTCGCGGCGATCATGCGCGCCAGCGTGTCCGTGCCGCCGCCAGCGGCATAGGCCACGATCCATTTCAGCGCATGATCGGGGAACGGCTGCTGCTGCGCGAAGGCGCCGCGCCAGGGCAGCAGGGCCGCGAGTCCGGCGGCAAGGGCCGCGCGGCGTGGAGGGCAAGCATTGGTCAAGGCGTTTTCTCCCGATGATTGACGGAAGGGGCCGAAACTTTGCGCCGGCTTCGCCCGCCGTCGTGTTCATGTGTACGCCCTCAGACAGGGCTGGCCCAGGAGCCAGGCCTTCATCCCGGCGCCAGGGCGGCCGCCGTCGGGAGCCTGCCTCCAGGCGCAGCCCCGGCCGGCCTTGCCGGCGCGGGGACAGCACATGCCGCCGTTAGCGCTCCAGTTCGGCGGACTTCATCTCCGTGCCGTGCTCCAGCGCGCGCCACATCTCCACGTCGCGCTCGGCGGTCCAGATGCGCGGCGTATCGATGCCCTTCGCCTCGTCATAGGCGCGGCTGACATCGAAGGGCATGCAGTGCTCGAAGATCACCCAGTGCCCGTATTTCGGCTGCAGCTTGGCCATGGCCTCGCCATAGACCTGCTTCAGCGAGGCACCCTTCGCCACGCCGTCCCTGGCGATGGCGAAGAGATCCGAGGTGAAGTTGATCGTGCCCTGGATTCCCTCCTCCACCTCGGCCGCGTTCATCAGGCTACGGCCACGGCCGGGCACCAGGCGCTCCGGCTTCAGCGCGCGGATGGCTTCCAGCGTGGCCGGCCAGTCGGCGAAATGGGCATCGCCGCAATACGGCGTCGCGCCGAATTCCACGGTATCGCCCGCGAACAGCACCTTCTCCTTCGGCAGCCAGACCACCGTATCGCCGGCAGTGTGGGAGCGGCCGATATGGATGATCTGCACCTCCCGCTGGCCCATCCACAGCGTCATCTTCCTGTGGAAGGTGATGTGCGGCCAGGTGAGGCCGGGGATGCTCTCCTTGCCGCGGAACAGGCGCGGGAAGCGGCCGATCTCGCTGTCCATGTCCTGCTGCCCGCGCTCGACGATCATGTCGCGCGTGACGTCGGAGGCGATGATCTGCGCGCCCTCATAGGCGGAAGCGCCGAGCACGCGCACGGCGTGGTAATGGCTCAGCACGACATGCCTGACCGGCTTGTCCGTGACCTGGCGGATACGGCCGATCACGTCCCGCGCCATGTCCGGCGTGGCCTGGGCGTCGAGCACCAGCACGCTGTCATCGCCGACCACGATGCCGGAATTCGGGTCGCCTTCCGCCGTGTAGCCATAGAGGCCCGGGCCGAGCTCCTCGAACGAGACCTTCTTCTCGGCGAGGTCCTTTGTGCTGGCGAAACCTGACATGATCGTATTCCTTTTGCAGAAACTCAGCGAGGCAGCTTCAGGCCACCGTTTGCAGGATGCGGTCCCGGCCGGCCGGGACGACGCCCTCCCTTGCCCTGGACATGGCTTGGCGGAGCACAGCGGCATCGCCGATGTGGTTGGCCAGCAGCAGGATCAGCTTCGCATTGACCAGCCGGCTCTGGTCCGCCGCCAGGTCGAGATGCAGATTCACCAGCGCCTCGTAGAAATCATCGGGCGCGGCGATGTTGAGGTCGGTGTTGAGCATGGCGTCCTCACGCATGGCCGGTGGCACGGGCCAGCGCCTGTCGCAGCTGGTCCTGGTCGAAATGCCGCCAGCGGGCACAGACATGGTGATCAGGGCGCAGCAGGTAGAAGGTGCCGGGGCGCGCGTCATAACGCTGCGCCAGAAGCCCCTCGGCATCCTCCAGCACCGGCAGGCCATCGGTCCGGCCTGGCCGCAGGCCCTGTGGCTCCACCAGCACCAGCCGCACCGGCAGGCTGCCGGCCGTGAGGCCGCGCAGGGTCTCCAGCCGCACCGGGTTCATCTCGCTGCCATCGCTGAAATAGAGGCCGATGAACTGGCCGGTGCCGAGCTTGGAGAGGAACCAGCCCTCGCCATCACCGTCGCGCACCGGCGCATCGGCGGCGGGGGCTCCGGGCACCAGCGCGCCGGCGAAACTGTCATTCCCGCCATCCGGCGTGTTCAACGCGCTATCGCGGTAGATGCTGGGCACCGAGAGCCGGCCGCTGTTCACCAGCCGGCGGGCGAAGCCGCAATCCCGCGCCAGTTCCAGCGTGGCGTCGCGGAAGGCGCGGCTCGCCTCGTTCTTCGGTGTGATGAAATCGGTGCTGCGGGTGGAATGGCGGATGTTCTCGTCAGCGGCGAAGGCGCGCTCGATGTCGTAGCTGTCCAGCAAGGATTCCGGCGCGCGTCCCTCCACCACCAGGCGCAGCTTCCAAGCCAGGTTCTCGGCGTCCTGCACGCCGCCATTGGCGCCGCGGGCACCAAAGGGTGAGACGCCATGCGCGCTGTCCCCCGCGAAGAGCACGCGGCCATGCCGGAAGCGCTCCATGCGCAGGCAGGAGAAGGAATAAACGCTGACCCATTCCAGCTCGAAGCGCGTGTCCTTGCCCAGCAGTGCCTGCACGCGGGGAATGACGCGCTCCGGCTGCCGCTCGGCCACCGGGTCGGCGTCCCAGCCCAGCTGGAAGTCGATGCGCCAGACGCCATCGGGCTGCCGGTGCAGCAGCACGGACTGGTTGGGGTGGAAGGGCGGATCGAACCAGAACCAGCGCTCGGAGGGGAAATCCGCCTCCATCCGCACATCGGCGATCAGGAAACGGTCGCGGAACGTCTGTCCCTTGCTCTCCAGCCCCATGGCCTTGCGGATCGGACTGCGCGAGCCATCCGCCGCCACCAGCCAGTCGCAGCGCAGGTCATAGCTGCCCTCGGGCGTGGCGATATGCAGCGTGACGCCATCCGCTTCAGCCTCCAGCGCCTCCACCCGGTTCTTCCAGCGGATCTCCAGGTTGGGCAGCGTCAGCGCATGCTCCAGCAGGAAGCCTTCGACGTAATACTGCTGCAGGTTGATGAAGGCCGGGCGATGATGCCCGGCCTCTGGCAGAAGGTTGAAGCTGTAGACGGGGTCCTCGCGGAAGATGACCTTGCCCTGGTTCCAGGTGACGCCCTTGTCCACCATCCGCTGGCCGCAGCCCAGCCGGTCCCAGATCTCCAGCGTGCGCTTGGCGAAGCAGATGGCGCGGGAGCCGGTGGAGAGCCGGTCGTCGTCATCGAGCAGCAGGACAGGAACGCCCTGCTGCGCCAGGTCGACCGCCGCCGTCAAGCCGACGGGGCCGGCGCCCACCACCACCACGGGGTGATGCGCCGGCGCCGCCGCGTCCTGATCCGCCGACCGCGCGTAGTTCAGCACCAGGCTCTGGTAGTCCACCGTCGCTTCCGGGCCGATGTTCATGATTTCCTCCCCAGTCCACGTTCTTGCGGTGGATTTGGGTTATGGTGATTGCCCCGGGCCTGCCGGGGGCGATGTTACTCCGCGTCGGGCTGCTTGTCCGGTTCCGCCTCAGCGAAGGCGGGCAGGGCGGCGCAGGCCACTTCCGCCGCCATCAGCCGCGGCAGCCTGGAAAGGTCGCAGCCGAAGCGCCGGGCATTTCCGAGCTGCGGCACCAGGCAAAGATCCGCCAGGGTCGGGGCTGCACCGAAGCAGAAGGGGCCGGGCTGGCTGCGCAGCATGGCCTCGCAGGCTTCCAACCCGTCCTGAATGATCCAGCGTGCCCAGCCCGTGACCTCGGCCTCCGGCAGGCCCTGCTGCCGCAGCCGAGCCAGCACCTTCAGGTTCTGCACGGGGTGGATGTCGCAGGCGATGGCCAGGGAGAAGGCCCGCACCGCCGCCCGCTCG
The DNA here is from genome assembly GCF_017654485.1 of Roseomonas marmotae. Classification (NCBI taxonomy): domain Bacteria; kingdom Pseudomonadati; phylum Pseudomonadota; class Alphaproteobacteria; order Acetobacterales; family Roseomonadaceae; genus Roseomonas; species Roseomonas marmotae. The sequence goes on along the minus strand of NZ_CP061094.1, from coordinate 317,846 downwards.
TCCCGCCCCGCCGGCAGCAGCGGCGGCTCCGGCCAGCCTTCCTCCAGCCACTCGCAGATGGCGAGCGACTGGGTCAGCACCGCGCCACTGTCGGTCTCCAGCGCCGGCACCAGCCCCTGCGGGTTCAGGGCCAGGTAGTCCGGCGCCCGCTGCCCGCCATGGCGCAGGTGGTGGAACACCTGCTCGGCCTGCAGCCCCTTCAGGTTCAGCGCGATGCGCACCCGCCAGGCGGCAGAGGAACGGAAATAGCCGTGCAGGCGCATCATGGTCATCCCGGCGCGGTGCTGGACATGTTGACTGGCCGCATGAGGGCATCTTCCTCCTCAGGCCGCGGGTAGGATGCGGGCACGGCATTCTCCGAAGCCGATGGAGGCGGCGCCCGGCCGCGCGGCGCGCGCGCGCAGGATCACCTCATCGCCATCCTCCAGGAAGCGGCGCGTCTCGCCGGAAGGCAGCTGGACCGGCTCCTTACCGGCGCGCGTGGTCTCCAGCAGGCTGCCGAAGCCGCTGGCATCGGGCGCCGAGACGGTGCCGGAGCCCAGCAGGTCGCCCGAGTTCAGGTCGCAGCCGCCGCTGGTGTGGTGCGCTACCATCTGCGCCACGGTCCAATACATGTGCCGGGTGTTGGACAGGGCGACGCGGTGCGGCGCCAGGCCCTTCTCGCGCATCGCCGACGTGGAGATCAGCACTTCCAGCACGAGGTCGAAGGCACCCCGGCGCTGGTCGGCCTCGTCCAGGAGGTAGGGCAGGGGGGCGGGGTCGCCTTGCGGCCGCGCGGGCTGGGCGATGCGGAAGGGCGCTAGCGCCTCCGGCGTCACCACCCAGGCGGAAATGGTGGAGCCGAAATTTTTCGCCAGGAAAGGCCCCAGCGGCTGATATTCCCAGGCCTGGATGTCGCGCGCGGACCAGTCGTTCAGCAGGCAGTAGCCGGCGATGTGGTCCTCGGCCTTGGCCACCGGCACCGGCTCGCCCAGTGCATTGCCGGGGCCGATCCAGATGCCCAGCTCCAGCTCGTAATCCAGCCGCTCGCAGGGCGCGAAGCGCGGCGTCTCGGCATCCGGCGCCTTCAGCTGGCCCCGGGGCCGCCGCAGATCGGTGCCGCTGACGCGGATGGAGGAGGCGCGGCCGTGATAGCCGATGGGTACGTATTTGTAGTTGGGCAGCAGCGGGTTGTCGGGCCGGAACACCTTGCCGACATTGGTGGCGTGATGGATGCCGACATAGAAGTCGGTGTAGTCGCCGATCCGCGCCGGAAGGTGCAGCGTGCAATCCGCCGCCGGATGCAGGCAGGCCTCGGCCTTCCGCTGGTCCGGGCTGCCGGCCGCGAGGATCTCGGAGAGCCGGGCCCGCAGCGCGCGGCGCGGACCGGCGCCGAGCGCCAGGAAGCCGTTCAGGCTCTCGCCCGAGGCGGCGCGGGCCGCCTCTGCCGCCGCGCCGGAGAAGAGCCCGGCGTCGAGGGCGGCGGCGAGATCGAGGATGCTGTCGCCGATGGCGACGCCCCCGCGCGGCGCCGCCCGGCCTGTCGGAGTGAAGATGCCGAAGGGCAGGTTCTGGATCGGGAAATCGGCATGCCCGTCCGCACCCCGCGCCCAGCTCCGCAGTGCGGGGTCGTGGGTGGCGTCGAGGGCGGGATGGGAGGGCGCCAGGCTGTCGCTCAAGGTTGTCGATCCTTACGGCCGCGAGGGGTCGAAGTGCTTGCGCAGCCCCAGGCCATAGGCGGCATAGTCCTTCTGGAACTGCGGGGCCTCGGCGGCGAAGCGGGTGACGCGCTGCGGGAAGCGGGTCTCGAACATGAAAGCCAGCGTGCCTTCCAGCTTGTGCGGCTTCAGCTCTGCGTTGCTGGCGCCTTCGAAGGCATTCATGTCCGGGCCATGGGGCAGCATGCAGTTGTGCAGGCTGAAGCCGCCGGGGACGAAGCCGCCGCCGGTCTTGGCATCGTAGACGCCATAGATCAGGCCCATGAACTCGCTCATGATGTTCATGTGGTACCAGGGCGGGCGGAAGGTATTCTCCGCCACCAGCCAGCGCTCGGGGAAGATGACGAAGTCGATATTGGCCGTGCCCGGCGTCTCGGACGGCGAGGTCAGCACGGTGAAGATCGACGGGTCGGTGTGATCGAACAGGATCGGCCCGACCGGCGAGTAGCGGCGCAGGTCGTATTTGTAGGGTGCGTAGTTGCCGTGCCACGCCACCACGTCCAGCGGCGAGTGCTGCAGCTCCGCCTGCCAGAGGTTGCCGCCCCACTTCACCGTCATGGTGGACGGCGCGTCGCGGTCCTCATAGGCGGCGACGGGGGTGAGGAAGTCGCGCGGATTGGCCAGGCAGTTGGCGCCGATCGGGCCGCGCTCCGGCAGGGTGAAGGCGCCCCCGTAGTTCTCGCAGAGATAGCCGCGCGCCGCCTGCCCGTTCCGCAGCTCCACCCGCAGCTTCACGCCGCGCGGGATGACCGCGATCTCGCCGGGCTCGAGGTCGATGATGCCGAACTCGGTCCAGAGCCGCAGGCAACCCTGCTGCGGCACGAACATCATCTCGGCATCGGCGTTGTAGAAATACTCGTCCCGCATGGAGCGGGTGATGAGATAGACATGCGAGCCCATGCCCGACTGCGCCCCGGCATCCCCCGCCGTGGTAACGGTGCGGATACCCTCCAGGAAGGACAGGCTCTCCTGCGGCAGCGGGATGGGGTCCCAGCGCAGCGGGGCCAATGGCATGTCCACCTCGGCGCAGGGCGCGGTGCGCCACAGCCCGGCATCGACCTTCCGGAACTGCCCCCAGTGCGTGACGGTGGGGCGGATGCGATAGAGCCAGGAACGCTCGTTGGTCGCGCGCGGCGCGGTGAAGGGGGAGCCGCTAAGCTGCTCCGCATAAAGCCCATAGGCGCATTTCTGCGGCGAGTTGCGGCCGATCGGCAGCGCGCCGGGCAGCGCCTCCGTCTCAAAGCCGTTGCCGAAGCCGGACAGGTAGCCGGTGCTGCCAGGTGGGGCTGCTTGCGCGGCGGCGGTGCCGGGCCCTACGGATACCTTCATCCTGTTGGTCCTCCCACGGGCCGCCGGACTGGTTCTCCGTCCCGTTGGCCTGTTCTATAACGTCTCATATGAGATGAAAAGCTGAAAGCATGTTCCGAAGCAAGTCCGCTGTCGAACCGCTGATCCTGCAGGATTTCCTGCCTTATCGCCTGTCCGTGGTGACGGAGGAGGTCAGTAGCCTCTTTGCCACACGCTACCAGGAGCGTTTCGGGCTCAGCATCCCGGAATGGCGCGTGGTGGCGGTGGTGGGGCAGCACGGGACACTGTCCACCCAGCAGGTGATCGAGCATACCGCCATGGACCGGGTGAGGGTCAGCCGGGCCGTGATCCGCCTGGCAGACAAGGCGCTGTTGGAGCGCCGGTCCCACCCGAAGGACCAGCGGGCACAGATCCTACAGCTCAGCCGCCAGGGACGCGCCGTCTACGGAGAGATCGTGCCCTTGGCGCGGGAGCTGCAAGCGGCACTGTCCGCGGCACTGACCGAAGCAGAGCAGCGGCAACTCGGCGTGATCCTGGACAAGATAGGTCGTCGCACCCGAAAGATCGCCCGTGCGGATAAGGAGCATTCGATGACAGGCGAAGAAGAGGCTTAGTTCTTCCCCGGGGCGCCGCTTGCCGTGATGCAAACGTGCCTTCTCGAAGCACCTGCAACCAGGAATTTTACATAACCTTCATTATGCGGGATAATGCGGCCCCCTGGTCCCTCCGGCCTCAGCGCCGTGCGCGCGGGCCCACGTCCTCCCGCGGCTCCAGGTGCCCGCCCAGCAGCGCGATCAGCGCATCGTCCAGCTCGGGGTCCACGCCGGAGCAGACGACGAGCGCCAGCGCGGGTTCGTCCCCCGCGTTCAGATAGGCGTGGCCCATGCTGCTATCGAGGTAGATGCCGTCGCCTTCCTCCAGCACATCCGGCGCGTAGAACTCGGTATGCACCATCACGCGGCCGCGCAGGACGTAGAAATATTCCTCTCCGTCATGGCGGATCAGCTCGCCGAACTCGGCCAGGCTGCGCGCCTCCAGTCGCGCCATGACCGGCAGCATGCGCTTCCGGGCCAGATCGGTGAACTGGTAGAGATATTCGTAGCACGGGGTCTGCACCCGCCGCCCCTGCCCGCCGCGGCTGATGCTGCGGCGCGCCATCACGGGGCGCGGCGCGGCGGGCAGGGTTCCGAAAAGGGCCGCGACGCTGATGCGCATCCCCTCGCTCAGTTGCAGCAGCTTGTCGTAGGTCAGCGACATCTGCCCGTTCTCCACCTTGGAGAGGGTCGAGATGGCAAGGCCGGAGCGGGCGCTGACCTCCTTCAGGGTCAGGTTCTGCGCCAGCCGCGCGGCCCGGAGGGACTCTCCCAGGGACGGACGGGGCGCCATTCCAGACCGGGCCATGTTGACGTCTCCACGCATTGCAATTCACTATCCGCTAAATTTTGACCCATCGTAAATCCCCTACCGGACCGGAGACGGACAGTTGAAGATCTTCATGGCGACCCTGGCGACGGAAACCAACACCTTCTCCCCCATCCCCACGGGCTGGGCCGGGTTCAAGGAGGGGCGGGTCTGGTACCGGGACGACGGCAGCCGGCATCCGCCGACCGTCGGCAATATCCCGCTGATCACCTGGCGCCGGCGCGGCGAGGCCGATGGGCATGAGCTGGTGGAAAGCCTCTGCACCTTCGCGCAGCCCGCCGGCACGACGCTCCGGCATGTCTACGAAGGCTTGCGGGACATGATGCTGGAGGACCTGCGGCGCGCCGGGCCGGTGGATGCCGTGCTGCTCTTCATGCACGGCGCCATGGTCGCGCATGGCTATGACGACTGCGAGGGCGACACCCTCGCGCATATCCGCGAGATCGTCGGGCCGAAGGCGAAGATCGGCATCGAGCTGGACCTGCATTGCCACCTGACGGAGCTGATGCGGACCAGCGCTGATGTCATCATCACCTTCAAGGAATACCCGCATACCGATATCGCGGAGCGGGCGGAGGAGCTGTACACCCTCTGCACCCGCGCCGCCGCCGGCGAGATCTCGCCCGTGATGGCCTATCATGACTGCCGGATGGTCAGCATGTGGCGCACGCCGGAGCAGCCGATGCGCGACTTCGTGGCGCGGATGGCGGCGCTGGAGGGGAAGGACGGCATCCTCTCCGTCTCCTTCGGCCATGGCTTCCCCTGGGGCGATGTCGAGGAAGTCGGCGCCAAGATGCTGGTGGTCGCCGATGGCGACATGGCGAAGGCGCAAGCCCTCGCCACCCGCCTGGGCGAGGAGGTCTGGGCGATGCGGGAGGCGACCGCCACCCGCCACGACACGATCGACGAGGGCATCGACCACGCCCTCTCCGGCAGCGGCGGCCCGATGGTGCTGGCGGATGTGGCGGATAATGCCGGCGGCGGCGCGCCGTCCGACAATACCGCCATCCTGCGCCGGCTGGTGGACCGTGGCGTCAGGGGCGCCGTCATCGGCTGCTTCTGGGACCCCATCGCCGTGCAGTTCTGCATGGAGGCGGGCGAAGGCGCGAGCTTCCTGCTGCGCGTCGGCGGCAAATGCGGCCCGGCCTCGGGCGATCCGGTGGACCTGATGGTGACGGTGCGGAAGCTGGACGCGGATTTCAGCCAGACCGGGCTCAGCGGCGGGCGCGCCAACTTCGGGCCCAGCGCCTGGATCTCGGCCGACGGCATCGACATCGTGCTCGTCACCAAGCGGCAGCAGACCTTCGCGCCGGATGCCTTCACCGGCCTCGGCATCACGCTGGAGGACAAGGCGGTGGTCGTGGTGAAATCCACGCAGCATTTCCACGCGGCTTTCGCCCCCGTGGCGCGGGAGATCCGCTATGTTTCCGCGCCCGGCGCCATTCCTCCGGAATTCGCTGAAATTCCCTTCACCAAGCGTACCCGCCCCTACTGGCCGCGCGTGGCAGACCCCTTCGCCCTCACCAACCAGGCCTGAGGACTTCCGTGATGTTCGCACCGACCCGCCGCGCCATCCTGGCCGGCACCGCCGCCGCCGTCATGGCGCCCAGCCTGGCCCGCCCCGCCCTGGCGCAATCCGGGGACAGGACCCTCCGCTTCGTGCCGAGCGCCGATCTCAGCGCGCTCGACCCGATCTGGACCACGGGCTACGTGGTGCGGAACCACGGCTACATGGTCTACGACACGCTCTACGCGATGGATTCGCAGTTCCGCATCCAGCCGCAGATGGCGGAGGGCCATGAGGTCACGGATGACGGCCGCACCTGGACCATCCGGCTGCGCGAGGGCCTGAAGTTCCATGACGGGGAGCCGGTGCGGGCGCGCGACTGCGTGGCCAGCATCCGCCGCTGGGCGGCGCGGGACGGCTTCGGCGCCACGCTGATGGCGCAGACGGAGGAGCTTTCGGCGCTGGACGACCGCCGGCTGCGCTTCCGGCTGAAGGCCCCCTTCCCGCTGCTGGCCGAGGCGCTGGGCAAGCTTTCCAGCCCCGTGCCCTTCATCATGCCGGAGCGCCTGGCCAGCACCTCGCCGCAGGAGCAGATCCGCGAGGCTGTGGGCTCCGGCCCCTTCCGCTTCCTGAAGGATGAGTGGGTGGCGGGCAGCATGGCGGCCTATGCGCGCTTCGACGGCTATGTGCCGCGCGGCGAGGCGGCCGATGGTGCGGCCGGCGGCAAGCATGTGCATGTGGACCGGGTGGAATGGCGCGTCATCCCCGACGCCTCCACCTCCGTCTCCGCCCTGCAGACCGGGCAGGTGGACTGGCTGGAGGTCGTCATGCCCGACCTGCTGCCAATCCTGCGCCGTGCGCGCGACGTCACCATCACCGAGCGCGACCCGATCGGCATCTACGTGCTGCTGCGCTTCAACCATCTCTACCCGCCCTTCGACGACGTGAAGGTGCGGCAGGCGGTGCTGCATGCGGTGAACCAGCCGGACTTCCTGCAGTCCATGGTGGGCGATCCGAAACTCTTCAGCGAGTGCAAGGCCTTCTTCCCCTGCGGCACGCCGCTCTCCACCGGCGCGGGCGGCGAGGCGATGGAGGCCAACCTGGACGCCGCGCGCGCCATGCTGAAGGCCAGCAGCTATGACGGCCGCAAGGTCGTCATCATCTCGCCCAGCGACAATCCCGCGCTGGCGCCGCTCGGCGACATGGCGGCCGACCTGCTGCAGCGCCTCGGCATGAATGTCGAGCTGGTGGTGACGGACTGGGGCACCGTGCTGGCCCGCCGCGCCTCGCAGAAGGCACCGGAGGAAGGCGGCTGGAACATCTTCCACACCACCGCCGTCGCCGCCGAGTTCATGAGCCCGGCCTCGCACCTCGCCCTGCGCGGCAACGGCAAGGCCGGCTGGGCCGGCTGGTACACCAGCGAGAAGCTGGAGGAGCTGCGGACCGCCTGGTTCTCCGCGCCCGACGCGGCGGCGCAGAAGGCGATGGCGGCGGAGATGGAGCGCGAGGCCTTCCGCAGCGTGCCCTATGTGCCGCTGGGCACCACGCTGTCCCAGCAGGCTTTCCGCAGCAATGTCAGGGATATCCTGCCCGGCACGGCGCCGGTCTTCTGGAACCTGCGGAAGGCGTGAGCATCATGGCGCGATACGACCTCATCATCCGCGGCGGCCGGCTGCTGGACCCCGAGACCGGGCTGGACGCGGTGGGCGATGTCGCCATCCGCGACGGCCGCATCGAAGCCGTCGGCCGGGTGGAGGGTGAGGCCGCGCGCGTCATCGAGGCAGCCGGGCTGGCGGTCGCGCCCGGCTTCATCGACCTGCACGCGCATGGCCAGTCCATCCCGGCCGACCGCATGCAGGCTTTCGACGGCGTCACCACCTCGCTGGAGCTGGAGGTCGGCGTTCTGCCGGTCGGCGCCTGGTACGAGGCGCAGGCGCAGGGCGGGCGGGTGCTGAACTACGGCACCGCCGTCGCCTGGGTCTTCGCCCGCATCGCCGCCATGACGGGGCTGGAGCCGGAACCCGACCTCGGCTTCATGGGCCGCGCCATGCGCGACAAGCGCTGGGCCGACAGCGTGGCCAGCGACGCGGAAGTGGCCGAGGTGCTGCGCCGCGTGCGGGAAGGGCTGGACGAGGGCGGCATCGGCATCGGTCTGCCCAATGCCTATGCCCCCGGCACGGGCGTGAAGGAGATGTCGCTGATCTGCAGCCTCGCGGCGGATCGGGGCGTGCCGACCTATACGCATGTCGCGTATATGTCGAATGTCGACCCGATGAGCTCGATCGAGGCCTATACGCGGCTGATCGGCTATGCCGGATCGACCGGCGCGCATATGCATATCTGCCATTTCAACAGCACCAGCCTGCTCGATGTGGAACGCGCCGCGCAGCTCGTTCGCAAGGCGCAGGACCAGGGGCTGAAGATCACGGTCGAGGCCTATCCCTACGGCTCCGGCTCCACGGTGCTGGGCGCGGTCTTCTTCAGCGACCCCGCCTTCCCCGAGCGCACGGGGCGCGACTACGGCGCGGTGCAGATGGTCGACAGCGGCCACCGTTTCCGCGACCGGGAGGAGCTGGTGGCGGCGCAGGAGCAGAACCCCGGCTCCCTCGTGCTCTTCCACTTCCTGGATGTGGAGGTGGAGCCGAAGCACCGCGACCTGCTGGATGTCTCCATCCTCTATCCCGACGGCGCCATCGCCTCGGACGCCATGCCCTGGACCATGCCGGATGGCGGCGTCTACACGGGCGATGCCTGGCCGCTGCCGGCCGAGGCTTCCTCCCACCCCCGGTCCTCCGGCACCTTCACCCGCTTCCTGCGGCAATGGGTGATCGACCGGCAGACCATGTCGCTGCTGGAAGGCGTGCGGAAATGCACGCTGATCCCCGCGCAGATCCTGGAGGAGAGCACGCCGCAGATGCGCCGCAAGGGCCGCCTGCAACCGGGCTGCGACGCCGATATCGTCGTCTTCGATGCCGGCACCCTGATCGACCGCGCCGACTTCAAGGCCATGAACCGCCCGGCCGAGGGCATGCGTCACGTGCTGGTCAACGGCCAGTCCGTGATCCGTGACGGGGAGCTGGACCCGGCGGCGCGGCCGGGGCGTCCGGTCCGGCGCTGATGGCCATCCCGGTCCTGCTGGTTTCCGGCTTCCTGGGTGCCGGCAAGACCACCCTGATCAACCACCTGCTGACCCAGCCGCACGGGCGGCGGCTGGCGGCGGTGGTGAACGACTTCGGCGCCATCAATATCGATGCCGAGCTGCTCTCGGCGCGTGCGGATGGCGTGGTGGCGCTGCAGAATGGCTGCATCTGCTGCAGCCTGCAGGGCGACCTGCTCCGCACCCTCGGCCTGCTGCTGCGGCAGGACCCGGTGCCGGAGGGCATCATCATCGAGACCAGCGGCGTCTCCGACCCCGCCGAGATCGTCCGCAGCCTGATGGACCCCGTGATCTGGCGGGAGGCCGCGCTGGATGCCGTGCTCTGCCTGGCGGATGCGCGGGCCCTGGCGGACCGGCCGGCGCTGTTGCAGGACCCGCTCTGCCAGTCCCAGCTGCGCGCCGCCGATATCATCGTGCTGAACAAGGTGGACGAGGTGAGCGCGGAGGAGCTGGCCGCGCTGCGCCCCCGCCTCGATGCAGCGCGGCCCGGCTGCACCATCCTGGAGGCCGTGCAGGGCGCGGTGCCGCCGGAGCTGTTCTTCACCGGCGACCCCTGGCGGGGCAGCATTCCCGCCGCACCCTCCCGCTTCAGCACGCCGCGCTTCGAGACGATGAGCTGGACCTCCGACGCGCCCCTCTCGCTGCCGCGCTTCCAGGCGGCGGTCAGCCGGCTGGCGCCGCGGCTGGTGCGGGCCAAGGGCATCCTGCAATTCGCCGGGCGCGAGGGGCAGCCGATGCTGTTCCAGATGGTCGGGCAGCGCGCCACCTTCAGCCCGGCCCCTCCCCCCTCGCCCGATGCGGCGCCGGTGCGGCTGGTGCTGATCGCCGAGAACGGGCGGCTGCGACCGGAGGCCACCACCGCCCTGCTGGAATCCTGCCGCGCCTGAGCGGCGGCGGCCTCAGCCGCGCCCCCCCGCCAGCCGCGCCGCCAGCGGGCTGCGCCCCAGGCGGAGCATGGCGATGCAGCCCAGCAGCGGCCCGATGGCCAGGAAGGCGAAGGCGCCGCTCCATCCCACGCCCTCCACCAGCATCGGCATGACGTGGATGGTGACGAGCGTCAGCGCGAAGCCCAGGGAGTTCTGGATCGTCAGCATCGTGCCGGTCAGGCCGGGTTCGGACAGCTCGGCCACGCTGGCGGAGAACTGCGCGGAATCCGCCACCACGGCGATGCCCCAGACCAGGCAGAGGGTGGTCGTCACCGCCGGATGCAGCCCGAAGGCGGGGCCGGCCAGCAGGCAGCAGGCGGCCGAGACCGCCATGGCCGCGACCGTGATCCGCACCCGGCCCAGCCGGTCCGCCAGCAGCCCGGCGGCGACGCAGCCCAGCCCGCCGATGGCGATGACGCAGAAGGTGGCGAGCGCGGCGCCGGCCGGCTCCGCCCGCGCCCCGCCGTCCCAGGCCGCGAAGCTGGCGGCCAGGTAGAGCCCGACCCAGGCCCACATGGCATAGAGCTCCCACATGTGGCCGAGATAGCCGAGGGTCGCAAGCCGGGTGCCCCGGTTGCGCCAGAGGCGCAGCGCCGCGCCGGGATCGAAGCGGGAGGTGGAGGCATGGCGCGGTCCCAGCCGCGTCAGCCCGATCATCCCGGCGGCCAGCACCGCCGCCAGGGAGGCGGCGCCCAGGGTCAGCGGCCAGTGCAGCCCGCCCGCCGCGATGGTCAGATGCGGGGAGGCCGAGCCGAGCGTCAGCCCGCCCACCAGCAGCCCGACGACCAGCCCGGTATCGCCCCGGTCCGCCCAGCCGGCGGCCAGCTTCATGCCCACGGGATAGACCCCCGCCAGCGCCATGCCCGTGGCGAAGCGCGCGGCGATGGCGGCATCGGCCCCCGCCGGCATCGCCAGGATGGCGGCGTTGGAGAGCGCGCCCAGCAACGCTGCCGCCGCGAAGACGCGGCGGGGGTCGTAGCGGTCCGGCAGGGCCAGGATGGCGCTGGCCAGCGTGCCCAGCACGAAGCCGGCCTGCACCGCGCCGGTCAGCAGCGCCTGGTAGCCGGGGCCGATCCTCACGGCCTCCCGCGCGATGCCCGGCCCGGCGGCGGTGCCGGCGAACCAGAGCGAGAGCGCCAGCACCTGTGCCACGGTGATCAGGGCGAGGTTGGCGGCTTTGCTGTTCAACTCCGGGACTCCGCGCCGTGGTGACGGCGGCATGATGCCCGAGACTGGCCGGGGCGGCGATATCCCGCCCCGGCGTATGGCCTTACCGGCCCCGGGCGTAGCGCCCCGCCGGCCGGTGCAGGCCGAGATTCTCGCGCAGGGTGGCGCCCTCGTATTCCGTGCGGAACAGGCCCCGGCGCTGGAGCTCGGGGATGACGGTCGCGATGAACTCGTCGAGCCCCGTCGGCAGCACCGCCGGCTGGATCAGGAAGCCGTCCACGGCCCCGGCGCGGAACCACTCCTCCATCTGGTCGGCGATCTGCACGGGCGTGCCGATGACGGTGCGCTGGCCGCGCGCGCCGCCGTAGCGTTCGTACATCTGGCGGACGGTCAGCTTCTCCTTCCGCGCCATGTCGGCCACGCGCTGGAAGGTGCTCTTGCTGCTGTCCACGCTGTCGTCGATCAGGTTCTCCGGCAGCAGCTCATCCACCGGCACGTTGGAGAGGTCGATGCCGCCCAGCTCGGGGGAGAGCAGCTCGCGGCCCACATCCGGGTGGATCAGGGATTGCAGATAGGCGTGCTTCTCCCGCGCCTCTTCCTCGGTGCGGCCGATGATGGGGTTCAGGCCGGGCATGACCTTCAGCTGGTCCGCGTCGCGGCCGAAGCGCGCCATGCGGGCATCGAGGTCCTGGCGGAAGGCCAGCGCCTGCGCCAGTTCGGTCTGCGCGGTGAAGACGATCTCGGCCGTCCCGGCCGCGAAGTCCCGCCCGGCATCGGAGGAGCCGGCCTGCACCAGCACGGGATAGCCCTGCGGCGGGCGCGCCACGTTCAGCGGCCCGCGCACGTCGAAATACTGCCCGTGGTGGTCGAGGGTGTGCAGCTTGTCCGGGTCGAAATAGAGCGCCTGCTCCCGGTCGCGCAGGAAGGCGTCATCCTCCCAGCTGTCCCAGAGGCCCTTCACCACCTCGACGAATTCCCGCGCGCGGCCGTAGCGGTCGGCATGCGCGGGCAGCTTCTCCTGCCCGTAGTTGAAGGGCTCCGCCCGGTTGGAGGAGGTGACGATGTTCCACCCCGCGCGGCCGCCGCTGATATGGTCCAGCGAGGCGAAGCGGCGGGCGATGTTGTACGGCTCGTTGAAGCTGGTCGTGGCGGTCGCCACCAGCCCGATCCGCTCCGTCAGCGCGCCGAGGCCGGAGAGCAGCGTCGTCGGCTCGAAATAGGCCATGTATTGCGGCCAGCGGCGCAGGGCCTTTGTGTTGCCGGCGCGGGTGGCGGCGGCATCGGCCAGGAAGACCAGGTCGAACTTCGCCCGCTCCGCCGCCTGCGTCATCCGCGCGTAGTGGCGGAAATTGGTGCCGGCGTCGATCTGCGCATCCGGGTGCAGCCAGGCGGCGACATGGTGGCCGGTCGGGTGGAAGAAGGCGCCGAGCTTCATCTGGCCCTGGCGTCGCGTGCTGGTCATGGCAGTTACTCCGTGCGACGGGCGTTCAACGGGGAAAGAAGGCGCAGTCGGCGGCGGCCCAGCCGATCCAGCCCTCATCGCCCGGCGCGAAGCTCTCGAAGAGCGGGTGGTTCGGCAGGAGGGCCGTCAGCGACAGGCCGGCGGCCTCGCAGCGATAGGCGATGCTGCCGCCAAGATAGGTCCGTTCCGCCACCCGGCAGGGGAAGCGGTTCGGGAGTTGCACGGGCTCGGCGCGGGTGAGGGAGAGGCGCTCCTGCTTCACCATGGCGCGGGCCCCGGCGCCGGGGGCGAGATCCGTCCCCTGCCCGGCCAGCCGCAGGCCATTGGCCGTCGCCAGCACGGCGCCTCGGGCATCGGCGCTCTCGATCATGCCGTCCAGCGCGTTCACCTGGCCGATGAAGCCGCCGACGAAGGCGGTGGCCGGGGCCTCGTAGATCTCGGCGGGACTGGCCATCTGCTGCAGCCGCCCCTTGGCCATCACGGCGATCCGGTCGGCCATGGCCAGGGCCTCCGACTGGTCATGCGTGACCAGGACGGCGGTGATGCCGAGGCTCTGCTGGATGCGGCGGATCTCGTTCCGCATCTCCTCCCGCAACTGGGCGTCGAGGTTGGAGAGCGGCTCGTCCATCAGCAGCAGGCGCGGGTGGATGGCGAGCGCGCGGGCCAGGGCCACGCGCTGCTGCTGCCCGCCGGAGAGCGCGCGTGGATAGCGGCCGCCGAGCCCCTCCAGCCGTACCAGCGCGAGCGCCTCCTCCACCGCGCGGTCGATCTCGGCGCGCGGGCGCCCCCGCATCTTCAGGCCGAAGCCGATATTCTCGGCGATGGTCTTGTGCGGGAAGAGGGCATAGCTCTGGAAGACCAGCCCGATCTCCCGCTTCTCCGGCGGCAGGTGAGTGATGTCGGCGCCATCCAGCGTCAGACGGCCGGCATCGGCGCGCTCGAAGCCCGCGATGATCCGCAGCGTGGTGGTCTTGCCGCAGCCCGAGGGTCCGAGCAGGCAGACGAATTCGCCGTCCCGCACGGTGAGGGAGAGGTCGTCCACGGCGGTATGTCCGCTGAAGCGGCGCGTGACGTGGGAGAGGACGAGTTCAGGCATTGTTCAGTCCACGAGCCGCACGTGCAGGAAGCGGTCCAGCAGGATGGTGGCGGTGCCGGCGGCCAGCACGATGAGGGAGGCGACGGCGGCGATCATCGGGTCGATGCGGGACTCGATGTAGGCGAACATCACGATCGGCAGGGTCGCCGTATCGGGCCCCGTCAGGAACAGCGAGAGCGGCAGGTTCACGAAGGAGAGGATGAAGCAGAAGGTGAAGCCCGCCACGATGCTGGGCCGCAGCAGCGGCAGCGTCACTTCCCGCCAGGTGGCCAGCGGGCTGCCGCCCAGGCTGCGGCTGGCTTCCTCCACCGCGAAGTCGAAGCGCGCGAGGCCGGTCAGGATCAGCCGCAGCGCGAAGGGCATGACATAGACGGCATGCGCCGCCACCAGCCCCCAGAAGCCCGTGCCGACGCCCCAGGCGCTGGCCAGTTGCAGGATGGCCAGGCTGATGACCACCTGCGGCACCAGCAGCGGGCTGGCCAGCAGCGTCGCCATGGCGCCATTGCCGCCCGGCCCGCCCTTCCGGCTGAGCGCATAGGCGGCGAGGAAGGAGACCACCACCGCCAGCGCCGCCGCCAGCGCCGCGACCAGGGCGCTGGTCCAGGTGGCCGTCAGGAATTCCGGCCGCTTCAGGATGGCGGCGTACCAGGAGAGGGTCAGCCCCTCGAACTGCGCCGGGAAGCTGGTGGCGGGATTGAAGGAGGTGGCGATGACGAAGAGCAGCGGCCCCGCCACGAAGAGGTAGAGCAGGACGAGATAGAACCCGCCCGCCAGCCTGCCGAGGGTCCTCATGGGCGGATGAGCCTCCCGAGCAGGGCGGTGATGGCGACCACGGAGGCCAGCATCAGCAGCAGCAGCAGGCCCGCGGCCGCCGCGGCCAGCTCGGCATTGAAGGTCGCCATGATGAACTGCGAGACCAGGGTGGTGAGGGTGAGCTGCCCCGCCCCGCCGAGGTAATGCGGCGAGATGAAGCTGCTGGCGGCCAGGGAGAAGGTGATGATGCTGGCCGAGAGCACGGAGGGCAGGCTGAGCGGCAGGGTGACGTGCAGGAAGCGCGCGGTGGACCCGGCGCCCAGGCTGCGCGCTGCCTCATGCATCTGCGGCTGGATCTGGCGCAGCCCGGTGAAGAGGGTCAGCACCGTGAAGGGCAGGACGAACTGCACGAGGCTGATGACCACGCCTGCCTCGGTGCCCAGCAGGCGCAGCGGCGGGATCACCCCGGCGCTGACCAGCGGGCCGATGAAGGGCCCGCCATCGGCCAGCAGCGCCATCCAGCCCAGCACCACCGTCAGCGGCCCCGCCAGGATGGGGAAGGTCAGGCCCATGATGGCCAGGTTGCCGGCGCGGCCGGAAAGGCCCTGCAACAGCATCGCCGCCAGGTAGCCGAGCGGGATGGCATAGAGGGTCGTCTCGGCCGCCATGCGCAGGGTCCGCCAGATCACCTGCAGGTAGTACGAGCGGGAGAGGAGATAGGCGTAGTTGTCGAGGGCCGGGCCCTCGAAATCCAGCAGCACATTGGGCTGGAGCCCGGTGCCGAGCATCGCCACCAGCGGCAGGCCGAGCAGCAGGACGAGAAGCAGCAGGCTGGGCAGCAGCAGCAGCCAATGCGTGAAGCGCGCGCCAATCATCGGTGGGGAGCCGGCCGGGACATCGTGAAAAGCACCTGAATCCGTCCATGGCCGGGGGGAGGCCTCTCCCCCCGGTGTCGCGAGATGATCAGCGGGCCTGCCAGTTCGGCACGACTTCGAGGTTCATGCGCTCGGTCCAGAGGGCGCGCTTGGCCGCGAAGAGCTCGGGGTCGAAGAAGCGCAGCTGATCCACCGTGGCGCCGCAGGCGCAGCGGGCGCGCACCGCCTCCGGCAGCACGGCCTTGCGGTTGGTGGTGCCGGAATAGGTGCTGGCGGCGAAGGAGGCCTGCACCTTCGGGTCCAGCATCAGGTTCAGGAAGGCTTCCGCCAGCTCCTGGTTCTTGCTGCCCTTGACGACGGAGACATATTCCGGGACCGCGATGCCCTTCTCCTTCGGCACCACGTATTCCATCGGATAGTTCTGATCCTTCATCGTCTCGATGTAGTAGTCGAACTCCGTCCCCAGGGTGACGTCGCCGCTCTTGGCCAGCGGGGCCCAGTCCGTCCAGAAGACGGTCAGCTTCGAGGGCTTCAGCTCCGCCAGCTTCTTGAAGCCGGGATCAACGTTATCAATGGAGCCGCCGGCCATCTCGGCCGCCAGGATGACGAAGGCCGGCATCTGGCTGTGCACGGGGGAGGCGAAGGCCAGCTTGCCCTGGAATTCCGGGCGCCAGAGATCGGCCCAGCTGGTCACGGGCTCCTTCACCTTCTCCGGGTTGTAGCCCATGCCATAGGCGATGAGGGTATAGGGCGCGCCGGCGATGGTCTCATCCGTCGTGCCGCGCTTCACGGACATCGCCCAGTCCTCGATATCGGCGATGTTGGGCACGCCCTTGCGGCTGGCCGGCACCAGCACGCCCGCCTTCTGGCCGGCGACCACCCCCTCGTCGGTGGAGAAGAAGACGTCGGCCGGCGGATTGGCGCGCTGCGCCAGAAGCTTGTTGTAGCGCGCGCCCTGGCCGCCGATGTCATAGGCCAGCTTCGCGCCGGTCAGCCGCTCGAATTCCGGCTGGACATAGGCCTTGAGGCCTTCCTCGGTCACGCCACCCCAGGTGGAGACGGTCAGGGTGCGGGTCTGGGCCAGGGCCGGGCGGGCCAGGAGGCCGGCGGCGCCAATGGCCGAGAACGCCTGCAAGGCGGAGCGACGGGAGAAAGACATCGAGGGAACCCCTGCTGACCTGACCATCCGCCTGCGCGAGGCAGCGCGGAACTTCGCCGCAAACCACCAACCGCCGCGGCTGCCGGGGCCTAGACCACAAGAGACTGTGAACTCAACCCCGAAATGGCAGGAAATTCCTCTACCAGTACCGGAAATGCCTTGTTTTCCGGCACGATACGCGCCTTCGGGAGGGGAGGATGCGCGGGTGCCGTGCATGTGCGTCATGCCCGCGCGCCAGGCCGTGACGGCGCTGCAACGGACTGGTGGAGCGCGATAACGGCCCGCTCCCGCCCCCGTCAGCCAGTCCCCTGCTATTGTGCTACGACAGAGGCGAAACCAGATGGGGCTGCGGGCCTGCCCAAGGCTATTCCAGCCGCCGTCCTGTCGTTCCGCGGGCCTCATGGCCGCCGGTCCGGCCGTTCCGGTGTCCGCCGGTTCCGTGCGGCAGCTCCATTATCGGGGTTGGTTCGGGCGGGGGCCTAAGGGTAAGGGTGCCTGATATTCATGGCCAATGGTTAATCTGGCTCGGGCAGAGCTGCCGCACTTGGAGAAGAATAATATGGTGATCGCCAACCTGTTCCCCGCCGCAGATGGCATCCTGAGTCTCAGCCCGACCAATAAGACCGACCTGATGGAGATGCTGGCCACCGAGGCCGCCGCCCGCGTGTCGCGGAGCCGGGAGGAGATCCTGGATGCCCTCCTGGCGCGGGAGAAGCTGGGCTCCACCGCCCTCGGGCGCGGCGTCGCCATGCCGCATACCCGGCTGGAAGGGCTGGGGACGCAGCTCGCCATCCTGGCCCGCCTGACCCGCCCCATCGAGTTCGATGCCCGGGATGGCGAGCCGGTGGACCTCGTCTTCCTGGTGCTATGGCCGGAAGAAGCCTCGGAAGGCTTCCTGCCGGCGCTCTCCAATATCTGCCGCGTGCTCCGCAACGACCAGCTCCCCCGCCAGCTCCGGCGCGCCAGGTCGGCGGAGGAGGCGCTCTCCCTGCTGCGATCCGCCGACGAGGCCGGGGAAATCTGAACCTGCCTGTCCCCCTGATGCCCCCGCCGCGCCCCGACGGGCGCTGCCCCCCGGACTTCATGGAGTGCATGGCGCCCGATGCCCGACGCCTTTTACCTCTCGGCTGCGATCCTTCTGCCCTATCTCGCCGCGCTGATCGCCGCGCTGCTGCCTGCCAACGCCCGTAACCTCGAAGCCTGGCTGGCCGGCGGCGCGGCCTCGCTGTCCCTGCTCATGGTGTGGCTCCTCTACCCCGGCATCTCCCGGGGCGGCGTGGCACGGTTCGAAATCCCCTGGGTGCCGGAACTCGGGCT
>NZ_CP061093.1 GCF_017654485.1 Roseomonas marmotae | reverse complement strand
GGAATTTCCCGGACCATAACTTTGTAACTATCTAACTCTTCTGATTCTCTGACTCTTCTCCAGAAGAAGCTGGCCACGCCTCCTCCGCACCAGCCCATGCGCCG
Source organism: Roseomonas marmotae (assembly GCF_017654485.1). Taxonomy (NCBI): domain Bacteria; kingdom Pseudomonadati; phylum Pseudomonadota; class Alphaproteobacteria; order Acetobacterales; family Roseomonadaceae; genus Roseomonas; species Roseomonas marmotae. The sequence goes on along the minus strand of NZ_CP061093.1, from coordinate 102,610 downwards.
GAGGCCCCGGACCCGAGCAGAAAGAGGCATTGGGAGGATGTCGGTAAAAAGACGAATAGCAGCTCCTTCTTGGCGCAGCTTATCAACCTTAGGTTGATTATTTCCAGACGCTATGAATTCCCCACTTATCATTGCGTAATGGCAGCAAGATGCTTGGTCGTCTTTTAACCGACATTGCGATCGGGCTTTGTTCTGTCGCGGGAAGGTCGCCTTTTGCCAAGGACGGTGTGCGAAAAATCTTGGAAGAGATACAGGCCTGAGCTACCATGCCGCAGGGCCGGAATGGCCTTCGACCCGAGGAAGAATCCGATGCACCAGTTCCGTCTTTTCGGCGCCCTGGCCTTGCTGGGGAGCAGCCTTCTGCTGGTAATGAGAGATACCGCCGGGGCGGAAGACGGTGCCTGGGCGCTGGCCCTGGCGGCCATGGGCGTCCTAATGCTACTGGCCTCCTGGCGCGATGGCCTGGGCGTGCAACCCACTGTCCTGACATGCCCCCCGGCCCAGCGTATGACCATACGCATACGTTGCAGCCGTTAAGGGTCAGCCGGACCTTTCTGCCGACCCGCCAGCGCCCAGAATGGCCGTGAGAGGAATGAGCATGGAAAACCCGTTGGATAAGCGAGAGATCTGGGTCGTCTGGGGGGGCATCTTCCGCGACACCAGCTTCAGCGAACTGGAACCCGGCACCGAAGAACTGCACGGCCCTTTCCATAGCGAGGAAGCGGCAGAAAAAGCCTGGCTGGAGCGGATGCGGCGGATGGTTGATATCGCCTCCCATCGGCTTTTCGTGCTGCGCGCGATGCCTGTAGGCAAGCGCGCGTGACATCGCGCCGGCCTGGTGACGGATTGCGGGCCATCATCCGGCGCGCCTGCCTTCCCAGGCCAGCCCAGCGTCAGGATCATCAACTTCGTGCCCTGGAACTGACGCTGGAAGCCATGGCCGACCGACTGGCGCGGGCAGAGTTGCTGGCGGCGCGACAGGCGGCCCATGCCCGCCGGCACGAGGCACGGGCCCTGGCGGCCGAGGACGCGCTGATCCGGCTACAGGACGCGCTCAACCAGGCACGACAGAGCCTTCCTGCCTGACGCGATTTCATATGTCAGGATCTGAAGACTTTGGAAAAGCGCCGCGCTTTCTCCGGATCCAGCCGGAGGCGCAGGCCATCCGCGCAGGCGGGACGGAGCTGGCAGGTTGGCACCGTTGATGGCGCCACGGAGACCTCGTGCCGAAGGGCGTGAGAGGCCACCAAGCCGGCGGACCCCACCAAGACGCTGCATGTCAGCAGCAGCAGTTGTCGCGGCTTTCCCATAGGCTGAAATCGCCCCTAATCTGAGATTTGTCTCATTTATGAACAAATCCTTAAGGTTGGCAAGACTTGTCATCCTTGCCCGGGCTACAGCGACGACTGAGGCACCAGCCGCGCCACAAAACCGGCCAGTCGTGGCAAACAGGAATGGATGATACGGAGCAGCTACCGTGATCCCTTCCCTTCTCCGCTCAGCTGACAGGCCGTGAAGCCGCTGGCGCGCTATATCGCCCCGCACCTGCTGCGTATGAGCAGTGCTGAATCCCATGGGCAGGTCGGCTGGATCGCCGGATTTACGACGCAGATGGCGGGCCTCGGTAGGATCGCCGATGATCACCACCACATCCACCGCTGCCACTTCCAGACCGAAGCCCGCTCCGATCCGTCCTCGGCGCCCGTTTCCTGGAGGCTGGAGAGCCAGCCGCTGGATGCCTTGGCACCCGTTCCAGCCCGTGTCGTTGTAGGAGAGGCCGCGACGTTGCAGATCGCGCAGGAAGCTGCGCTCAGCTCCGCGCTCCGGCTCGCCGGGAGCATGGCCGGCCAGCTGAAGCTGGGCCCGGCCTGCGTGGCGCTTCCGCGCCTGCCGGGGGAACCGCGGGTCTGGGGTTGTGGTGCTGTGGTGGCACCGGAAGAAACCGCCGAAGGTGAGGCGGCGGCCATCCGCCTCTGCTTCATCCGCGAGCGTCTCTCCCACGGCTTGCCGCGCTTCATCTGCACCTGGGAATGGAAAGAACGCGCCGGGCAGCTACGCCTCCAGCATTGGTCGTTTGAAAGTCTCGCCGATGCAGTGGAAGCTGCTTGTAAAGGGATTCTAGGCCAGGATGTGCTCCGTCACAGCCGCCACTGATGAGGCACCAGCTGAATTAGACATGTCTAATTCATCTTTCCAGGGGCCTTGATCGCCGGGATGGACAGTAGCCCCGCCGTAGGTAAATCTGCCGCGACACAGGCAGGAGCGGCGGATGAGCAAGAGCCGAACAGGTGGCAAGACCATCCTGATCTCGTCACCGAAGGGAGGATCCGGCAAGTCGGTCCTGGCGCGCCATCTTCTGATCAGCGCTGCCCAGGCCGGGCTGCGTCCTGTCGGGCTGGATTTTGACCGGCAGCAGACCCTCACCAAATGGAGCGCCCGCCGCGCCCGCACACGGGAGGCCTTCCCCGACTTCGCCGAGGTTGATGTCCAGCCTGCCATGCTTCAGGACTGGCGGGCCAGCCTGCGGCAGGCCCATGGCTATGACCTGGCGGTACTGGATACGCCGCCGTCGGTAGAGGACCACCTGCCTGCCATCGATGGTCTGGGGCGCGCGGCCGATCTGGTCCTGGTGCCGGCGGTCTGCACCCAGGACGATGTCGAAGCCGTTGGCCCCTGGCTGCGGAGTCTCGCCGACAAGGGATTCAGGGCCGTGGTGGTGCTAAACCGCGCCAATCGCCGCACCTCCTCCTTCGCGCGGATGCGCGGTGCGCTCATCAAGGCGGGTGCGGTCTGCCCGACCGAGATCCCGCAACTCGAGGATATCCACGTTCCCTCTGTCAAAGGGCTGACGCTGCTGGACTATTCGAAGAGCCGGGGCATCGCGCCATTCGAGGAAATCTGGGCCTTCGTGCGACGGGAGATCGGGCTGTGAGCGGGAAAAGGTCGAAAAGCGCGCTGCGGAGTTTCCTGCTCTCGGACGAGCCGGAGCATCATCTCGCCACCGCGCAGGACCCGCGCGCCGCCGCCATGCGGGCGCTGGGCGAGGCCGATGAAGAGGCACTTCAGGCCATCCACGAAGTCTTCGCCGGCACGGGGCTGTTGGAGGATCAGGCCAAGGTTTCCCGCATCCTGAGGGTCCGGGCCGAGATCCAGAAGGAATGGGGCGATGCGAGGGACAGCTTCCTGGCCATCGGCCGGGCCTTGCTGAACCTGGAAGAGAGCCTGACGCGCAGCGAATGGCAGCGGCTGCGGCAGGAGAGCGAGCGGCTATTTCCCTTTTCCGACGCCACGGCCACCCAGCTTCGGCAGATCGCGCGTGCCGTCGACTCCGGCAGGCTGCCGCGCGAGCAATGTCCGGGCAGCTACGGCACCGCCTATCAGATCACACTGCTGTCCGACACCCAGTTGGAGGTGGCCCAGCGGCGGGGGCTGATCCGGCCGGATGTGACGCGCCGGGAGATCATGTCGCTGCGGCGCGAGGTTCGTCCTTTCGCCGACATGCCGGAAGCCCCGCCCAAGGGCCGGCTGGACCGCGCGGCTCTGCGCGAGGAGCGCCGCAGGCTGGCGGGCCGGCGGGATGCGCTGGCGGCGGCGCTGGCTCGGGTTGAGGCACGGCTGCGGCAGATCGATCAACTGACCGGAGCGGAGCCCGGCGAGGCCTGAGAAACAGGGGAGCCCCGCTCCTCCAGCACCGGAACATCGGCCCAGGCGGCCAGGCGCCGTACGGCCTCCGCCTGTGCTGCCGGCAGGTTCCCGGGCAGGATGCCACGGCAGGCCGGCCATCGCGGCAGGATCAGCCCGGCGAGGGGCAGAGGCGCCCGGCGCAGGACGCCGTCCGCATCCTGGTGGAAGGCATCGGCGCCATCATGACGAACCGCCGGCAGTTCCGGCGGCGCGGCCTCCAGCGGAGCTCCACCCAGGAGCAGGATGAAGGGCTGCGTGATCCCGAGCGCCTCGCGCAACGCCGCGACCCGTCTTGTGGAAGCGGCGTCCCGCAATAGTGACGAGAGCGCTTCGGCAGTGGCCTGCTCCGGGTCATCCGGCACCGGGGCATAGCGGTGGCCGTGGCGGGCCGTCCAGGCCGCCAGCGCCGCCTCCTGACGGACCTCTCCCTCCCGCGGCAGCGGCGCCTCGGGCAAAGGCAGGGCAACCCTTTGCGGCTCCCGCAGCAGAACGGCCCGTAGCCGCAAGGCGGAGGCCGGCCCGGATAGCTGTTCAGCCTCCAGCCTGGGCGCCGTCCGGCCGTTCTCCGGTAGGGCCAGCTCCAGACGGCAGGAAGCTTCCACCCGCGTCCGCAGGAGCAACCAGGTTCCGGCTTCCGTGCGAAGCACCAGGCGCAGCCGTACCGGCGCCGCGGCGCGCAGGTCCAGGGCCAGCCGTCTGGTGCCGGGCGGCAGGCACAGCCCGAAGCACCGGGCCAGTTGCTGCCCGGATGCGCCAATGCCGTAGTCGCCCGGCAGGTCCCTTAGGTGGACGGGCAGCGCCGTGACGATCCGGTCTGCGAGGGGCGAGAGGGAGGGTGTCGGTGTCAGGACGTCCAGCCGCGCCGCGCCGGGGCGGGCGCGTGTCCCCCGCAGCCCGGCTTCATCCAGCAGGAGGATGGGCGGCGGCGGAGGCGGCGGCCGGTAGGCGGCTGCCAGCCGCCGGATGGCTTCCCGCGCGGCGCGCGCCGCTTCCGGCCAGTTCAAAGCCGCCGCAGCCTCGCACGCTGCGCGCGCCATCGGCCGCAGCGACTGCGGTGCCGCCAGCAGGCCATGCAAGGCCGGCGCGAATTCGACCAGCGGGAGGATGATGCCCGCGCCCTTCCGCAGCAGGGGAAAGCCCCTTGCGGCATGAGGCGTGTTCAGGCTGGGCAGGCCGTGGGCGAGGTAATCGGCCACCTTCAGGCTGGCGCCGCCGCCGCTCTCCACCGGGTTCAGCGCCAGGGTCCAGCCTGCCATGACGAGGCTTTTCTCTTCCTCCGGCAGGGTGCCATGCAGCCGGATATTGGCAGGCGTCTGATCCAGCGCCGCGCAGACGCCGCCAATGAACTCGAAGATGGCAGCGGGGAAGCGCGGCGCCAGAGCCTCGGTGATGAAGCGTGCGGCGGCGACATTTGGCGGATGGCCGGAGCCGATGAAGCCAATGCGCGGTGCTGCCTCCTCAGCCGGCGGCGCGGACGGATTGGAGGCGGGCAGGATGCCGTGCGGGAAGAGCACCAGCTGCCGCGCCGCCGGACGGAAGGCTTCCGCATCGCCGTCGCTGCAGGCCAGTACCAGTGCTGAACGGGCCAGCAGGCGGCGCTCGGTCTCCGCCACGAAGCCGCAGAGCGCCTCGCGGGCGGGGTGCTCGCGCAGCAGTTCGCGTTTCAGTGCCGTCTCGACGTTATGGGCATCATAAACCGCAGGGAGGCCAGGTGCCGCCTGCTGCATCGCGTCGAGCAGCGGCGCCAGGTAGCAATGCTCGAACACCGCGACCCGCGCGCGGGTCGCCAGGTCGGCAGCCAGTGCCACCAGGCCCGCATGGGCGGACGCGTGCATGGCAGTGGCGATATCCTCCAGAGCATCGCCCGTCAGGGTCAGAAGGTCGGCTTCCATGGCCCGCTGATCCTGTCCCTTGGGCAGGCAAACCTGTACCAGTCCAGGGCCTATCACGGCCGTCTCGCCCGAGCCGCCAAGACAGAGCAGCACCGTCGCCTGCCCCAGTGCCGCCAGCCCCTGCCGCACCCGCACCGCGCCGCCGCTGTGCCGCCCCCGCACGGGATAATCGTTCAAGGCTAGCGTGAAGGGCTCGGGATCGGGATCCTCGGGCGCTTCGGCGAAGGCGAGGGGAAGCAGGCCGGGCAGCGCCGCGAGGGGCGCCTGGCGCAGCCGCGCGGCGGTCACGCCATAGAGCAACCGCATCACCAGCGCCGCCTCGGGGGAGGAGACGACCACCAGGCGGGCACGGCGCACCAGGTCGCGCTCGCGCCGCCACAGTGCCTCCCAGGCCAGCGGGTCCAGCCGCTCTCTGTCGGAGAGGCGGCAGAGGGCAGGCTCGGCGGGGGCATAGACCTCCACCAGGCCTTCCAGCCCCGCCGTGGCCGCCGCGCCATCGGCCGAGAGATGCAGCACGAGGTCGGCCCGCGCCGCCTGCCGCCGCAGCATCCAGGCGACCTCCTCTCCCGGCCGGTGGCTGGCCAGGGCGGCAGGCAGCTGGTGTGACAGTTGCCATTGCTCTGAGAGGGCGCGCATCAGCGGCAGGGCATCGGGGCTGTCGGGCGCCGAGAGCAGCAGCAGCGCAGGGCGGGGCGCGGTCATGCCGGTGTCAGGGAATGGGGGCACAGACGAGGCGGATCTGCTCTTCGCGGGAGCGCGCCTCGGCAGAGGCGGCGATCTCGCGCAACAGCAGCCCGACGCTCAGCCGCCCGCTATCCAGTTCCGCGCCATAAGCGGCGCGGAGGGCGGGATCGGGCGGGCGGTGGAGCAGGGTCCGGAAGGCGCCATCCACCAGCCCCGCGAAGGGGCGTGCCTCCGGCAGCACGGCGCGCAGCAGGAAGGGCGCCTGCGGATCCTGGCGGCGGCGGCCATAGATCCGCCATTCGCGCGGGCCACGACCCTCCGGGCGCTGCACCTCCTCCGGGGTGTCGCCGGGCAGGCGGGAGGGGCGTCCGGGGCTCTCGAGCGGCGGCGCCTCCAGCCACTGACGGGCCAGGGGGGAGAGGATGCCCTGCAGTTCCGCCCGCAGCCGCAGGGCAAGCGCGGCGAAGGAGGGTTCCCCGGCACCGCTCTCCATCGCCCGGCCTTATCCTTGCCCTGGGGCGCGGCCGAAGCGGCGCGGCTCCACCGGCTCGGGGATGGTGGCCTCGACCGCGTAGCGGCCGGCATTGGGGGAGGCGGCATGCCAGGCCGCCACCTCGCCCACCCGCGCCACCCAGGCGGAGGGAGTGGCGGTGATCTGCGCCAGCAGCTTCTCCAGCATCCGCAGCCGCTGCACCCGGCCCGAAACCCAGTCATGGACGGTCAGCATCAGCATCCCGCCATATTGGTGCTGGCCTTCCCATTCCTCGCGCCAGCTCTCCAGCACCAAGCCGGGGGTGGCGGGGGTGCGGTCGCCTGGCAGGCCGCTGTATTTGTAGAGGATGGCGTCGTCGATGGCCCATTGCACCGGCACCTCCACCACCCCGTCGATCTCATAGGGATGGTCGGCGCCCATCAGGGAACTGTCCCAGAGGCCGAGGCGGCGCAGCTCCCGAACCATATGCGGCGTCATCTCCCAGGCCGGGGAGCGGAAGCCCAGGGGCGCGGCGCCGGTCTGGCGGCGGAAGAGCGCGATGGCGGCCTCCAGCGCCGCGGTGAACTCGGCATCCGAGCTGTCGGCCACCAGCTCATGGAACCAGCCATGCAGCCCGACCTCGTGCCCGCGCTGCAGAATGGCCGGCAGGAGGTTCGGATTCTCCTCGGCGATGACACCCGGGACGAAGAAGGAACCCTTGATCCCGAAGCGGTCCAGCAGGTCCATGATGCGCCAGACGCCGATGCGCTGGCCGAAATGCCGCTGCTCCAGCTGCCCCAGGGTGCGGGCGGCACCGGGAGCGCGCTGCATCCAGAGATAGGGCGCGGTGGCATCGACATCGACGGTGAAGCAGAAGGCGGCCTGCTTGCCGTCGGGCCAGTGATAGCGGGGCCAGGGCTGGACCATCGGGCGGGGCTCCTTACAGCGCGTGCTTCTTGTCCTGGTAGACCGCCAGCGACCCGATCGAGCCACCGCCATCGACCGGCAGGGATGCGCCGGTGATATAGACGGCCGCGGAGCTGGCCAGGAACAGCGCCGCATTGCCCACATCCTGCTTGGAGGTGGTGCGGCCGCTCGGATTGCCGCCGCCGATATTGTCGACATGGTCCTGGCTCAGCGGACTGACCACGCTGCCGGGAGCGAAGCCCGGCTCCAGCGCATTGGCGCGGATGCCGTATTCCGCCAGTTCCAGCGCGAATCCCTTGGTCAGCCGGTCCAGCGCGGTCTTGGAGGTGCTGTAGGGGCAGACGGTACGGCGCATCTTGCGGGCGGCGCCGGAGGAGATGTTGATGATATTGCCGCGCACGCCCTGGGCGATCATCTGCCGGGCGAAGGCGCGCGAGGTCAGGAAGGGCGCGCGCAGGTTGATGTCGAAGATGCGGTCCCATTCCTCCGCATCGATGTCCAGCAGGAAACCGCTGGGATAGACGCCGGCATTGTTGATGAGCACATCCGCCGCGCCCCAGCGCGCGCCCACCTCGGCAGCCAGCGCCTCGATCGAGGCCGCGTCGCGCAGATCGGCTGTTTTGGTGAAGCTGCCTTCGGTGAACCAGGGCTGCCGTTCCAGCGCCGCCAGCTCCGACGCCCGCGCATCGGTCAGGCAGAGCCTGGCACCGGCGGCGCCGAAGGTCTCGGCCAGCCAGCCGCCGATGATGCCGCAGGCGCCGGTGATCACCACCCGCTTGCCCGCCATCTCCCGCGCGTAGTCCATCGGGTTCTCCCTTTTCTTCAAGAACGATAGCCCTGCGGATGCGCGCGGCGCCATTCCCAGGCGGTCCGCACGATCTCGGAGAGGGAGGAATGCCTGGGCTCCCATCCCGTCTCCCGCCGCAGCAGGGCGTTGGAAGCGACCAGAACCGGCGGGTCGCCGGGCCGTCGCGGGCCGGGCTGGAAAGGGACGGGGCAGCCGCAGACGCGCTCCACCTCCTCGATCACCTGCCGCACGGAATAGCCATTGCCGTTGCCGATATTGTAGCGGCCGCTGCGGCCCTGCCCCAGCACCTCCAGCACGCGCAGATGCGCGTCCGCGAGGTCGGTGACATGCACATAGTCACGGATGCAGGTGCCATCGGGGGTTTCGTAATCCGTGCCGAAGACCGTCAGCGCCGGCCCCAGTCCCAGCGCGGCATCGATGGTCAGGGGGATCAGATGCGTCTCGGGGCGGTGGTCCTCGCCCAGCCGGCCCAAGGGGTCGGCGCCGGCGGCATTGAAGTAGCGCAGGCTGACGGAGCGCAGCCCGTGCACCCGTTCCGCCCATTCCAGCCCGCGCTCCGCCATCAGCTTGCTCTCGCCATAGGCGGAGACGGGATCGAGGCGGGAGCCTTCATGCATCGGCTCTCCCTCCGGCTCGCCGAAGAGGGCGGCGGTGGAGGAGAGGACGAAGCTGAGGCAGCCGGCGCGCACGGCCTCCTCCGCCAGCCAGAGGGTATTGCCGACATTCTCGGTGATGTAGCGCAGTGGCTGCTCCATGCTCTCCGCCACCAGGGAGAGAGCGGCGAAATGCAGCACGGCATCGAACTTCCAGGCCGCGAAGACCTCGGCCACCCGCCGCCGATCGGAGAGGTCAGCCACCACCAGCTCCACGCCCGGCGCCACGGCTTCCCGGTGGCCCTGGTGCAGGTTGTCGATGACGACGACCTCGTCCCCGCGCTCCATCAGGGCCAGCACGGCATGGCTGCCGACATAGCCGGCGCCGCCCGTCACGAGATAGCGGGCCATTCAGCGGGCCCCGGTGCCGGCGAGCCGATGGAAAGGGGAGAGGAAGGGGAGGGGTTGCAGCAGGGCCGGTAACACAGCAGGCGTCCGTAAAGCGGTGCGGTCTAATAAGTCCGAAGGGCGCTGGGAAACAACGCGGGCGCCGGGTTTATCCCGCATCCGTCAGCCTGTCCCGCCGGCCATGGGCTGGGGCGTGGTGCGCCTGGCGCATGGCGGCGGGCCGTCAGGAGCGTTCATCGGGCCAGAGCCGGGCGCCGTGCAGCAGGCGCAGGATGCGGAGGGTATCACCCCGGAGCTGATAGACGGCGATATAGGGCGTGGGCGGCAGCGGCAGCTCGCGCGTTGCCTCCACCCGTCCCGGGCGCCCGCGCCGCGGAAATTCGGGCAGGGCGGCGATCCGGCCGGCCAGCTGCTGGTCCAGCGCCACGGCCGCGCGGGGGTTCTCCGCCGCGATATGGTCGAAGATGGCCGCCCGGTCGGCGAGCGCCAGGGCGGACCATTCCAGCCTCACCCATCCTGCCCGCGCAGCGCCTCCGCCCGGCGGCGCGCGAAGAGAGCCTCGGCCTCCTCCTGCGGCAGGGCGGGGCGGGGGTCTTCCAGAGCCTCGCGCACCTTGGCGCGGAACCAGGCATCGTGCTGGGCGGGATCGGCCAGCAGGGCGAAGGGCAGGGCGCCCTCATTGGCGGTGCGGGTCAGCAGGATCCGCACGGCATCCGACAGGGTCAGCCCCATCTTCTCCAGCACGGCGCCGGCGCGTTCCTTCACCTGTGGGTCGATGCGGGTCTGGATCAGGGCATTGGCGGGCATGGCGGTGTCCCTCTGTCGCCTGTCTCTATAATGCATATGCATGACAATCCGCCAGTCTTGGCCGGGCCTGCAACCGCAACGTGTGCATGAAGGGGCAAAGCGGGGGGCGCCAACGAGGGGGCCGGTCCCGGGCGCAGACGGGCCAACCCTGCAGGATCAGTCAAGCCAAGTAACGTTCTGGCCCATTTTGCCCGGATGCAGTCGCCGGCAAACCCATTCCCGGAGGCATAAACATCATCAAGTCGAAATGATCTTGGCTCGTTTCCTGAGATGCCCGGAGTTTCTGGGCGCGGTGCCGATCTATGTCAGAATCGGCACAGATAAACCGGGTTGACCTTACATCCAGTACTCCGCACCATTCTTTCCGAATACGCGTCAACCAAGGCAGTTCCACATCTCGCGACGGTCATCCATGCCGTCACGCAGGGGGTCGCATGTTTCGCTACCGTCTTCTTCATCGCCTGCTCGGCGCGGCCGCCATGGCGATGCTGGCCATGGGGGCGGCCCGCCCGGCCGTGGCCCAGGACAACTGGCCGGACCGCCCCATCCGGCTGATCATCCCCTTCGCCGCGGGCGGCATCAGCGACAGCATCGCCCGCCTCGCCGCCGAATGGCTGGGCCGGCAGCTCGGCCAGCCGGTGGTGGCCGACAACCGCCCCGGCGGCAACGGCATCATCGGGCTGGAGGCCGTGGGCCGCAGCGCGCCGGATGGCTATACGCTGCTGGCCGCCAGCGCCTCCAACTTCGTGGTCCTGCCGCTGATGCAGCGCATCAGCCTCGACCCGGCCCGCGACTTCACGCCCGTCTCCATCACCGCCACCAATCCGCTGGTGCTGGTCGTCGCGCCGGAGCTGGGGGCGAGGAACCTGACGGAATTCCGCGACATCGTCGGCCTGAAGCCGGGCGCGCTGAACTACGCATCCGGCGGCGCGGGCGGGCTGAGCCATCTCGGCATGAGCTACCTGCTGCATGTCCTCGGGCTGAAGATGGAGCATGTGCCCTATCGCAGCGGCCCGCTTGCGGTGCAGGACCTGCTGGGCAAGCGGGTGCCCGCCTATCTCGGCAACTATGTCGATATCGCCGGCCTGCTGGACAATGAGGGGCTGCGCGTGATCTCCGTCACCGCGCCGGAGCGCCTGGGCAACCTGCCGGATGTGCCGACGGTGGCCGAGCAGGGCTATCCCGGCTTCGAGCTGGGCACCTGGAACGGCCTGGCCGCGCCGGCCGCCCTGCCGGAGCCCATCCGCGACCGTCTGGCCAGGGCCATGGCGGCGGCCTGCCAGGACCAGGAATTCCGCGCCGCGATCCTGCGGCTGGGTGCCGAGCCCGCCTGCAGCACACCCGCCGCCATGACGGATTCCATCGCCCGCATGACGCCGGTCATGCGCCAGGCCATCGAACTGTCCGGCACCCGGGTGGAATGACGGCGCGCCGCCCGTTCTCCGAACCGATTCGATTTCCGTCAGGTCCGACCACGGAGTTTGCGAGATGAATGACCGTCCCGAGCAGCAGCCCGATGCCGCCGAGATCTTCCTGCGGCAGCTGGGCGCCTCCGGCGTGGACTGGCTCTTCGCCAATGGCGGCACTGATTTCCCGCCGATCGTCGAGGCCTATGCGCGGCTGGCCGGCAGCAACCATCCGGTGCCCGTGCCCATGACGGTGCCGCATGAGAATGCGGCCGTCTCCATGGCGCATGGCGCGACCATGATCCTGGGCCGGCCGCAGGCGGTGATGGTGCATGTCAATGTCGGCACCGCCAATACCATCAACGGCGTGCTGAACGCGGCGCGCGACCAGACGCCGATGATGGTCCTGGCCGGACGCACCCCCTATGCCGAGCAGGGCCGCCATGGCGCCCGCAGCCGCAACATCCACTGGGCGCAGGAGATGTTCGACCAAGCCGGCATGCTGCGGGAGGCGGTGAAATGGGATGGCGAGCTGCGCGACCCCGAGCAGGCGGGCGACCTCGCGAGGCGGGGCCTGTCGATCGCCATGACGGCGCCGCGCGGCCCGGTCTATGCCACGCTTCCGCGCGACACCCTGGCGGCCCCGGTGCGACGGGCGGCGGTGGCCGCCGTGCCCTTGGCCTATCCCGCCGCGCCGCTGCCGGAGCCCCAGGCGCTGGAACAGGCGGCGCAGTGGCTGGCGGCCGCGGAGCGCCCGCTGATCATCACCTCCGCCGCCGGGCGGACGCGGGAGGGGTTCGAGGCGCTGAGCCGCTTCGCCGGGCGCTTCGCCTGCCCGGTGATCTCCTTCACCCCGCGCTTCGTGAACATCCCGGCCGACCATCCCATGCATATGGGCTACGAGCCCGGCCCGCTGCTGGCCGAGGCCGATTGCGTGCTGGTGGTGGATACGGATGTGCCCTGGATCCCGCATCTGGAGGGGCCACCGGCGGGGTGCCGGGTGATCCATCTCGGCCCAGACCCGCTCTTCACCCGCTATCCCATGCGGAGCTTTCCCTGCGATCTCGCCATCACCGCCGATCCCGCGCCGGGGCTGGAGGGCATTGCCGCGGCCCTGGCGCCGATGCTGCCCGAGGATGACGCGGCGCTGACCGCGCGGCGGGAGCGGATCAGCGCCCGCTCCGCCGCGCAGCGGGCCGCCTGGGCCGCCGCCGTGGCCGCCCCCCCGCCGGGTGCGATCACGCCGGAATGGCTGAGCCATTGCATCGGCGAGGCGGTCGGCGAGGAGGCGGTCATCGTCAACGAATACCCGCTGCGCCAGCCCTATTGCCCGCGCCGGCGATGGGGCAGCTTCTACGGGCAGAGCACGGCCGGCGGGCTGGGCTGGGGCTTCGGTGCGGCGCTGGGCGCCAAGCTGGCGCTGAAGGACCGGCTGGTGGTGACGACGCTGGGCGACGGGGCCTATGTCTTCAACAACCCCGCCGCCTGCCACTGGGTGGCGCAGGCGCATGACCTGCCGGTGCTGGCCATCGTCTTCAACAACCGCATGTATGGCGCGGTGCGGAATTCGACCCTCGCCATGTATCGGGACGGCGCGGCGGCCAGGGATGGCGGCACGCTGCTGGCCGATCTGAGCCCGGCCCCCGATTTCGAGGCCTATGCCCAGGCCAGCGGCGGCTATGGCGAGAAGGTCAGCGACCCCCGGGAGCTTCCGGCGGCGCTCGGCCGCGCCATCCATGCCGTGACGGTGGAGCGGCGGCAGGCGCTGCTGAATGTCATCTGCGACTACTGACCGGCGGCGCTGCCACGGCTTCGGCCAACAGGCCGTGAGCAGCGCCGGCTTTCGGTGCCGGCGGGCGCGGAGCATGCCATGATCGCCGGCATGACAGCATCCCTGCACGACCGCGCCAGCCCTCCCAGCGTCCCGCTGCTGCGGGCCCTCTGGCACGGCCTGCGCGGCGAATGGGCCGCCGCGCATGAGATCGTCCAGGAGGATGACAGCGCCGAGGGGGCCTGGGTGCATGCCTGGCTGCACCGGATGGAGGGGGACCACCCCAACGCCGCGTACTGGTACCGCCGTGCCGGCAAGCCCGTGGCCGAGGGGGCCACGCAGGCGGAGGGCGAGGCCATTGCCGATGCCGTTCTGGCGCACCGGATGTAGGCGGCTGCGGGGCTTGCTGCCCCTCCGGCCCGCCATGGCCATAACGGTGCAACCCGCCGATCATGCTGCCGGCCGGACCTGCCCGGTTCGGCTTCAAGCCGGACCCTGCCGTCACCCTTGCCCGGGTTCCGGCGGAATGCTTCCAGCGACTTCTCCTGCGGGGGAAGCCGGAGGGCGGGGCCGCATGTCATCCCGCCTTCCTGTCCTCCGCCGTCTCCTCGTCCGCTGATCGGTGATGCTCCTGCTGGGCCTATCCGGGGAATCGGCCGGCGGCGGCCTGCGCGCAGCGATGCACCTGTTGGCGCAGCCAGGTATGTGCCGGGTCGCTTCGCATCCTCGGGTGCGAGAACAGGAAGATCCGGAAGGGAGCAAGGTCCAGCGGCGTCGTGAAAAGATCGAGATCGGCCGTAAATCGGGTCAGGAAACGCCGCGGCAGGGTGCAGATCAGGTCGCTGCTGGTGAGGATGAGCGGCGTCAGGGCATAGCTCTGGATCGAGACGGACACCACACGCTCGCGTCCGGTCCTAGACAGGGCCTCATCGATCATGCCCCCGAAGCCTCCCCCGCTCGTCGAGATCAGGAGGTGATCGAGGGCACAGAAAGCATCGAGCGTCAGTGGCCCGGTGCCACGCGGATGGCCCTTCCTCTGCGCCGTGACGAGTTCCTCCTGATAGAGCGGCCGCGCGATAAGCTCGCCCCCGCCATCTTCCGCCGCCCCGATGAAAAGGTCGATCTCCCCCTTTTCGAGGAGTTCCGGGATGCGGGGCTTGTCGGGCAAGGTGAAGGCGATACGCGTCCCCGGCGCCTGCGAGAGGATCAGGGGAATCAGGTCGGGGGCCAGGATCGCGGCCGGATTTTCGGAGATGGCGATACGGAAGACGCGGCGGCTCGTGGCGGGGTCGAAGCGGGCGGCGCCCCGGGCGAAATCGCTCAGACCCTCCAGGAGCCTTTTCAGGTCAGGCTGCAAGGCCAGCGCGTGTGGCGTCGGGATCATGCCGCGCCCGGAAGCGGCGGGGACAAACAGCGGATCGTTCAGGACCTGACGGAGCCGCGTCAGTCGGGCGGAGAGCGCGGATTGCGTGATACTGAGCCGGGCCGCCGCATGGGTGACGTTCCGGTCCTTGAGCAAGGCGTCGAGCGCGAGGAGCAGACCGACATCCAGATCGATACCGCGGTCGGTCAATGGCATTCTCCGAAGTTCCTGCGAGGTCCCGATCTGCAACCTGACGTCGTCCCGCACGGGCAGCATGGCCGGGGCCTGGGCGTACAGGATGAGCGGGCGAGCGATCAACCGCGTCGATGACAGCTATCGGGCGGACAGGTTTCTCAAGACATCCGGCAGCCGCGATATCGGCCTCCTCACCGTTCAGAGGCCACCCCGATGCGCCGACGCCCCATCATCGCAGCTCTTCTCGCCGTGCTTGCCGCATCTCCGGCTGCCGCCCTCGCCCATGAGGCCAGGCTCTCCGCCCCCCGGGTCCTGCCGCAGGTGTCCGGTCTTTACCGCTTCCAGGCCGGGGAGGTTCGGATCACCGCGCTCTCGGACGGGAGCGTTCCGCAGGACCTGCATAAGCTCCTGCTCGGAACGACGGAAGTCCGGACGGACGCGCTGCTCGCGCAGAGCTATCTCACGAACCCGGTCGAGGCCTCTATCAACGTCTATCTTCTGGAGATGGGCGACCGGCGGATCCTGGTGGATGCCGGGGCCGGCGAGATGTTCGGACCGGGAATGGGAGGGAAGCTGATCGCGAACCTGGCCCTGGCTGGCGTCCGTCCCGGGCAGATCACGGATATCCTGATCACCCATGTCCACACGGACCACACAGGCGGCCTCGTGAAGGCGGGCGCAGCCGTGTTCGAGAATGCGACCGTGCATCTTGGCAAGCCGGATATCGACTTCTTCATGGACCCTTCCAATGCGACGAAGGCGCATTACGACATCAGATATTTCGAGGAGGCGATCACCGCGCTGAAGCCGTATCTCGATGCAGGCAAGATAAGGACCTTCGCTGCGACGGAGGAGATTCTGCCGGGCATCACGGCGACCCTGCATCCGGGACACACGCCAGGCAGCGCCTTCTACACACTCCGGAGCATGGATCAGCGGATCGTGTTCATCGGCGACCTCATCCATGTGTCGTCCGTCCAGTTTCCGGAGCCGGACATCACCATCGTCTATGACGTCGACCCGAAGAAGGCCGCGGAGCGGCGCGTCGAGCAGTTCTCCCTCTTCGCCCGCGATGGGGAGCTGGTGGCGGCCCCGCACCTGCCATTCCCCGGCATCGGCCATGTCAGGGCCGCGCAGCGCGGCTTCGCATGGGTGCCGGTGGAATACGGCGATCGGGATGCCCGATAACCAGCTTATGGTGCATGGTATGTATTGGAGCCTGGGCTGACAGGGCGCAGGTAGATCAGCTCAGCCGGCACGCAGACTTGCACGAACGACGGCCAGCGATGCCCGATATTATTCAAGCGGAAGCCTGCCCTCGTGATCGCTGCTCTGCATGCCTTGCTTCCTGCCGCAAGCTCAGGGGCAGGGTGACGGCCACCATGAGGCCGGCGGGCTGGGCCTCTTGCAGGGAAAGGCTGCCGCCATAGAGGTTCACGAGGTCCCGCGTGATGGCGAGGCCGAGGCCGCTGCCGGGCTTTGCCTCATCCAGCCGCACGCCGCGCGCCAGCACCGTGTCGTAGTCCTCCAAAGCAACGCCAGGACCGTCATCTGTGACCGTGATCAGGAGATTGGCACTGCTGTGGCCTACGGCGAGAGTTACTTGATGCCTTGCCCACTGGCAGGCGTTCTCCAGCAGATTGCCGATGATCTCCGTCAGATCCTGCCGATCGACCTTGGCCCGGAGAGCGTCGTCACCCAGGATATCGAGCTCCAGATCCTTATTGGCAAAGATCCGGGACAAGGCTGTCGCGATCTCCCGCGCGACCTCGACCGGCGAGGCGTCCGTGGCGGCAGCCCCCGCCAGAGCAGCGCCACGGGCGCGCGAGAGGTGATGCTGCATCAACATCTCCATGGTTCGATTCTGCTCCCGCGCCAGTCGGGTATCGGCTGTGCCCGGATCGAGCGCCATCCGCTGCACGGCAAGCGGCGTCTTCAAAGCGTGGGCCAGATTGCCGACATGGGAGCGGGCGCGTTCTACCGTATCGTGGTTCTGCCGCACCAGGGCGTCGATCTCCTCCAGCAGCGGCGCGATCTCGCTGGGTGCACTGCTATGTGCCAGGGAGGTGCGCTGACCGGCACGCAGCAGGATCAGCGCCTCGCGTGCCTGTCGCAGCGGCCGCATGCCCCAGATGAGTTGCGCCGTGCCCCCCGCCACCAGCCCAATGCCAATAACGCCGAAATAGGTGAGGATCAGCAACCGGAAGGACGCGATCTGATCATCGAGCGGCCGCCGGTCCAGGCCGACGCGGATCCGGATAGGTTCCCGGCTCTCCGGCATCGTCACCAGGCGCTCGGCAACGCGCAGCGGCTCGCCGCGGGGGCCTATCCCGTCCCGGATCACGGGCGCTTTGCTGTGGGGTGACGCGCCCGGCAGCGCGATCTGGCCATCCCAGAGCGATCTGGACATGGCGCGCAGATCCCCTGCCTCCATTTGCCAGTAGTAGCCGGAAAGAGGCTGCTCGAACTCCGGAACCGGCACGCTGCTGTCCAGCCTCGGACGGCCGTCCGGCCCCAGGGCGGCGGCCCCGGCCACCTTGTACAGGAGAGCGGAGGTGCGCAGGTCGAAGCTCTCGGTCAGCTGCGCGTTGATCAGGCCGAGCAGCATGTAGCCGGCGAGGCCGAGCCCACCGGCCACCCAGAGGGCGGAGAGCAGGGCCAGGCGAAAGGTCAGGGAGCGGAAGAGGCGCGGCATGCTAGCCATGACTGATCCTGTATCCCTGCCCGCGCACGGTCTCGATGAAACCGGCGTCCAGTTTGCGGCGGAGCCTCCCGACAACGACTTCCAGCGTGTTCGAGTCACGGTCGAAGTCCTGCGCGTAGAGATGCTCGGTCAGTTCCGTCTTGCTGACGATGCGTCCCGCATGCTGGGCAAGATAAGTCAGCATGCGGAACTCCAGAGCGGTCAGCCGCACGGACTGCCCGCCCCAGTTGGCCTGGCCGGCGACCGCATTGAGGGAAAGCTGGCCGACCACGATCTCGGGGCGCGCATGCCCGGCGGCCCGGCGAATGAGGGCGTGCAGGCGGGCGACCAGTTCATCCATGGCGAAGGGCTTGGACAGGTAATCATCCGCCCCGGCATTCAGCCCCGCCACCTTTTCCGTCCAGGAATCCCGCGCGGTCAGGATGAGGACGGGTGTGTCGCGGCTGGCCTGTCGCCATTGCCGCAGCACGGACAGGCCATCCATGACCGGAAGGCCGAGATCGAGAACGATCGCGTCATACGGCTCGGTCTCGCCGAGGAAGAGGGCTTCCTCGCCGTCGCCTGCCTGATCCACGACGAATCTCGCCTGGGTCAGCGCCGTCACGAGCTGGCCCGCCAGATCCGTATTATCCTCCACCACCAGCAGACGCATCAGCGGCGCTCCTGTACCAGGCCGTGGGAACGGACGACATCCCCGCTCGCGGCGTCGATCGTCAGCTTGTAGATCAGCCCGGAGCCAGGCAGGACCTTGAAATGGTAGAGCCAGCGCCCCTGGTCCCGATCCAGGCCGATATTCACCACCTTGCCGACGAAGCGCTGCTCGACGGAGGTCATGACCTCCGCGAGCGGCCGGATCTGGCCTGCCTCCGTCGCTCTCCTCGCCTCCTCCTGGTCAAGCGGCCCGGCAGCCCAGGCTGTACCCGCCATCGTGAGGAGGCCGACCGAAAGAGGGATCTGCAGGCAACGGAGACTGAACATCAGCCTTTACTGCCAGCATGAAGCTGAACTGAAGCTGAACACCGGAGGGTGCAGCGGGGATAGTCCCTCCGGGTTCAGCCGAGCAGGGATCACTTCACCATGGCCATGAACCCGGTTGAGGCGCCGGGAGCCAGGTAGACGATATCGCCATTGCCACCGCCGATCGCGACCGGAGTGCCCGGGGTACGTTCAGCGAAAGCGGGATCGCGATAGCTGGCGTGGAAGTTCTCGCCATGGCTGAGCACATCGACGGCGCCGCCGCCGACCAGGTTACCGTTGTCACCGGCATCGCGTTGCACGGCGAAGGACTCACCCTGAGACAGGACGACGATCTGCGCGCTGGCGGGAGAGGCCGCGACCAGCAGGGTGAAGATGGAAGCGAGGCCGAGGGAGGTTTTGCGAGACATGAGATTTCTCCTGAAGGATCTGGATAAGACCGATGGCAGGAGAGGTTTTATGGGGATCGGACTGAACCCAGCCTGAACCTTCCGTTCAGCTGCGGTTCAGGAATGCCGCTCCAAAACTGCGGTGAGGACCCGTACCAGAACAGGAGATCTGTGTTTTGCGTGCAGTGCTGTCTTCGGGTAGTTGTCCCCGATCTCACGCCCTCTTCCGGGACGTCTTGCTAGGCTTGGTGAAGGATCTCCTCCGCCAGGCCTGATCCAGCCGCTTCCTTCTTTCTGACTTTCCCTGCTCTGCCCTGCGAGGACGACTTCCATGGACCTGATGATCAATGGCGTGACCCATAGCGTGGAGGCCGAGGCTGACACGCCGCTGCTGTGGGTGATCCGCGATGTGCTCGGCATGACCGGTACCAAGTATGGCTGCGGCGTGGCGCAGTGTGGCGCCTGCACCGTGCTGGTGGATGGCCAGGCCATGCGCTCCTGCGTCACCCCGGCGGAGAGCGTGGTGGGCCTCCCCATCACCACCATCGAGGCGGTCGAGCAGGACCCGGTCGGCCGGCGCGTGGTCGAGGCCTGGGTGGCCAGCCAGGTGCCGCAATGCGGCTACTGCCAGTCCGGCCAGGTGATGGCGGCCACGGCCCTGTTGCAGCAGACGCCGAAGCCCACCGACGATGACATCGCCGGCGCCATGACCAATCTGTGCCGCTGCGGCACCTACAACGCCATCGCCGCCGCCGTGCGGCAGGCCGCGGCGCAGGGCTGAGGAGGCAGATATGGACGGTCTCCCCCCCACGCTCTTCTCCGATGCCGCTCTGCCCGAGGGCCAGCCGGTCAACCTCTCCCGCCGTGGCGCACTCGGTGCCGCGCTCGGCGCGCTGGTGCTGGGCGTGGCGCTGCCGCCCCGCGCCGCGCGTGCCCAGCAGGCCGCCGCCGCCGCGGTAAAGCCGGGCAGCCGCGTGCCGGCCTTCCTGGAGATCCGCGCTGATGGCTCGGTCCTGCTCAAGAGCCCCTTCATCGAGGGTGGCCAGGGCATCGACACGGCGATGGCGCAGATCGTCGGCGAGGAGCTGGATGTCGATCCCGCTCGCTTTGTCGTCGAATGCGCGCCGCCCGGTGCGGACTACGCGGTGGTCAATGGCCGGCGCATCACCGGCGGCAGCTTCTCGACGCGCAGCAGCTATCCGGTGATGCGCCAGCTTGGCGCCAAGGCGCGGGCCATGCTGATCCAGGCCGCCGCCACGCGGCTCGGTGTGCCGGCCGATAGCCTGACCACCGAGCCGGGCCGGGTGATCCACGCCGCCTCCGGCCGCAGCCTGGACTATGGCGCGCTGGCCGCCGAGGCCGCGGCCCTGCCGGTGCCGGACAGCGCCCCGCTGCGCGCCGAGAAGGACTTCCGCTACATCGGCAAGCCGGTGGCCCGGCTTGATGTGCGGGCGAAGTCCACCGGCAAGGCGGTCTATTCCATCGACCTGACTGTCGAGGGCATGCTGCAGGCGGCCGTGCAGCACGCGCCGCGCCTGGGCATGGAGCCGGGCGAGCTCGCCAACGAGGCGGCGGTGCGGGCCATGCCGGGCGTGCACTCGGTCCACCGCCTGCCCGGCGCCGTCGCCGTGGTGGCCGACCAGTGGTGGCGTGCCCGCCGCGCCGTCGAGACCCTGGAGGTGCGCTGGGACGAGCCCGCCGCCGGGGCGCGCAATGCGATGCCGGCGGATTTCTCCTCCCACGGCCTGCGTGCGGCCCTCGCCGCCGAAGCCGGACCGGGCATCACCGCCGAGACCGAGGGCGACGCCGCCAAGGCGATGCAGGGCGCCACCCGCACCGTCGAGGCCACCTACGACGCGCCCTATCTCGCGCATGGCCAGCTGGAGCCTCCCTCGGCGACCGCCCGGTGGAACGCCGATGGCACGCTCGATCTCTGGCTGCCCAACCAGGCGCCCGAGGTGTTCCAGCGCGCCGCCGCGCAGTTGGCCGGCCTGGCGCCGGAGCAGGTGCGCATCCATTCGCCACTGCTGGGCGGCTTCTTCGGCCGGCATTTCCTTTACGACGCGGCCAGCCCCTTCCCGCAGGCCATCCAGCTCGCCAAGGCCGTGGGCCGGCCGGTGAAGCTGATCTGGAGCCGGGAGGAGGAGTTCCTGCGCGACGGGCTGCGGCCGATGGGGCTGGCGCGCTTCCGCGCCGGCCTCGATGCCGACGGCCTGCCCGTGGCGCTGGAGGCCGAGGCGGTGGGCGAAGGCCCCTCCGGCCGCTGGTTCGGCACCCGGCCCGGCGTGGCCGACTCCACGGTGGTGGAGGGCATCGCCGGCAAGCCCTACGCCATCCCCAACCGCCGCGTCGGCCATGTGCCGCTGAAGCACCCGGCCATCATCAGCTTCTGGCGCTCCGTCGGCCACTCGATGAACGACTACTTCTACGAGACCTTCTTCGATGAGATGGCGGAGGCCGGCGGGCAGGACCCCTATGCGCTGCGCCTGCGGCTGCTGGCCGAGAAGCCGCGCCACAAGGCGCTGCTGGAGGCGGTGGGCGAACTCTCCGGCGGCTGGAAGCGCGGCCCCTATGACGCGGCGGACGGCACCCGGCGCGCCCGGGGCGTCGCCATGGCCTCGCCCTTCGGCAGCGAGGTGGCGACCATCGCCGAGGTCTCGCTGAAGGATGGCGAGGTGGTGGTGCATGACGTCTGGGTGGCGATCGATCCGGGCTCCATCGTCAACCCCGCGATCATCGCGGCGCAGGTGAATTCCGCCGTGGCGCTCGGCCTGTCCTCGGCGCTGCTGGAGGAGGTGATCTACGAGGGCGGCGTGCCGCAGGCGCGTAACTTCGACGGCTACCCGATCCTGCCGCCGGGGCGGATGCCGCGCGTGCATGTGCGCATCGTCGAGAGCGGCGCGCCCATGGGCGGTGTCGGCGAGCCCGGCCTGCCCGGCGTGCCGCCCGCCGTGGTCAATGCGGTGGCCGCGCTGACCGGGCAGCGCATCCGCAGCCTGCCCCTCTCCAAGGCCCGGTTCGGAGCTGTATGATGACCCTTCCCTGGCTTGCCGCCGCCCTTTTGGGCGGTGCGCTGCTCGCCCCTTCCGCCGCCCAGGCGCAGGAGGGGGATGCGGCCCGTGGACGCACCCTGTTCCAGCGCCAGTGCCAGGCCTGCCACCAGGTGGCGCAGCCGCGCAACGGCGTCGGCCCGACGCTGCAGGGCGTGATGGGCCGCGCCGCCGCCGGCGTCGAGGGCTACAACTACTCGCCGGCGCTGCGGGCGCTGGGCCAGACCTGGACGCCGGAGACGCTCGACGCCTATCTGGCCAACCCGACCGGCGTGGCACGCGGCACCCGCATGGTGCTGCGCGTCAACGCAGGGCAGGACCGTAAGGATATCATCGCCTTCCTGGCCAACCCCTGAGCCGGATGGCCGATGCGCCGGAGGTCAATGCGACCATCCGGCGCATAGGCCTCGGCCGGAGAAGGCCGCGATGCGCAGGCTGATCCAGCCTGTCTCCCCGCCCGGTTTGCTGATGGCCGGGAACACCCTCCGCCGAACTGTCTTTCAGCATGTCGGAGGCGTTGCCGGCTGGTAGCCGAGAAGCCGGTTGAGCGCTCGATCATGCGCCTGGGCAGCGCCATCGAGGGCGGCTCGAATAGGTTTGTTCTGCTCTTCCGGCCGAAGTCTATAAGCCCGATCTGACGTATTCGGCAGCCGAATGGCTCCGATAGTCGGCGCAATTCCCCTGCGCCTCAGGCATCGAGGCCGAGCACTGCGATCTCCTCTACTGTTTCCAGAACAACCGTTGGAAGCAGCCTTCGAAGCGCCTCCGGTGCCGCATATCCCCAGGTCACCGCGGCAGAGGCTGCCGACACGGACTGGGCCGCTTCGATGTCCCGGCTCTCATCGCCAATACAGATGGTGCGGGCAGGAGTGGCCCCTACGAGCTTCATGGCCTGCCGTAACTTGGCGGCCTTCCCGAACAGCGAGGAGCCGCAGCCATAGAAGCTAATCTGCGCGGCCAGTTCCGTGCCGAGGACGCGGCGCACATTCGCCTCTGAGTTCGAACTGACGACGGCGAGAGCCATACCCCGTTGACGGAGGCTGCCCAGAGCCTCCGGAACGCCATCGAAGAGGCGGATGGCGGAGATGTCTTCCGATGCGCGTTGCCGCATATGACGAGCAATGGCCGGTAACTTCCACAGAGGGACCTGGAGGCGCCTGACAATATCGCGGGTTGCAAGGCGACGAAGCTCTTCCCGCTCCTCGGGCGTGGTCTGCCGGAAGCCGAACCGGTCCGCGACCTCGTTCAATGATCCGAAGAACCACTCCCTGCTATCCGCGAGTGTGCCGTCGAAGTCGAAGATAGCGAGGTCGTAGTGCATGGATGGCCCATGCCAAATGGCGCTTCGGGTTGCAATGGTTCCTCTGTGTCAGGTGCCTGGTGAGGAGCGTTCCATAGGCCCTGCACGGCCGAGGCTACCATGATAAGCAATATTGTATGATAAGCTTGGGTTATCATGCACCTTGTGCTGTCATGGCCGTATCGCCGCATTAAACGATATCTATTGTGTCAGGGTGCCGTTCCAGGATCTCGCTGCAGACGTAGCGGGAGGTGGCGCGGGTGGCGCAAAAGGCAGATATTCAGGCGCAGATAAACGTCAGGCCGGCCGCTCGTGGAGGAGATCAGGAGCGCGTGGCGCAGCGGCCGGAGGGGCCCCTGGCGGGCAGCGCGCTACGCCTGTCCGGGATGGATCATCCCGTCTCAGGAAGCGTCAGCGGCGCCGCTGGCGGCCTGACGGAATCCGGCACAAGCCGCTCATGGGCAGTCGGCGGTTGGGCAGGGTGTACCGGCGGCCCAGCCGTCAGCAGAAGCCGGGTCAGGCAGGACTGCTGTCCAGGATGCCGATGCCCTCATGTCGCATCCGCCAAGAGCTTGGCGCCCTCGAGCAGACGCGGAGTGGGATGCCTACGGTATTGTCCGCAACATCTGAGGAAGTGCTGCATATCGCAGGCGCGTGTTATGGCTGTACGGCAGGCGAGGGCCATCGTGCCTGCGCCCAGACCACCATGATTCCGGCCTCGTGGCCCCATCGCCTCCGGGGGCGTTGCCCGGGGATCTCCCCGGGGCGCTACGGCACAGCGTCCAGCACGCTGGGGTGGAACAGATCCTCCGGCGCGATGTCACGCACCGCCAGTGCATCGGCCCGGGCGAAGCGGATCATGGCGGCGATCTCGTCACGGTTGCGGCGGAAGCCATAGGGCCAGGGGTCACCGCCCATGATGCGTGTCTGGGCCTCCGCCTCGGCGGCGATCCAGGGGAGGGAGGCGCGCAGCACATTGACCAGAGAGAGATCTGCCACCGCCATGGCGCGTGCCCGTGCGAAGGCCCGGAAAATCTCCACCGGCAGCCAGGGATGTTCCGTCGCCAGTTCCTTCCGCAGCGCCACGCAATGCATGATGGGGAAGAAGCCGGTGGCGCGGAAATAGGCCTCTTCCTCCGCCCGGTAGTCGGGATAGAGCCGGTCCACCGGGGCATTGCGCGCGACGAAGCAGGAGGGCGGGCGGGGGCCGATGACGGCATCCAATTCGCCTGCCGCCAGAAGGCCGTTCAGCGTCTCCTCCGCGCCGATCGGCTGGACATCCAGTTCCGGCGGCAGCTTCAGCGCCACGCGCTCGCTGCCGCCGGTCTCCTCCATGCCGCCAGTGCGCCAGGCGATGCCCTGCGTGTCCACGCCATAATGCTCGCGCAGGATGCCGCGCACCCAGAGGGCGGCGGTCTGCTGGTATTCGGGCAGGCCGATGCGCTTGCCCGCGAGGTCGGCCGCCGTGCGGATGCCACGGTCGGTGCGGACATAGATGGCGCTGTGCCGGAAGGCGCGGGAGGGAAAGACGGGGATGCCGATATAGGGCGCATCCCCGCGCGCCGTGGTGACGATATGGCTGCCCATGGAGAGTTCTGTCACGTCGAAGGCGCGGTCCCGCAGGGCGCGGCGGAAGATATCCTCCGGCTCCCCGGGCAAGACGGTCAGGCTGACGCCGGGCAGGGTGACGCGGCCATCCAGGATCGGCCGCGTGCGGTCCGAGGTGGTGCAGGCGAGGGAGAGGCGAAGGGTCTCTGGCACTGGTCTATTCCATGCTGGCGGCGAGATTGTCGGGCGTGAAGGGCATGGCGCGCGGGTGGATGCCGAGCGCCACCCGGATGCCACCCGCGATGGCCGCGATGGTGGGGCCGAGCGAGGCCTCGCCCGCGCCCAGCGGCGGTTCCTCCGGTCGGGCGATCAGGCGCAGTTCGACGGTGGGCACCTCGGAAAAGCGCAGGATGGGATAGTCGTCCCAGCTCTGGCTGGTGACGTTGAAGCGGTCGAAGCGCACCGCCTCCTTCAGCGCGATGGAGGTGGCCTGGATGGCGCCGCCCTCCAGCTGATTGGCCGCGCCATCGGGGTTGACCGCCTCCCCGATATCGGCGGCGATCCAGAGGCGGCGGCAGCGCACGGCATCCGTGGCCTCCACCTCGGCGGCCACGGCGCACCAGGCGCCAGTGCCCTTGTAGCGCGCGACGGCGATGCCGGTGCCGATTCCCTCCCCCGCGGGCGCGCGCGGCCAGCCGCACATCCGCGCCACTTCCTCCAGCACCGCGCGGGCGCGCGGGTCCTGGCTGAGGTGACGCAGCCTGAAGGCCACCGCATCTTGGCCGCTGCGCTCCGCCAGCTCGTCCATGACGGATTCGATGGCCCAGACATTCAGCAGCCCGCCCAGCGCGCGCAGGGCGGAGCTGCGGATCGGCATCTCCAGCAGCCGGTGCATGCGGATATCCAGCACCGGCACCTCGTAGCCCGGCACCGCGTTGCGCTGGCCGCCGCCGCCCGCCGCCATCGGCGCGTCGATGGCCACGGGGTGCGTGAAGGGCGGATCAAGATAGGCTGCCGCCAGCAGCGTCGGGTCCTTGGCGCGGCCAGGGCGGGAGGAATGGCCATTGCCGCGCAGCACCGTGCGCCAGTGGCAGAGCCGGCCCTCCGCATCCACCGCCGCCTCGATCTCCGCCATGCCGGCGGGGGAGAGCGGGCCCCAGGCCAGTTCCTCCGCACGGCTCCAGAGGGCGCGCACCGGGCGGCCCTGATTAGCCCGCGCGCAGAGGGCGGCATCCAGCGCCACGTCGTCGGCGCCGTTATGGCCGTAGCAGCCGGCGGCCTCGACATGATGCAGGATGATCCGCTCCGGCGGCAGGCGCAGCACGGTCGCGAGGTCGGCGCGGAGATTGTAGATGCCCTGGCTGTGGGTCCAGATCTCCACCGCCTCCTCCCGCCACAGCGCCACGGCGCAGCAGGTGCCGATGGAGGCATGGGCGAGGAAGGGGCGGGTGAAGCGGGCGGTGACGCCATGGGCAGCGGGCGGCGCCGGTTCCCCCCGCTCCGCGACGATGCTCTCCTGTGCCGGGGCTGATCGCAGCCAGGCGGTGAGATCGCCCTCCTCCGGCAGGCTTTCGCGCAATTCCCATTCGGCACGCGCGGCGAGGCGGGCGGCAGCGGCCTCGGCGGCCCATTCCTCCGTGGCGATGGCGGCCAGGAAATTGCCGTCGCGCAGCGGGCGGGCATCGCCGGGCAGGGGCCCCTCGCGCAGCGCGCGCAGGCTGGCGGCGCGGGCGGGCGGGCGGATCATCCGGGCATGCAGCATCTCCGGCCAGCGCAGGTCATGCAGGTAGCGCGGCTGGCCGAAGATCTTCTCCGGCAGGTCCAGGCGCGGTACCGGACGGCCGGCCAGATGCCGCGCCGCCGGCGCCTTGGGCGCCACGTCGCCCCGCGCCTCCACCTCCAGCAGGCCGGCGCCGGCCTGTGCCCAGTAGGAGCCGATGGTGCGGCCATCCGGCGCCAGGAAGCTGCCGTCCTCCACGCGCAGCGCCGCCGGCTCAAGCCCCGCGTCATGGGCCGCGAGGCTGAGATGGATGGCACGGGCCTCGGCACAGGCATGGCGGATCGCGGTGCCGCTTTCCTGGACGGAGAGGCTGCCGGAGGTCACGCCCTCGTTCGGGCTGCCGGGGGTGGAGGCGGGGGCGATCCGCATGCGGTCCAGCGTCACATCCAGCTCATCCGCCGCGATCTGCGCCAGGGCGGTCAGGATGCCCTGGCCGATCTCCACCTTGCCCGGACTGACGGTGACGAAGCCATCGGCCGAGAATTGCAGCCAGCGGGAGAGGCGCGGCTCCGCCCGCAGGCTGCCGGGCAGGTCCGGGCCATTGCCGTTCGCCCCCGTGGCGAAATGATAGGCGAGGTTCATGCCCGCATCTCCTCCGCCGCCCGCAGCACGGCGCGGATCATGCGGTTCTGCGCGCCGCAGCGGCAGAGATGCGGCTCCAGCGCCGCGCGCACCGCCGCCTCGTCGGGGGCCGGGTTCCGCCGCAGCAGGGCGGCGGCGCTGACCAGGATGCCCGAGAGGCACCAGCCGCATTGCCCGGCCTGTTCCGCCAGGAAGGCCGCTTGCAGCGGATGAGGTTCCGCCGGGGTGCCGAGGCCTTCCACCGTGCCCACCTCCCGGTCCTGCACGGCCTCCGCCGGCAGGGCGCAGGAGGGCTGGGGCACCCCATCCAGCGTCACGTAGCAGGCGCCGCAGGCCTCGGCGCCGCAGCCGAAGCGCGGGCCGCTCAGACCGAGCGGTCCGCGCAGCGCCTGCAGCAGCGTCATGCCCTCCGGCGCCTCCAGCGTCGCGGGGGCGCCGTTGAGGGTGAAGGCGAGCCGCACCTAGTCCACCCTGATCTGCGCCATGCTGACATAGTCCCGCTGGGTCTCGACATCCTTGCGGAGGAAGGCGTCGAATTCAGCGACGGACATGGGCATGGGCTGCGCGCCCTGGGCGGCCATGGCCGCCTTGGTCTGGGGACGGGCCAGCCAGCCATTGGTGGCGGCGTTGAGCCTTTCCACGACCGGGCGCGGCGTCTGCGCCGGCACCATCAGGCCGAGCCAGATGGAAGCCTCGTAGCCCGGCAGGCCGGATTCCGCGACGGTGGGCAGCTCCGGCATCAGCGGGTCCCGCTGCGGCCCGGTGGTGGCGAGCGCCCTGGCGCGGTTGCCGGCGATATGCGGCTGCATGGTCGGGATGGCGTCGAACATCATCGGCACCGTGCCGGAGATCAGCGCCGTCCGCGCCTCGCCCGAGGAGCGGAAGGGCACGTGCTGGATCTCGATGCCCGCCATGGCGCGGAAGACCTCGCCCGCGATGTGGTAGGGCGTGCCGGGGCCGGATGAGGCGTAATCGATCTTCCCTGGCTCCGCCTTGGCCTTTGCGATCAGCTCCGCCACGCTGCTGACGCCGAGGGAGGGATGCACCGCCAGCACGTGATGCGCCACATTGACGGCCGCCGCCGCCGCCAGGTCCCGCATCAGCACATAGGGGCGGTTCGGCAGCAGCGTCTCATTCGCCGTATGCGTATTGGACATCATCAGGAGCGTGTAGCCATCCGGCGCCGCGCGCGCGGCGGCCTCGGTGCCGATGGTGGCGCCGGCACCCGGGCGATTCTCCACCACGAAGGGCTGGCCGAGCTCCTGCGTCAGGGCCTCCGCCACGTTGCGCGCGGCGATATCGGCCGAGCCGCCGGCGCCGAAGGGCACGATGATGCGGACGGCGCGGCTGGGCCAGGCCGCTTCCTGTGCCAGGGCCGGCGCGGCGAGCCCGCCGGCGGCGAGGATACCGAGGCCGCGGCGCGTGATGCTGATGGGCATGTTGTCTTCCTTCAATCCACTTTGCCGATGCGCTGCACGGCGCGGATCAGGCGGGCGCTGTCCTGCTGGAAGAACCGGTCGAACTCGGCGCCTTCCTGGTAGGCGATGGGGCTGCCGGCGGTGTCCAGCGCACGGCGCAGGCCCTCATCGCTCTCGCAGATCTGGCGCAGCGCCTGCCGCAGCCGATCCTGCACCGGGGCGGGCGTGGCGGCGGGCACGAAGACGGCGGTCCAGATGTAGAATTCCACCTCCGGGTGGCCGAGCTCGATGAAGGTCGGCACATCCTCGAAGCCCGGAAGCCGCTCTTGCCCCCAGCTGGCGAGGGCGCGGAGGCGGCCCTCCTTCACGTGCGCCAGCGCCGGGCCGGGGCCGGAGGCGAGGGCGTGCAAGGTGCCGGAGAGCAGGGCCGTCAGCGCCGGGCCGCCTCCCTGGTAGGGAACATGCAGCATGTCGATGCCGGCGGAGCCGGTGAACATCGCCATGGCCACATGCAAAGTGGAGTAATTGCCGGCGGAGCCGAAGGTGATGGCGCCAGGCCGCTTCTTCGCATCCTCCACCAGTTCCTCGATCGAGCGCCAGGGCGCATCGGCGGGGACCAGGAAGACGGTGGGGTCGGCGGTGATGCGCGCGATGGGCGCGAACTGCTCGATCGTATAGGCGGGCGTGCGGCCCTGGATGCGCTCGCTCTCCGGCAGCACGGCATGCGAGGAGAGCGCCATCAGCGCCGTGTAGCCGTCCGCCGGCGCGCGGGCCACGCTGGAGGTGCCGAGGATGCCGCCCGCACCCGGGCGGTTCACCACCGGCACCGCCTGCCCGAAGACCCGCTCCAGCGCCGCCGCCACGGGGCGGGCGGTGACATCCGCCTGGCCGCCGGGCGGGAAGGGCACGGTCATCTGCATGGGCCGGCTGGGCCAGGCTTCCTGCGCGCTTGCCGCCATGGGCAGGCCCGCGGCGGCAAGCGCCATCATCACGTCGCGACGAGACAGCACGACTATCCTCCTGCGGGGACATCCGCCCCGCCTTTCCTGGATTGTTTCCGGGATCGGGCCGGTCTTGCGCCGGCCTCGCCTCCCGCCTCCCATGGCACGCCGCATGGCGTGCCACGCGTCAGGCAGCGCCGCGCAGCGCCGCCGGATCCGCCTTGCGGACGGTGTTGCGGATCTGGCCGATGCCCTCGATGGCGCATTCGACCACATCGCCGTCACGCAGGAAGCGCGGCGGCTTGAAGCCGATGCCGACGCCTTCCGGCGTACCCGTGGCGATCACGTCGCCCGGCAGCAGCGCCATGCTGAGGGAGATGGTCTCGATCAGCGTCGGGATGTCGAAGATCAGGTCGGCGGTGACCGCGTCCTGCCGCTTCTCGCCATTGACGCTGCAGGTGACGCGCATGGCATCGGCCTGCAGCTCATCGGCGGTGACGATCCAGGGGCCCATGGGGCAGAAGCCGTCGATGCCCTTGCCCAGAAGCCATTGCTTGTGCTTGCCCTGCAGGTCCCGCGCCGTGACGTCGTTCACCACGGTATAGCCGAAGACATGGGCCATGGCGGAGGATTTCGGGATGCAGCGCCCGCCGCGGCCGATGACCACCGCCAGCTCCGCCTCGTAATCCACCTCGGCATCCAGGCCCGGTACCATCGGGATATCGTCCCAGGGGCCGGAGATGGAGGTGAAGGGCTTGGTGAAGATGATCGGCGCCTTCGGGATGGCATCCGCCGCGCTGGTGGAGGAGGAGTCGTAGCCGCTGCCGGCGAATTCCCTGGCATGGGCATGGTAGTTCTTGCCGACGCAGAAGATGTTGCGTGGCGGATGGGGCAGCGGGGCGAGCAACTGAGCGGGGTCCAGTGCCTCGCCGGTGCCAGAGGGCTCGGGCAGCGCCGCGCCGCCGGAGAGGGCGGCGATCAGCCCCGCCATGTCCTTCGGCAGGCCGGGGGCGAGGTCGGCGACGGGCCAGAAGCGCTTTCCGGACTGGTCCACGCGCACCAGGCAGGAACTGTCTCCGCGCTTGATCATCGCAAGCTTCATAACGCCGCTTCCTATACCAATTTAGGTTTATTATAGACCAATGTTCCGGTATGGTCTTCCTATTGGTTCATTTCGTCAAGGGAGATCTCGTGACACAGGACGTTGCGGAACGCAGAGGGGCGGCCGCGCTGCGGAACCTCCTGGCCCGCGAGCTGCGTGAGGACCGCTGGGCCATCGGTGAGAAACTGCCCACGGAGCGGGAGCTGGGGACGCGCTATGGCGTCGCGCGCAATACCGTGCGCCGCGCCCTGGAGGCCCTGGAGGCCGAGGGCCTGATCACCCGGCATGTCGGGCGCGGGACCTTCCGCAATGCTCCTCCTGGCGCGGCCCCGGTGGGGGAGGAGGAGCTCAGTCCTTCCGATGTCGTGGAGTGCCGGCTGATGCTGGAACCGGAAATGATCTCCCTGGCGGTGGCCCGCGCCACCCAGACCGATATCGCGCGGATGACGGAATGCCTGCGCGGCACCGATGATGCGGGGGATCTGCCGGCATTCGAGCGGTGGGACGCCGCCCTGCACGATGCCTTCGCCCTGGCCACCCATAACGGCGCCATCATCGCCATGTCACGCTCCCTCGCGCGGGTGCGGGAGCAGACGGATTGGGGGCAGCTCAAGGCGCGCGGGAACACGGCGGAGCGGCGCGCCATCCTGCAGGTGCAGCACCACGCCATGGTGGATGCGGTCCGGCAGCGGGACAGGACGGAGGCGCGGCGCGTGATGCGGGAGCACATCCTGTTCGTGCAGGGCTACATGTTTGGCGACGAAGGCCAGGACGGATCCTGATCGGGAGAAGGGGCCTGATCCGGGTGATGATGCCCGCCGGAACAGCGGCAGGCGCCATGGAAGCGGGCGGCGGTGGAGGGAAAGACTCTCCTGGCACCCGCCGGAAACAGGAGCGGCCACTTGGCGCTCATGCCGCCTGCCGCGCTGCCCGCCTGATAGGCGATCCCTTGCCCATGAGGCCGCCAGGGTCATGATGCGGCACCGGGCAGCGCGGGGCTGGCGCGGACGTTCTGGCGCCGCCGGGGGATGAAGGCTGGCGGTGCCGTATCGGCCCCGCCAGGCTCCGTGCCTCCGCTCAGTCCATCCGGGCGCCGGAGAGTTCCACCATTTCCTTCCACATCGGGCGCTCCCGCTCCATGCGCTCCCGCGCCCCGGCCGGCGTGGTCGACAGGGCCTGCCCGCCGGCGACCAGGAAACGCTGCTGGATCGCGGGGTCGGCCGCCACGCTCTGCACCGCCGCGGCCAGCCGCTGCTGGATGGGCGCGGGAAGCCCCGCCGGCCCGATCAGCGCAGACCAGGCCGTGACCACGAAGCCGGGCATGCCGGCCTCGGTCATGGTCGGCACCTGCGGCATGGTCGGCCAGCGCTCGGCCGTCGTCATGCCCAGCGCCGCCATCTGGCCCTGCTGGATCACGCCGGCATAGGAAGCCAGGTTGTCGATCGCGAAATCCACGTCGCCCGACAGCATCGCCGGGATCACCTGGGCCGCGCTGCGGAAGGGCACATGGGTGCAGGCCACGCCCGCGCGCTTGAACAGCAGCTCGGAGCAGAGATGCGCGGTCGTGCCCACGCCGGAGGTGCCATAGACCACCCCGCCCTTCTTCTCCTTCGCCCAGGCCAGGAAGTCCTTCAGCGTGCGCGCCGGGACGAACTTCTCCGACACCACCGCGACATTCGGCACCTCCCAGACCAGTGAGACCGGCGTCAGGTCGCGCATGGGCTCATAGGGCATGTTGCTGTAGAGGAAGGGGTTGATGACGAAGTTGCCAACCGGCGCCGTGCCCAGCACATAGCCATCCGGATCGGCCTTCGCGACGACATCCACGCCGATATTCCCGCCCGCGCCCGAGCGGTTCTCCACCACCACCGGCTGGCCCAGCCGCTCCCGCAGCCCCTCCGCCAGGATACGCGTCAGCACATCCGTCGCGCCGCCGGCAGGATAGGGGCAGATGAGCCGGATCGGGCGGTCGGGATAGGCTGGCTGGGACCGTGCCGCGCCGGCAAGGGCGACGGCACCGGCGGAACCAAGAAACATACGGCGTAAGAGCATCGAAGGTCCTGAACTCGAGAGTGGAAGAAGCGGAGTGGGCGACTGGCTCCTCGGCATCGCTAGCCAATTCCGTGCCAGCGCGGCGGTCTGAACCTGCCTCCCGCCCTGGGGTGCCCCCTGGCATGGATGTGGGATCGATCAGGGCCCGGCGGCGACCGGCCATGCGGGCGGAGAGCACCACTCCGTCCGCCATGCCCGGATTTCAGCTTGGCATGCGTCCGGGAGGGTGAACAGTGGGCTTTGGTGCCACCACCGCCCGGGTCAGGGGTGGCACCGCCAGACGCGTCGCGGAACCCGGGCGCGGGCGGGACAGGGAGCGGCCGGCTAGCCGATCATCCGGTCGATCGTGATCGGCAGATCCCGGACACGCCTGCCCGTGGCATGGAAGATGGCATTGGCGATGGCTCCCGCCGTGCCGACCACGCCGATCTCGCCCAGGCCTTTCACGCCCAGCGGATTGGCCTTGTCCTCCTGTTCCTCGACGAAGATCACCTCGATCTCCGGCACATCGGCATTCACGGGCACATGGTATTCGGCCAGGTTGTGGTTCATGAAGCGGCCGAGCGCATGGTCCGCCATCGTCTCCTCCGTCAGCGCCATGCCGATGCCGAAGACCACGCCGCCGATGATCTGGCTGCGCGCCGTCTTGGGATTGATGATCCGACCGGCCGCGACGGCATCGACGATGCGCGTCACGCGCACCGTGCCCAGTTCCTCATCCACCCGCACCTCGGCGAAGACGGCGGCATGTGTATAGGAGGAATATTCCTGCTGGACTTTCGGATCGGGCTGGGCGGTCTCCTCAACCTCCAGCTTCTGCAACCCGGCGGCGCGCATCGCATCGGCGTAGCTGACTGCGCGGGCGGGATCGCTGTGCAGCGCGATCCGCCCCTGCGAGAAGACCACATGCTGCAGATCTGCATTGGCGAGTGGGGAGCCCTCCATGCGCCGTGCATGGTTGAACAACTCCTCCCGCAGCTTATGGCAGGCCGTCTGCACTGCCGAGCCCGCCGAGGCCGCGGTCCAGGAACCGCCCTGCACCGGTGAGGCCGGCAGGGAGGAATCGCCGATCCGCGCCGTCACCTGCTCCATCGGCAGGTCCATGGTCTCGGCGGCGATCTGGGCCAGGATGGTATAGGTGCCCGTGCCGATATCGGCCGTGGCGGTCGCCACCTCCAGCCGCCCATCCAGCAGCAGAGTGGCGCGCGCGCTGGTCTTCTCGACCGAGGCCTCCCAGAGGCCGGTGGCCATGCCCCAGCCGATCAGCTCCCGCCCCTCCCGCATGGAACGCGGCGCCAGGCTGCGGCGGGACCAGCCGAAGCGCTCGGCGCCCAGCCGGTAGGCCTCCCGCAGCGCCTTGCTGGTGAAGGGTTTCCCGGTATTGCCGTCGGTTTCGGCATAGTTGCGCAGGCGCAGCGCCAGAGGGTCCATCCGCAGCGCATGGGCCAGCTCGTCCATGGCCGATTCCAGCGCGAACATGCCGAGCGGCGCCCCGGGCGCGCGCATGTCCAGCGGCGTATGGAGGTCGGTCTGCGCCAGCCGGTATTGCAGGTCCACATTCTCGCAGGCATAGGCCAGGCCGGACCAGTTGGCGACGACCTCCTGATAGTCCTCATAGGTCGAGGTATTGGCGACCACGGCGTGCTTCACCGCCTGCAACCCGCCATCGCGATCGGCGCCCAGCGCCACATGGTTGATGGTGGCGGGGCGGTAGCCGAAGGTGAACATCTGGTCCCGCGTCAGCGAGACCCGCACGGAGCGTTTCAGCGCCAGCGCCGCCATCACCGCCAGATGCAGCTGGTACTGCGGCCGCAGGCCGGAGCCGAAGGCGCCTCCCACATAGGGCGAGACCACGAGCACCATGTCCTGCGACAGGCCGAAGACATTGGTGACATAGCTCTGGCTGTTCTGCGCGCCCTGGGTCTTGTCATGCACGGTGAGCCGGCCGCCGCCTTCCCAGATCACCGTGGTGGCATGTGGCTCCATGGGATTATGGTGCTCGAAGGCGATGCGGTATTCGTGCTCCACCGTCACAGGCGCGGCGGCCAGGGCGGCATCGGCATCGCCGCGCGGATTGGGCGGGGGCGAGATGCCCGTGCGCTTCCGGGGCGGCACATAGGCCTTATGGCGCTGCACCTCCAGATCCGTCTGATGCGGCTCCGCCTCATAGACGACGCGGATCAGCGAGGCAGCGTCCCGCGCCGTCTCGAAATCCTCCGCCACCACCAGCGCCACGGGCTGGCCGCTGTGCTGGATGCGGTTGTTGTAGAGCGGCCGCAGCGGCGAGCCGGGTGGCGCCACCTCGTCGCGGTAGCTGCTGCTGAGCCGGGCCGTGTCCGGCCGGTTCTCATGCGTCAGGACCGCCAGCACGCCGGGCATGGCGCGGGCGGCGCCCGCCTCCACTGCCAGCACGCGGCCCCTGGCGATGGCGCCGCTTACGACATAGCCATGCGCCAGATCGGGCGCGGTGAATTCGCCGGCGTAGCGCGCTGCGCCCGTCACCTTGGCGCGGCCGTCGACGCGGCTGCGGGGAGTGCCGATATAGGTCATGCTCCGCTCCTCCTCAGGCGATGCGCTTGTCGGCCAGGCCCTGCGGACGGCCCGCTGCGGCCTGCGCCAGGGCCCGCTCGATGGCCCGGCGCGCCAGTTCGATCTTGAAGTCGTTATGGCCATGGCCGCGCGCGCCATGCAGCAGCCGCGCCGCCGCCTCGGCGAAGGCCTCGCGGCCGGCAGTCTGGTCGGCCAGCAGCGCCTCGGCCTCCGGCACCCGCCAGGGCCTGTGCGCCACGCCCCCGAGCGCGATGCGCGCGCGCCGGATGGTCTCGCCCTCCATCTCCAGCCCCACGGCCACGGAGACGAGGGCAAAGGCATAGGATTGCCGGTCCCGCAGCTTCAGGTAGGTGTAGTGGCGGGGGAAGCGCGCCTCCGGCAGCTCCACCGCCGTGATGATCTCGTCCCGCGCCAGGGTGGTGTCGATCTCCGGCCGGTCGCCGGGCAGGCGGTGGAACTCGGCCATGGGAATGACGCGCTCGCCCCCCGGACCGGCCACGCGCACCCGTGCTTCCAGCGCCGCCAGGGCGACGGCCATGTCGGAAGGATGCGTGGCGATGCAGTGCTCGCTGGCGCCGAGGATGGCATGGATGCGGTTGACGCCCGTGCGCGCGGGGCACCCGGTGCCGGGCTCGCGCTTGTTGCAGGGCGTGGCGGCGTCGTAGAAATAGTAGCAGCGCGTGCGCTGCAGCAGGTTGCCGCCGGTGGTGGCGGCGTTGCGCAGCTGCGGGCTGGCGCCGGAGAGGATGGCGCGCGAGAGCAGCGGATAATCCCGCTGCACCTCCTCGGCATAGGCCAGCGCCGAATTCGTCACCAGCGCGCCGATCCGCAGCCCACCCTCCGGCAGCGCCTCGATCCGGTCCAGTCCGGGGATGCGGGCGATATCGACGAGCTGGCGCGGCCGCTCGACATCGTATTTCATCAGGTCGACAAGGTTTGTGCCGCCGGCGATGAATTTTCCATCCGCCCCGATCGCGCGCAGGGCCTCGGCGACATCCTGTGGACGGCTATAGGAAAAGCGGTTCACGATTCCGCCCCCCCGTTCCGCCGCACCGCGTCGATGGCGGCGACGATATTCGGATAGGCGCCGCAGCGGCAGATATTGCCGCTCATCTGCTCGCGGATCTCCTCCAGGCTCTGCGCATGCCCCTCCCGCAGCAGCCCCGCCGCCGAGCAGATCTGCCCGGGCGTGCAATAGCCGCACTGGAAGGCGTCATGCTCGATGAAGGCCTCCTGCAGCGGATGCAGGGTGCCATCGGCCTCGGCCAGTCCCTCGATGGTCGTGATCTCGGCGCCATCCTTGGTGACGGCCAGCGCGAGGCAGGAATTCACCCGCTGCCCGTCCAGCAGCACGGTGCAGGCGCCGCATTGCCCGTGGTCGCAGCCCTTCTTGGTACCGGTCAGCGCCAGCTCCTCGCGCAGCAGGTCCAGCAGCGAGGTCCAGGGCTGCACATGCAACTCCTGCCGCCGGCCGTTGATGGTGAGGATGATGGGAATGGCGGTCGCCGGATGTCCCGGGTGCTGCGCCCGGGGGGGGATCAGGGGGTTGATGGCGCTCATGGGGCATGCTCCTGGGCGCCGGCCGCACCGGCGGGCAGGAGCGGGTGGGGCCGGATGGGGGTCGGGACGAAGGCTTCCGGCCAGCCGCTGGCGGCGGGCCGGATGGCGCGAAGCTCGTCCTTCAACGTGCCGGGGCGGGCCGGGTTGTCCGGCCTGGATGCTATGGCAGGCGCCACCCCGCCGCGCCGCGTGGCCCTGTCAGGCTGGCTTCACCCCTGGCATTGCCCGCAATGCAGCCCGTCCACCATCTGGTCGTTGAAGCTCTCGAAGCCGAAGCGCCGGGCGCCGCCGAGAATGCGTGGCCGCCCGCCCAGAGCCGTGCGGAAGGCTGTCGCGGCCGTCTCATGCGCCTGACGGTTGGCCTCGCTGGGCGCGACCTGCGCGGGGCCGGCCAGGGCATGCAGCAGCCGTGGCGCGGCGCCCGGTCGCAGCAGCCCCGCCGCCTCCAGCGCGGCGCGGGCCGCATCGGCCCCCGGCGCGGCCGCCATATCGCCAAACTCGATGGTCAGGCGCCGCTCCCCCGGCGCCACCATCCCGCCATCGGAGATGCGGAAGGCAGGGGCGCCCGCGCCGCAGAGCAGCAAAGCGGAAGGGATGTGCAGCAGCTCCGCCTCCCGCACCGCCATCCAGGCAAAGCCGGCGCGCAGCCGGTTGGGCGCATAGGCCAGCCCCGCGGCGGCGAAGGCCTCCTCCGCTCCCAGGCCGAAAGCGGCACTGCGCGTGGGCAGACGGGTGCGCCGGCCGTCGAAATCCAGCAGGAGTTCCTCACCACGCCGCGCCAGTCCGGTCAGGCGCCCGACCCGGTGCAGCCGCACCGCCGGCGATGCTCTCAGCGCCGCCAGCATCCGCCGCACCGCGCCGGCCATGCCGCCCCGCCGCAGCGTGGCGAAGGGGCGACGCGGACGGAAACTGGTGCGGCCGTCGCGGAAGGCCTCCAGCACCGTGCGCGGATGGAACAGCGCTGCCCAGAGCTTGCGGCGCTCGGTGGCCGGGCAGGCGGCCCAGCCGGTCGGGTCCACCCGCGCCGCCAGTGGCGCCAGCAGCATGCTGTGCAGGGTGGCGCCATGGTTGTCGCGGGAGGCCGCCTCCAGCCCCACCGCCTCCAGTCGCGCGGCACGGCCGGGCAGGAAGCGCCAGGCCGGCGGTGCGGGGTCCCGCAACAGGGCCCCGGCCTCGGCGGCGATGCGGGCGCGCAGGGAGGGGGCCATCAGCGGTGGCAAGGTGGCGATATCGGCACTGGTCAGGGCGCAGGTCGTGCGGCGCCCCTCCCACAGCATTTCCGGTGCCGGAGCGGCTATCAGCTCCGGCCCCAGCCATTCCTCCAAATGGCGGCGCAGCACGTCGATGAAGGGACGGTGGTCGTCCCGCGCCGGGTCGTAATCCGCCAGTGGCCGCCGCGCCTCCAGCGGGTCCTCGTAATCCAGCTCCAGCAGCCGCATGCCCAGGGGCAGCCAGGAGCCCCCCAGGCGCAGGCCCGCGAAGCCGCCGCCCGCGCGGGCCGGATCCAGATACAGCTCCACTGGCCGGTGCCGCGCCGCCGT
This sequence comes from Roseomonas marmotae, assembly GCF_017654485.1. NCBI lineage: Bacteria > Pseudomonadati > Pseudomonadota > Alphaproteobacteria > Acetobacterales > Roseomonadaceae > Roseomonas > Roseomonas marmotae. The sequence goes on along the minus strand of NZ_CP061093.1, from coordinate 64,108 downwards.
CAGCGCTGCCACCAGGGCCGCGACGGAGCCGCCCACCACATGCAGCGGTTCAGCCATGGCGGCGGAACAGGAAATAGGTCACCGCGCCATGCTCCGGCAGCAATCCGGCGGCCAGGGCGTCGAAACCCTCCAGCACCGTCGGCGGAAGCCGGGCCATCTCCGCATTCGGCAGCGGCTTGACCAGAATGCCCTCGCGCGAGAGCAGTTCCAGCCCGCAGGCACGGCCCATGGCCTCCACCTCGGCCGCCTCATGCAGGCGGAAATGCTGCTCGTTGGGCGGTGGCAGGTGCATGGCGCAGAGATCCTCCAGCAGCCCCGCATGCAAGGCCACCAGCCGGTGCAGGGAACGCGGGTTGGGCAGGGTGACATGCATCAGCCCGCCCGGTGCCAGCTGCGCCGCCAACCGCGCCAGGATGGCGGCGGGATCTGGAAATTCATGCAGCAGGTTGGTGGCCAGCACATGGTCGAAGCCGCCCTCGGCCGCGAATTCCTCCAGCTGCGCCTCCACCACCGTGACACCCGGCAGGCCTCGCGCGCGGGCCAGCGCGGCATAGCTGGCGGAACGCTCGATGCAGGTGATCTGCCGCCCCTCGCCGCAGAGTTCGGCGGTCAGCAGCCCGGTGGCCGATCCGGCTTCCAGGATGCGCGTGCCCCGCCCCAGGCGCGGCGCGATCCGCCGTGCCGCGAAGATGGTGTACCAGCGGTCGAAATCCGCCTCCGGATCATAGGTGTTGGAGTAGTCGCGGTTCAGGACGAGGGACATCAGGATCTCCAGCTCAGCGTCTTGCCGAGGAACAGCTTCACCGACGGCGTGGCGCCGAGGCTTTTCTTGAAGGCGTACACGCCGTGATTGACGACGCCGCCGATGGATGAGGCGCCGAGGTCGAGCCGCTGGAAGCCACCGGCGCGGGCATGGCGGTAGAGCGTGTCGGCGATCAGCGTCACCGGGCTCAGCGGCTCGCTGCCGCGCCGCTCGCCCCAGGTATAGACGTAGAGCTGGCGGGGATTGACCGCGATGCAGATGGCGGCCGCGACCATGCTGCCGCCGTGATAGGCGCCGAAGACGCGCAGGGCATCGGGAAAAGCCTCGGCCATCTCCGCCACGTCGGGCCAGCTCATGCTGAGCGTGAGGCCCTTCTTCTCCCGGCTCTCCACCAGCACCGCATGGGCTTCCTGGTAGTCGCGCGGCGCCAGCAGCGTGGTGCTCAGCCCCTCGCGCCGCGCCCGGCTGATCAGGTAGTTGCGCCTGGAGGACAGCCTTGCGTGCTGCAGGTCGATGGACTGGTTGAGCTCGTGCCGCTCCACCACATAGCCGGCGCCCAGCAGGGTGCTTAGCACCAGCGCCGCGCGGCCGGGGGCGTAGCAGAAAGGCGGCAGCACCAGGCCGAGCCGCCGCGCCCCCAGCTCCTGCAGATGCGCCTCCGCCGCGGTGACGAAGTCGGCGATCTCGGCGCAGCCCAGATCCCCGGCGAGATCGAATCCGCCATAGGAGCCGCGTCCGGGGCTGGCGAAATATCCGGGCTCGGTCTCCAACGCCTGGAAGGTGGCGCAGATGCGGCCCGAGCTGCCCTGCCGCCATTGCAGGAAGGCGCCGGCGCCGATGCCCGGGCGATGCCGGTGCAGGCGATGGAAAGCGGCACGGTTGAAGAGATCTGGTGCATCGTCGGCCACGAAGGCATCGACCAGCATCTCAAACCCCTCGGGCCGCGTGGCCGCTGGCGAGGGCGCCCGCATGGGCAGGGGGAGCTGCGGGGCAGGGCGGAGATGAAGGGCTTCCGGCATGTCTCTCTTTTTCGCACTACCGTTCTCGGGGCAGGACGGCTCGACCGGCGGCGATACTAGAGGGCTGGAACCTCCACGCAAATATTTTTCGCAAAGCTCCGGCCAGGGAGCAGTTGCGCCGCCGCGCGCCGCAGCCCCTCCGCGAGTCCCTCCGGGTTGCAGACATGGCGGCTGGCGAAACGCTGGAAGGCGGCGCCGGTGCGGCGGCGCAAGGCGGCATCAGCGATCAGGTCCAGCGCCCAGCGCACCTGTTCCTCCTGATCCCGCGGCTGCCGCAGCAGCGAGCCCGTCGATTCAGCGAAGCAGGCGAGGAAGCTGGCCTCCGCCTCCGGCCCCAGCGCGCCGCGCCGGCGCGGCAGCAGCCAGAGCGTGTCCATCACGCCCGTCGAACCATCCATCGCCGCTTCCGCCACGCGGAAGACATAGGGAATGCCGGCCATCATGGCCTGGGCCGCCGTGGCGCCCGAGCCGACCGGCCAGCCATCCAGGTAGAGATCGGCCAGCGCCGCCTCCACCGCCGGGTTGACCCAGCCGACGAACTGCGCCCGCCCGGCCACCCCATGGCGCTCCAGGCAGGCGCGCAGCCCAGGCAGATCCTGCTGGCCGGCATAGCGCCAGATGGCCTGGGGCGCCTGTTTCAGGATCGCGGCGGCGGTCTCCCAGAAGGCGGGCGAGTCCATCTTGTCGATCCGCATCACGGTGGAGAGCAGGACGGCATCGGGTGGCAGTCCGGCCCGCAGGCGCGCCGCCTCGGCCCGGGCCTCCGGCCCTGGCGGCACCGCCATGAAGCCCAGGGGCAGGATGTGCCAGGACTGGCCGCGGATGGTGACGGCCGCCATCGGCTCACCGCCGGCCTGGCAGAGCCGCAGATCCGGGCCAGGGATGGGCGGGTGGTATTTCAACGACCACCAGGCTAGGCGCGGCGCGATGCCGAGCCCGGCGGCATAGGCCAGGAGATGAGGGTGGCAGAGCCAGACGGCGGCCTCGCAGCCTCGTGCCGCTAGCTCCCGCCTCAACCGGTGCAGTCGGGCGGCCAGTCCCTGGCCGGCACACCAGGCGCCCAGGGCGTACAGCTCCGCCCCCGCCGCCGAGAATGCCGCGTGAAAGCGCTCCTCCATCTCGCCCAGCACCCAGATCTGCGGGCGGAAGCCGGCATCGCCGCGTTGCTGCAGCCGCCGAAGGGCCAGCAGCAGCACCTCGGTATGCGCCAGCAGCACGCCGTTATGGACGATGAAAGCCAGGGGTGGAGGACCGTCGCCCGCCGGGCCGGGCCGGTGTTCCGGTGCCTGCGCCGCACGGCCCAGTGCGAAGAGGCCGGGTGTCCAGGCGCTGGTCCAGCGTGCGTAATGTGCCTCTGATTCCTCGCGTTTCAGCCAGTGCTCGGTCAGCAGGCCCTCCAGAACCAGGGCCGGTTCCGCCTCGCCTGTCACGGTGCAGCGCGCCATCCAGGGCAGCGCCAGATGCTCGACCAGCGCCTGGCTATAGGGCATGGGGCGGCGGGCGGTGAGGCCCAGCAGCCGCAGCGCGCGGAGCTGCTGCGCTGGCGGCAGGTCCGGCGCCCAGGCCGCCATGCCGGCATCAGCCCGCAACAGGTCCAGCCGCCACAGTGTCTCGTGCAGCCTGGCATCCAGCGCCGCGGTACCGGGCAGGGCGGTGACAGTCGTGAGCAGCCAGCGCATCGCCGCCGCATGGCCGTGACTGATCCGCAGCGCGGCCACGGCCAGCGCGGCGGGCATGGCCTCCCCCGCCTGGAAGGTGGCCGGCGCGGCGCCGGCCAGGACGGCCGTCATGGCCTGCCAGCTGGGATGTTCCAGCCGCAGGCCCTGTGCATCCAGCCGTGACGAAAGCCGCCCCAGCACCGCCGGGTTCAGGCCGAGGCCCCCGCCCTCCCGCTTCGCCAGCCGCAGCAGCGCTTCTGCCAGGGCCTGGGCAGCCTTGCCGGAAGGCCGGCCCAGTGCCGGCAGCATCCGGTCCAGCTCCGCCCAGCGTGTGAGCCGCCGCAGGCGCGGGGTCAGGTCGGCCATCCGCCGCTCCGTCATAGAATTTCGCATGAGGCTAGCGCGGCCAGCCATCTGGCCGCAAGGCCGAGGCTCAGACCACGAAGGCGCGGAAGCTGGCGCGGCCCGTGGCCTCGCGCAGGATGCCCGCGGCCATCAGCCGCTTGATGATCAGCAGCGCCCCCTGGGGTGTGGCACCCAGCTGCGCCGCCAGCCCAGCCGCCGTCAGCACGGGCTGGCGCAGCGCGATCTCAGCGGCCTTGCCGGCCTGGCCGTGACTGCGCTCCTTCGCGGCCAGGGCGGCGGCGCGGGCGGCGGCGGCATTCAGCCGGTCCAGTTCCGAGAGACCCCGCCGCGCGCCCTCCGCCACCTCATCCAGGAAGGCCAGGGGCCAGCCGGGCTGTTGCAGGCGCGGACGCTGCCGCCGCATCCGCCCGGTGAAGGCGCACCAGAAGGGCAAGGGCACATGCCGCAGCCGGCCGCGCCGCTTGACCAGCACTGCCGCCACCAGCAGGGCCTGCAAGGCGCCGGGGCGGGCCGGATCGGCCTCGGCGGCCTCGCGCGCCCAGGCGGCGGCGCCGCGCGCGGCGGCCAGCAGGGCCGGCGCATCTTCCCCGGCCTTCAGGAAGCCCGCGCGCCATTGGGCGAAATCCGGCGCCGCCACGCCCGGGACGTGGGAGGCGGCCGGCCAGAGCGCCGGCCCCAGCGGGCCGATGGCATGGGAGAAGGCCTCGGCGGAATCGAGTGGATCGACGGTCTGCAGGGTCGCCAGCCGGCGCAGGACGCGGGCCAGGGCCAGGCCCTGCTCGATCGCGGCATCGGCGGGAGGCTCGGCCGGCGCGGCCTCGGCCTCCCGCAAGGTGGAGGGCAGGGCGGCGGCCAGCCTCTCCCCCGCCAGGGCGGCCGCGGTGGAGCCGGTCAGCCGCGCCTCGCGCAGCGCCAGGTCGCGCGGATGCACCCAGATCTCCTCGACCGCCAGCCAGCCGGCCGCCTCCGCCAGCGCCATCCGGGCCGCGAGACCGGCCTGCACCGCTGGCGCCGCGGCCCCCGCCAGGGCATCAAGGCGGGAGAGCGCATCCTCCGCCTCGGCCAGCGGGCGCAACAGCGCCTCGGCGGGCAGCGGCGCCGCCGGGGCGGGGCCACTGGCCCAGGGAGGACGCGGCGCCTCCTCCTCTCCCTCCCAGGGCGAACTGGGCCAGCTGTCCTGCGGCGGGTCGCCGGTCATCATCGGGCTCCTGGGCGGGGATGCAGGCATGGCAATGATTTGCCGGCCGGTATGCAAGCGCAAAGGCGCTCTCGCCGCCATCATCGTTCCGCGCTAGCCTCCAAAAAAGCCAAGACCGAGCCGATGCCACGGACCGAGAGCAGCCGCTTCACCATCCGCGCCGAAGGCAATGCCACGCTCTTCGAGATCCGCCCGGCCAAGCCCGAACCCGGCTTCATCGCCGCCGCCGTGCTGCTGGGCGGGCTCTTCGGCCTGCCGGCCCTGGCGGTGCTGCTGAATCCCGGGCGGCGCGATCCGCTCTCCCTCACCGCGGCCGGCTGCGCGCTGCTGATCCTGGCCTTGGCGGGCGGGGCGCTGCGGCGTGCCTTGCGCGGGCGCCGGGCCGTGACCCTGCGGCTGGATGATGCCGGGCTGGAAGTCCGGGGCGAGCGCCCGTCGTGGGATGCCCTGGCCGGGCGCCGGGTGGAGCGGCCGGAGACCGCGCCACCTGCCGGCGCCACCGGCATCCATGGGCTGGCCGCCGCCGTCGCCGCCCGCCAGCGCGCTGCCGAGGCGCGGCTGTGGCAGGAGCGGCGGGACGGTGCGCCGCCCCTGCTGCTGGCCAGCGGTCTGGAGGCCGCGACCGCCGAACGGCTGTGCGCTGCGCTGGATGCCGCCGCCGCCCGCTATCAGTAGGGCAGCACGCGGTCCAGCACCTGCTGGCCCCAACGCGGCCGCAGCATGTCGGAGGAGGTGCCGCGCCCGCCATAGGAGATGCGGGCCTCGGCGATCTTCTCGGAGGCGATGCGGTTGTTCGGACGGATATCCTCCGGCCGCACGAGGCCGCGCAGCTGCAATTCCCGCAGCTCGTCATTGACTCGGATTTCCTGCGAGCCGGCAATCTCCAGATTGCCGCTGGCCAGCACGCGCACCACCGTCGCCGCCACCTGCAGGCGGATCTTCTCGGTGCGCCGTACCCTGCCCTCCCCACTGGTGCTGCTGCCGCCGCCGACGCTCAGCGCCGGGTCGGTGCTGCCGCCGAAGGCGCGGGAGAGATAGCCCTGCAGGCCGAAGAGCGCCGGCAGCTTCAGGCTTTGCGTGGTATCGCGGTCGAGATCGGTCTTGTTGTCAAATTGCGCGCTGTCGTCGATCTCGATCTCCACGGTCAGCAGGTCGCCCGCCGCGCGGGCCCGCTGGTCCCGGAAGAAGGTGCGGCTGCCCGGGCGCCAGAGCGAGCCCGGCGCGGTGGGTCCGGTGCCTTCCAGCCGCGGACGCGTGGCGACGGCCAGCGGGCTGTCCGGCTCCCCCGCCGCGGGGATGCCGTCCAGCGAGCCGGGAGCCGAGATCGGTGGCGGGCGCTGGATATGCCCCCAGCTGTCGCAGGCGGCGAGCGTCAGCAGCAGTCCGGCCACCGCCAGGGCGCGTGCCGCCGATGGGCGTGCCGCGGTCGTCGTCATCCCCGTGTCCTTTCCTGTATTTTCGCAGAAATCAGGGTGCGCCCAGAATCTCGGCCGTGCCCTCGGAGACGACCTGGGCGCGAATGGTGCGGCCACTGCCGGGATTATGGACACGGATCTCCCTGCCCAGCGGCCCGTCCTCCAGTGCCTTACCCTGCATCTCCAGCGACAGGCCGCCGGCCTTCCAGAAGACGCGCACCGGCTGGCTGGCCCGCACCAGCGCGCGCTCGCCGATGGCGCGGGCGGGGATGGCGGTGCCGGCACGGATGCGGCGCTTCACCTCCTGCCCGACGATGTCCTGGCTGGCCTCGATGAAGCCCGTGCTGTCGCGGCGCGGCTCGGCCGGGTCGATATCCTGGGGCCGCAGCAGGTCGCCCGGCTGCAGGTCGCGCATGGCGTGCCAGACCTCGCGCGAATGGGCCGGGGGCAGATGGCAGAGCGACGCCGCCAGCAGCGCCGCGCCGATGGGAAAGGCGCGCATCCTTCGTCTCCTTTACCGGACGTTGTTGGCGGTCTGCATCATCTGGTCGCTGGCCTCGATGACCTTCGAGTTCATCTCATAGGCCCGCTGTGCCTGGATCAGCTGCGTGATCTCCTGCACCACATTCACATTGGAGGCTTCCAGGTAGCTCTGCCGCAGCTTGGCATAGCCGGGGTCCGAGGGCAGGCCCGCATTGGGCTGGCCGGACGCCTCGGTCTCCAGGAACTTGTTGCCGCCCGTCGCTTCCAGCCCCGCCTCGTTGGCGAAGAGATAGAGGGCGATGCGCCCCGCATTCTGCTGCTGCCCGCCGGCCTCGGTGATGATGACCTCGCCCGCCTGGTTGATGGTCACATCCTTGGCGTCCTGCGGGACGGTGATGGCGGGCTCCAGCGGGTAGCCTTCGGTCGTGACGATCTGCCCCTCGGGCGAGAGCTTGAAGCTGCCGTCGCGCGTATAAGCCATGGTACCGTCGGGCAGGGTGATGCCGAAATAGCCGCGCCCCTCCAGCGCCAGATCGTATTTGTTGCCGGTTTCCGTCAGCGTGCCCTGCAGGGTGACGCGGTTGACCGCCGCGTTGCGCGTGCCCAGGCCGATCTGCGTGCCCACCGGCAGCACCGTGCCTGCCTCTGAGGAGGAGGAGCCGACGCGTTCGGAGGACTGGTAGATCAGGTCCTGGAATTCCGCCTTGCGGCGGGCGAAGGCGGTGGTGGAGACATTGGCGATATTGTTGGCAATGACCTCGACATTCGTCTGCTGGGCCTGCATGCCGGTGGCTGCGATGCTCATGGCGCGCATGGTGATCTCTCCTGGCTGATGCGGTTCAGTTCGGGCGCCCCAGCGCCTCGATCATCCTGCGGATGCGGCTGTCGTCATCCGCGACGATGCGCTGCACGCTGTCATAGGCGCGCTGCAACGCGGTGAGACTGGCGATCTCAGTGATGGGCTGCACGCTGGAGCCTTCCAGCGCGCCCTGCACCAGCCGCGCCTCGCGCAAGGCAGGGTCGAGCGGGCGCGCATCGCCTTCGGGAATTTCCAGCAGCCCGTCGCCGGCCTTGCGGATGGCGCGGGGCTCGGCGGCCTGGAACAGGCCGATACGCGCCACCTGTTCCGTCCGGCCTTCATTGACGGCGAGCAAGGTGCCGTCGGCGCGGATCTCAATGCTCGAGAAGCGCTCGGGCATCAGGATCCGGCCGCCGCCCTCATCCAGCACCGGACGGCCGGCGATATCGACCAGGCCATTGTCGGGCGCGATACGCAGCCTGCCGTCGCGCGTATAGCCGCGCCCGGCATCGCCGGGCCGCTCCACCGCCAGAAAGGCATTGCCGTCGATCGCCACATCCAGCGGATTGCCGGTGGAGGCGACGCTGCCGGGGCGGCTATCCAGATAGGTGGCACGGTCCTGCACAAAGGCGACCTCGCGCCCCGGCACATCCAGCCTGCTGATATGCGACTGGAAGAGCATGCGGTCGCCCCGATAGGCGGTGGTGCTGGCATTGGCGATGTTGTTGGCCACCACATCCAGCTGCTGGCGCAGTGCCATCTGGCCGGAGAGGCCGATGATGCCGGGACCTTCCATCTCAGCGGAGCCCTTCGGATGGCAGCAGGGCCTCGATCTCCCGGCTGCGGGCGAGGGCGCCATGCAGCCCGCCGATTCCGCTGGTGGAGGAAGGCGGGGCGTCGGTCAGGCGCAGCATGGCCGCGCTCCCGGTTTCCGGCGCCAGCAACTCGGCCGGTACATCGGCCTTCTGCCGCGCCAGGGCGGCGGCGGTGGCCAGCCGCGCCGTGGCCTCCTCCCGCGCGGGAGCGGGCAGGGCCGGGTCGCGCAGCAGGGCGCCATAGGCCGCGCCGGCGGCACGCCAGGACCGGGCCTGGAAAAGCAGTTCCGCCCGGCGGGAGAGGTCGCCGGTGTCGCGCAGCCCCTCGAGCTGCGCTGCCGCCTCTTCCATCCGTCCCAGCCGGGCCAGGGCCTCGGCGGCGACGCGGCGGCTGGCCTCGTCGGGCGGCAGGCTGGCCAGCAGCGCCAGCGCGCGCCGGGGATCGCCCTGCGCCGCCAGGGCCTCCACCCGCGCCAGCAGCAGCATGGCCTCTGGCCTCTGCATCGTCGCGGGGGTGATCTGCTGCGCCAGGTCGCGCGCCGTCTCGGCCAGGCCCTGGCGCAGCAGCAGGGTCACGGCGGCCAGGCGGATGTCGTCGCCGCGCTCGCCCGGAGTGGCATAGCCCTCATACTGCCAGAAGAGGCCCAGCCGCTCATCCGGCGGCGGCAGGTGCTGGCCATCCGGGGCGGGGTTGGCCAGCAGGCGGCGCAGCGCCGTGGCGGCCAGACGCGCGCCGCGGCTTTCCACGCCCGGACGCGCCGAGGCCTGGCTGGCGCCATCGGCCACCGCCAGGGCGGCGCCCAGCGCCCCCTGCTCCAGCAGGCGGTCGGCATAGGCCATGGCGGCTTCCTCCCCCAGCGCTTCGTAGCGATAGGTGCGGAGGGTATCGTTGATCTGCGCCTCCGCCCGCCGGCCCTCGGCGCCCGGGCGGCCCAGGTTCAGCGCCGCCAGCCGGGCACGGGCCTGGATCTCCGGCAGGCTGCGGCCACCGCCACGCAGCGCCTGTTCCAGATATTGCTGCTCATCCGCCCGGTTGCCTTCCTGCCGGGCGAGGCGCGCATACTGCCAGTTGCGCGCCGCCGCCTGGGTGGGGCTGAGCCCGGTATCGGCGCGGATGGCGCCAAGCAGGATGCGCAGCGTGGCCGGGTCATTCTCCACCGCATCGGCCAGCCGCTGCACAAAAGACAGGCGCAGCGCCTGCGGCACCTCCCGCAGCGCGGCGCGGGCGCGGGGGGCCAACGGCGCCAGGGCCGCGCCATCGCCGGCCATGGCGGCGAGCGCCTGCCACAGCGGCAGATCCTCCCGCTGGCAATCGGCGGCCGGGGCCAGCAGCGGGGAATGGGGCGGAATGGGGCGGCCCAGCAGCAGCGTGGCGACATCGCGCACCCGTTCCAGCCGCTCCCGCAGCAGGCCGGCGGGGGCCTCGCCCCTGGCGCCTTCCAGCACCACCAGCGCCTCCCGTGCCAGTTCATGGCCGGCATAGAATTCCGCCAGCGCGACGGCTTCCGTGGTGCCCTGGTCGGAGCGTGCCAGGGCCGCGCGCAGCGCCGGCAGGGCCTCGGCGAAGCTCTGCGGGCCTGTCCATCCCCGCAGGGAGAAGGTGGCGGGGCAGGAAGGGGCAGGCAGTGGCGGCGGCGGGGGGGGAGGAGGTGCGGGGGGAGGAGGCGCAGGGGCAGCCGCCGCCGGCGGGCCTGAAACCAGGGCTGGCGTGGCGGGCTGAGACGGTGACGGTGACGGTGCCGAAGGCAGCATATCGGCAGGGCGCAGGCCGTTCAGCACGGCGAGCTTGGCGATCACCGCTTCCCGCAGGGCCGCGAAATCATCGCCGGTCGCCTTCGGGGGCGGCGGCAGTGCGGCGGCGGCTTGCGGTCCGGCGGGCTCGGGCGGGCGCGGCAGGGTGGCTGCCGGCTGCGTCTCTCCACCACGGGCTGCATGCAGCAGCGCCTCGGCCTGTTCCGGCCGCATCAGCTTCAGCCGCACGGCGTCCTCCAGCAGCTTCCGCTGAGCCGCCTCCAACCCCGGGGGGCTGGCGCGCAGGTCGATATAGAGCATGCCGTCGAAGGATCCGGTCTCAGCCTGGATCGCGGGGCCGCGCAGCAGCAGCACCGTTTCCTCCCCCTCCTGCCGCGCTTCCAGGCCCGCGACCTCGCGTAGCGGGCGGGTGCCCGCGAGGTCGAGGCGATGCCGGCCGCGGAGCCGCAGCTCGAACCCATTGCTTGTTTTTCGCATAGTGTGTGCCGGGATCTTGCCGAGATGCAGCACCACGCGGCCGCGGTCGGCATGCTGCCCGCTCCGCAGCCGCACCGCCGCGGTCTCGGTCATTACGGCCGGCACCGGCTGGGCGGCGGCGGGCAGGGACAGCAGCGCCGCCTGGGTCAGCAGCGTCGAGGCCAGCAGCAGGGAGCGGCGCATCGGGCTTACTCGCCCCCACCTTCGGCATCGGTCCTGAACCGGGCGGCAGTGCGCAGCTGTTCCTCCATCTGGTCGAAGCTCGGCTGCAACTTGGTCGGCACCGATTGCCGGCCGACCTCGACGCAGATCTGCGGCGAGAGATTCTGCAGGTAGCTGGTGATCACCGCGCGGGCGACATCCAGCATCCGCCGCTCCTCCTCGAAGATGCTCTTCAGGCGCGCGGCCATGGGCCCGACCAGGCCATAGGAGAGAAAGACGCCGAGGAAGGTGCCGACCAGCGCGGAGCCGATCATATGGCCCAGCACCTCCGGACTTTCGGAAATGGCCCCGAGCGCCTTGATGATGCCGAGCACGGCGGCGACGATGCCGAGCGCGGGAAAGGCATCGGCCACCGTCTGCAACGCCCTGGCGGGCTTGATATCCTCGGCCGCGCGCTTTTCGATAGTGGCCTCCATCATCTCGCCGACGAGATGGGGATCCTTGTTGTTCAGCGTGATGGTCCGCATCGTGTCGCAGACCAGACCGCTGACCGCGGCATCGCGTGCCAGCCGCGGATAGCGCGAGAAGATGGAGGAGCTGTCCGGCTTCTCGATATGCTTCTCCAGCTTCGCCGCGCCCTCCTTCTGGTGCGTCCGCAGCAGCAGGTAGAGCAGGCTCAGCAGGTCGCTGTAGTCGGTGCTCTTCCAGCGCGGGCCCTTGAAGACCTGGCCCAGCGACTTCAGGATCTTGCGGACGCCGGCACCGTCATTGGCGATGAGCATGGTCATCAGGCCGGAACCGCCGATGATCAGAAGCTCCGGCCCCAGGGCGCCCAGGATCACGGCCATATGGCCGCCGGCGATGAGATAGCCGCCGAAGATGGCGACGAAGACTCCGAGGATTCCGGCGAGCTGGATCATCGATGCGGGGGCCTTGCCTGTGACGCGGGGGGTGCCAGGGTTTTGCTCTTATCATTTCGCATCACAACGTGCTACAGAAGTTTTTCGCATACACCCGCCGGAGGTCTCATGGTTCCCAGTGTGCTCCCCCCGCAGGACAGCCCGCGCCTTACCCGCGTCATGCCGGAAGCCGGCGGCACGGCTGAGACGCTGGGCCGCTACAGCCTCTCCCGGCCCGTCGCCGGCGCCTTGCGGGGCGCGGCGGAAAGCACAGGCGTCGGCTTCGGCGTGCTGGCCGCCAAGGCCGCCATCGAAAGCGGCTTCCAGCCTGCCGCGCAGGCGCCCGGTTCCTCGGCGCGCGGGCTCTTCCAATTCATCGACCAGACCTGGCTGGATGTGGTGCACCGCCACGGCGCCACACATGGGCTGGCGCGGGAGGCCGAGGGCATCATTCGCACCGCCTCCGGCCGCCTCTCCGTGACCGAGCCGGCGGAGCGCGCCCGCATCCTGGCGCTGCGCGACGATCCCGAACTCTCCGCGCGGCTGGGCGCCGAGCATCTGAAGGACGTGTCGGAGGCGCTGACCCCCGCGCTGGGGCGCAAGCCGGATGTGGGGGAGTTGTATCTCGGCCATTTCCTGGGCGTGGCCGGCGCCGACAAGCTGCTGCGCGCCGTGGCCGAGGACCCTTCCCGCGCCGCAGCCGACCTGCTGCCCGGCGCCGCGCGGGCCAATGCCAGGCTGTTCCATGGCGGCGATGGCGCGCCGCTATCCGCCCGCCAGTTCCTGGATGGAATCCGCGACCGGGTGGGGAGGGTCTATGCCCAACTCGGCCTAGAGGCACCGAAGGGGCCGGTGGAATTCGCCGCTGTCACCAGCGCGACCCAGCCGGGGGAAGCCATCGCCAGCGCCGAGCCCTTCTGGTGGGGCAGCGGCGCCCCGGCCCGCGTGGCCCATACGCCTGAGCGGATGATGGCCTCGGCGCTGGTCGAGGTCTTCAGCCGCATGGGGCGGGGGCAGGCGGTCCAGGAGACCGGCACCGCGCCCGGCGAGAGCACCCGCCTGCCCGCCCCGCTGCTGGAGGCGCTGCGGCAGGAGCCCATGCCCGGCCATGCGGCCTCGGCGCAGCGGGCCTATGGGTCGTGAACCGCGATCACTCCATGCCGTGGCCGCGGTCTTCGAGCGTGCTCCATTACGGTGTCACCGTCTCGCTGGCGGGTTACGGTTCCACCTCGCAGGCAAAGACGCCCTCCACCTGTACGCGGGCGTCCACGCGCTGAATCCCTTTCGGCCATCTGGTGGAAGATCACCCGGCTAGCACTCCGAGCATCTGGAACACCAGCTTATCGCCTCGGCTGGCGGCGCCGATCCGCTCGTGCATGCTTGTCAGTCCATGCGAGCCCGGTCGAGACACCTGGCTATCAAGATCAGCCTGGGCACAGGCATCGCGATGATCGCGATCCCAGCGCCGGCTGAATATTGTTCACAAATAAAAACGAAACTGCCATAGGATTCTCACCAGGCGGGGCGAGGGGCTATGGCGCTGAGGTCGAGCGTATTAGGCAGATTGGCACGTAACCTTGCCGTTTCGCGTACCGGGCGGTACTGGCTCTCCAAGCTCAGCAATCACCCGGATCTCGAACCGCTGGCCAACGCGATGGAAAACCGCGTGGAGGCCGGATTGCGGCGTGTCCAGCGGTTTGGCTATGCACCGGACCTGGTCGTCGACATCGGCGCTTATCGCGGCGATTGGACGCGCATGGCGCTCCCGTTGTTCCCCGGCGCGCAGTTCGTGATGCTGGAGGCACAGCCGGAGAAGGCTGAAGTGCTGCACCAGGCCGCGGCGCTTGCGCCTGGGCGCGTCGAGGTGGTGAGCGGCCTGCTCGGTTCCCGCCGTGCCGAGAGCGTGCCGTTCTTCCTGGCCGAGACGGGCTCATCCCTCTACGCCGAGAATACGGCATTCGCGCGCCAGGAGGTCACGCTGCCAATGCGTACGCTCGACGAAGCACTCGCGTCGCATGTGCAGCGGAAGAACGTGTTTCTGAAGCTCGATGTGCAAGGTGCCGAACTTGATGTCCTGGCCGGAGCGAAGACGGTCCTGGACCGCACCGAGCTGATCCTGCTGGAAGTCTCGCTGGTCGATTACAATGCTGGCGCGCCGCGTATGGCGGAGATCGTGGCGCATCTGCACCAACTCGGGTTCCTGCCGTTCGACATCCTCGACCTGCGGCGCATCGGCACGGTGCTGGCTCAGACAGACATACTGTTCGCCCGCACTGGCTCGCCGATCGAGCGGCGAGCCAGTGCGGTTATCGCCGAATATGGGTCTTCCTGACACTAAGCGGCCGTGGCGGCGCGGCGCTCCTTCTCCCGTCGCACATCGGCGCCGTGGTGCAGGCCGGCGGCATAGCATTGGCGTACTGCCGCCAGCATTAGCCGGGAATGCTGCCAGGACAGCGGGGCGCCCGGCATCGGCTCGCGCTGTGCGGCATCGACCACAGCCAGCCCGCCCTCCCTTTCCTCCAGGTTGAAATCGCGCAAGCGGCCGGCCAGCCCGTCTCGCCGGCCCAGCGCGGCAGCCTTGACCATGGCGGCCTCGCCCAGGGCGGGCCAGGGTGCGGCTTTGTTCTGGGCGATCTCGTTCGGGAGGGTCTGCATCGGCATGGGGAGCCTTTCTGGCAGGTTAGGGGATGATCTTTCTTCGCAAGGGGAGCGGGCCTCGTCAAAAGATTTTCGCATAAAACCCGTATTTCGTGCGAAAATTCGCGAAATATTACGATCCCACGTGGCAGGCTGGCCAGCGGAAAACCCATCCTCGCGGAGTGCCGCCATGCCGCCGCAGCGCCAACACGGCTTCAGCCTGCTGACTTCCACCGCCCTGATCGCGCTGGCCGGCGCCGGTGCCGCGCTCGGCGCCCTGCCAGGGCTGGCCGTGCCGCAGCCCTGGGCCGCCGCGCCGCTGCCGCTGTTTGGCCTGGCGCTCTGGCTGCGGCAACGGCAGGAACGGCGCATCGCTGCCCGGCTGCGCGGGTTGCGCATCCGCGTGGCCCTGCCCATCCCGCCCGAAAGCCTGGGCGGGGAGGCACTGGCCTTCCAGCCCGGCGGCGGCCTGTGGCGGGCCCGGCGTCAGGGCTGGCAGATCGACCTGCGGCACGGCGAAGGGGAATTGGCCTGGCAACTGCTTCTGGCGCGGCTGGATAGCCCGCAGCCGGCGCAGCCCCTGGCCAGCGCCGGGTCGCTGGACGCGCTGCTGCGGCTGGCACGTGGACTCCTGCCGCGGATGGCGGAACCCGGGCTGGCCAGCCTGCTGGATTGCGACCTCTGCTTCCCGCTCTCCGGGCTCGATCGGCAGGGCGGTGCCGTCACGGCGCTGGCGGAGGGCGGCTATGCGCTGCTGGGGCCGGAGGGCTGCCGCGCCGTCATCCCGGCCTGGGCGGAAGGAATGATCCGCCGCGGCGGCATGGTCTCCGCCGCCTGAAGGCCGCGGGCGGGGCGCTCACCCCCGCCCGGTTGGCGTCCTGCCGGCGCCCGTCGCCGGGCGCCACGGACCCGCCGGCCCTAGCGCCGGAAGGCGTCGCGCCGCCCGGCGATCTCCTGCGTCACCGCCAGGGCCGAGAGCGGCTCCATATTGGCGAGGATCGGCCCGGCCTGCCGCTCCGGAATCTTCAGCAGGATAATGGCGGCGCGCGGCGCCTCCAGCTTGTCCAACACCTTCGCCGCCTGCTGTGGCCGCATATTGACGTAGAGCGCCACCAGCGCCTCGAGATCAGCCTCGGCAGCCGAACCCTCCCGCACCACCAGCTGCTCCATCTCCTGCCGCAGCCGCGTCAGTTCGGCGATCTGCGCGCGGGCCAAATCTTCGGCGGCCTGCAGGCGGGCCTCGCGCAGCTCCACGGCGCGCTCGCGCCGCTCCACCTCCGCCTGCCGGCGGCCGACTTCCAGCAGCAACCGGCCCTCGCCAGGACGGTCCTCGCCCAGCGGATTGGGGCGTGCCGGGCCAGCCAGGGTCTCGGAGACACGCGGCAGCGCCACCACCCCCTCGCGCAGGGCGACAGGGTGAAGAGGCGGCGCTGGCGGCGGGGCTGGCGGCGCAGCGATGGCCTCGGGCGGCCAGACGGGCAGGAACGCCGTCAATCCCTCCAGCCGTCCCGGCAGCAGTGCCGCCAGCCCCAGGGCCATCAGCGGCAGTCCCAGCCGGGGTCCGAAGAGCCTGGCGGCCGGACCGAACGTCCTTGTCTCAATCCTCATGGATGCGATCTCCCCGGCCTCAGTCCAGCGTCAGGCGGAAGACCCGCCGCTCCGCCGCCTCCGGCATGGCAGGAAAGGGCATTTCCCTGGCCAGCAGCCGCTCCACCGCCAGTTCGGCCAGCACCTCGTCCGATGCCGGATGGCCCGGCAAGGGAGTGGCGGCAAGTTCCAGCAGTGGTGGGGCGCGGCCGGCCAGGCGCTCGGCCAGGCCCAGCGGCTCGGCCAGCTCACGTGGTGGCGCAGCGGCGCGGGCCGCCTGCAGCCGGCGGTTCTGCCGCAGTGCCTGGTCCAGCCGCGCCGCCACTTCCTCCGCCTGGCGGGAGGCGGCGGTCAGCTCCTGCGCCACGCGGCGGCAGGCCTGAATCTTGCTGTCCACCTCGCCGATGCCGTCCTTCACCTTCTGCACGATGCCGCCGGCCGAACCGTCCAGCCGCCTGGAAGCGGCATCGAGCTGATCGATGACATCGCCGGCGGAATCCAGCGCCACGCGCAACCGGCCCATCCGGCGATAGAGCAGGAGGATCCAGCCGGATTGCGCCACCAGCACCGCAATGGCGCCGGCGTCGAGGATCTGCACGAATGTCATCGGGGCGTCTCCATCAGGGTTTCTCCGCGGTCCTCGGGGACGGGCGTGTCGCCGGGCCAGGTCTTCTCGATCACGCAATCCTCCACCCGCAGCACCACGCGGTCGTCACGCGCGGCCATGCGGGCGCGGCAGACCAGCAGGCCCTGGCAGAAGACATCCAGATTGTCCTCGGGCCGACGGTCCAGCGCGATGACGGAGCCGGGCTGCCAGCGCGCCACCTCGGCGAAGGACATGGTCCGGCTGTCGATCACCGCCGTCAGCTCCGCGCTGGCGCGTGGCAGCTCCTCCGCCAGATGGCTGCGCCAGATGGTGTCGCCGCCGACCTTCTTGCCCAGCACCTCCTGGCTCAGCAGGTCGCGCACCGGCTCAATCGAGGCATAGGGCAGCAGGAAGTCGATATGCCCGCCGCGCCCCTCCATGGTGATCTCGGCGCGGAAGGTCAGGGCGGCGGCGGTGGGCTTGGTGATCAGCGCATAGCCCGGCGTGATCTCGAACCGCTCCAGCCGGAAGGTGGCGGGGGAGACGGCCTCGAAGGCGCGGCCCATATCCTGCGTGAGCACGCCTACGAATTTTTCGACGAAGGCGCGCTCGATCGGCGTATAGGGGCGGCCCTCGATCGGCTGCACCGCATTGCGGCGGCCGCCGAGCAGGATATCGACGATGGAGCCGATCAGCCGGGAATCGAGGGCAGCCAGGCAATAGCCGTCCCATTCCTCGATGCGGATGATGCCGATCATCGCCGGCAGGGTGACGGTGTCCAGGAAGGCGCCGACGCGCACGGGGCGCATGCGGTCGATCATGGCATCGGCATTGTCGGCGGTGAATTTGCGGATGCTGGTGGTCAGCAGCCGGGCCAGCCTGTCCACCACGATGTCCAGCATCGGCAGCTTCTCGTGGCGCACCGCGCCGCCGACCAGAGCTTCCAGCCCGGTACGCGCCGTTTCGGTCGCCGCCGGATCGGGGCCGCCGAAGAGGCTGTCGATGTCGCCCTGGCCCATGGCCATGCCGGCGGCACCCCAGTCGGCCATCGGATCCTCCGCCGGTTCCCCGGCGGCGCCATTGTCCTCGGTTCCGCTCATGGCGTCAGGCCAGGACCAGGCCGGTGATCAGTACATCCCGCACCCGCCCCTCGCCCAGCAGCAGGTCGAGGCGGCGGTGCAGGTCGCCACGCAGACGGTCCATGGCCAGAGCCCCGTCGAGTTCCCCGTCCCGCAGCGTGCGGAGATAGAGCACCAGACTGTCATAGATGCGGGGACTGAGCCGCTCCGACGGCTGGTCGGGGTCGGGCACCATCTCCATGGCCAGCTTCAGCCGCAGCTGACGTGGGCGGCCGGCATTGGGCAGGGTCAGCGTCATCTCCGGCAGCTCGACGAAGACGGGCCGGGCCAGGGGGGGCAGGGCGCCCTCCTCCCCGGCATCCGCAGCCATGCTGAAATGAAGAATTTTTCGCATGGAATCGGGAAGGCCTGGCACCAGGGTCCAGGCAGCGGTGCCGGCGCCGCCCAAGAGCAGCAGCGCTCCCAGGCAGAAGAGCAGCATACGGCCGCCGCCCCTACGTTGGTTTTTCGCAGAAAGGTCGATGATTGAGGCGGACATGGCGGGGAACTCCCGGCAGATGCGATTTTTCGCGCGACAAGAGCAGCGGCGGCAGATGTAACCCGATGCGCTTTCGCATTCCATGCCAAAAACGTCTGGCACCGCAAAGCCCACGGCTTCTATGACCGCGGGGGGATATGCGAAAGATGGATGGTCAGAGCGGGACGACAGGTACCGATGCAGCAGGTGAGCACCCTCCGACCCGGATTCGACCTTGGCGCCCTCGGCCCCGCGCTGGCCCGGCTGGGCCCGGTGAAGCTGGGTGCGATGGCCGCGGTGGCCGCCGCCGCCATCCTGGCCGTGGTGCTGGTGGCCCGCGCGCCGCAGGCGACCAACGGGCTGCTCTATGCCGGGCTGGAGCCCTCGGAGGCCGGGCGCATCGTCGCGCGGCTGGAAGAGATGAAGGTGCCGGTCGAGGCGCGCGGCGACGGAACGGTGCTGGTGCCGGCCGAGCAGGTGGCGCGGCTGCGGATGCAGCTGGCCGGCGAGGGCCTGCCACGCCAGGGCGGCGCCGGCTACGAGCTGCTCGACCAGGCGAACCCGATGCAGATGACCTCCTTCATGCAGCGCATCCAGCGGGTGCGGGCGCTGGAGGGGGAGCTGGCGCGCACCATCATCACCATGCAGGGGGTGCGCAGCGCCCGCGTCCATATCGTGCTGCCGGAGCGTGAGAGCTTCTCCCGCGACGCGCCGCCGCCCACCGCCTCCGTCACCGTCATCACCGCCACCGGCCAGCGGCTCGGGGCCTCCCAGGCCTCCGCCATCCGGCTGCTGGTGGCGGGTGCCGTGCCGCGGCTGCGGCAGGAGGATGTCTCGGTGGTCGATCCCTCCGGCATCGTCCTCGCGGCCGATGGCGGCAGCGGCGCCGTGGCGGGGCGGATCGGCGAGTTGCGGCAGGCGCAGGAACAGGCGCTGCGCCAGGCGGTGCTGGACCTGCTGGAACCCATTGTCGGGCGCGGCAGGGTACGGACCGTGGCGGCGGTGGAGATCGAGGGCGCGCGCACCGTCGCGCGGGCGGAAACCTATGACCCCATGGGGCAGGTGGAGCGCGGCCGGCAGAGCCAGACGGAGGCCGAGAGCAGCGAGGACGGGCGTGGCCAGCAGCCCGTGACGGTCGGCCAGAACCTGCCCAACCAGCAGACCGGTGGCACTGCGCAGCGGAGCGCCAGCACCGCCCAGCGCAGCAACGAGACCATCAACTACGAGATTTCCTCGAAGGTCGAGGAGACGACGCGCGAGCCGGGCGCGGTGAAGCGTGTCAGCATTGCCGTGGTGGTGGATGGCGTGACCGGGCCGGATGGTGAAGTGCAGGAACGCCCCAGGGAGGAACTGGAGCGGCTGGCGGCGCTCGTGCGCTCGGCTGTCGGCTTCGACGAGAAGCGCGGCGACCGCGTGACGGTCGATACCCTGCGCTTCATCCCCGATGAGGGCGCGGGCAGCCTCGCCTCCGCCGACGACCCGGGCGGATGGCGGATGAGCAACGCCCAGCTGCTGGTGGCCGGGCTGCTGCTGGTGGGAAGCCTGGGCACCATCCTGTTCCTGCTGCGCCGCCGCAGCCGCCTGCGCCGCCTGGCCGCTGCCCTCGCCGTCGCTGATGCCGCCGCCGCGGAAGCCGCCATGGCGCTGGATCCGATGGAGGAGGCCATCGCCACGGTGGGCCAGGATATCCAGATCCGCATCTCCTCCCTGAATGCCTTGAATGAACTGATCGACACGCGGCCGGAGGAAGCTCTGTCCGTGGTGCGGGCCTGGATCCAGGAAGGGGCGCCGGCATGACCCCGATGGCCCGCCCCTATCTGCCGCCCTCGCTGGGCGCCCTGCTGGCGGGGGAGGATGGTTCCGCCGCCCGGCTGCGGGAGGAGGAGCGCCTGCGCGCCGCCGCCTTCGAGGCCGGCCGCCGCCGCGGCCATGAGGAGGGCCTGGCCCAGGGCCGTGGCGAGGGCGCCGCGCAGGCGGAGGCCGCGGCGGCGGCGCGGCTGGAAGACGAATTGTCCCGCCGTGCCGCGCAGGGCGCGCAACTGGCCGCCCAGGCGCTGGAGCGCCTGCTGGCCGAACGCGCCGAGGAGCGCCGGGTGATGGATGGCGAGGCCCGCGCCGCTGTCGTGGCGGCGCTGGAGGCCGTCTTCCCGCAGCTGCTGGCGCGCGCCGCCGGGGCCGAGGTGGCGGCCATGCTGGCCGAGGCGGTCAGTATGCGCGGCGAGGATGTCATCCTCCTGACGGCCCATCCCGAAACTCTGGCTGCCTTGCAGCGGGATGGGTTCCCCCCGACGGGGGATGCGCCTTCCCGCCTGCGGCTGCTGCCGGAGCCCGCCATGCCGCCCGGCAGCGCCGAGGCCAGCTGGGTCTCCGGCGGCCTTGTCTATCGTCCCGATGTCCTGGCGGCACAGGCCATCGCCATTCTGGAGGCGCCCCGCGCCCCCGCCGAGCCTTCGCAGGAGATCAAGCCATGACCAGCGAACTTCCCCTGGACAGCGACAACCCGTTCCTGAGC
This sequence comes from Roseomonas marmotae, assembly GCF_017654485.1. NCBI lineage: Bacteria > Pseudomonadati > Pseudomonadota > Alphaproteobacteria > Acetobacterales > Roseomonadaceae > Roseomonas > Roseomonas marmotae. The sequence goes on along the minus strand of NZ_CP061093.1, from coordinate 43,384 downwards.
GAGCGCAAGCCGCGCATCATGGATATTCCCGTCAATGTGCAGGTGGTGCTGGGTAACAAGCGCCTGCCGATGGCCGCGTTGTTCAATCTCAGCCGGGGCTCCGTCATCGAATTCGACAAGAAGGTGGGGGAGCCGGTGGACCTGCTGGCCAATGAGCGGCTGATCGCGCGCGGCGAGATCCAGATCACCGATGACGGCCGGCTCTCGATCTCGATCACCGAGATCGTCTCATCCGCCGCCTGACCGACCGTTCCTGACAGAGACCGGCAGAATGCCGCGTCCCCTCATCGCGCCGCTGGCGGTGCTGCTGCTGGCCGCGCCGCCGGCCCTGGCGCAGAGCGTCTCGCTCAGCCTTGGGCCGCAGGGCGCCAATGCCGTGGCCAGCGGCGGGCAGAGCCTGACGACCAATGTCGTCGGGCTGATCGTCATCACCACGCTGCTGGCCGTGGCGCCGGGCATCCTGGTGGTGGCGACCGCCTTCACCCGCATCGTCGTCGTGCTCTCCATGCTGCGCACCGCGCTGGGGTTGCAGCAGTCGCCGCCGAACACGGTCATCGTCTCCCTCTCCCTGTTTCTCGCCGCCTTCGTCATGGCGCCGGTGCTGGAGCGGAGCTGGGATGATGCGGGACGCCCGCTGATCGAAGGCAGCATCACCGAGGAACAGGCCGCCGAACGCGCCATCCGTCCCTTCCGGGACTTCATGGAGGCGAATGTGCGGGAGCAGGAGCTGATGCTCTTCATCGACATCGCCAAATGGAAGCCGCCTGCCGGCGCCCTCACGGCCCCGCTGCCGCGCGGGCAGCGGGCGGAGGTGCCGCTGCATATCCTGGCGGCCGCCTTCCTGGTCTCGGAACTGACCAAGGCCTTCCAGATCGGCTTCCTGCTCTTCCTGCCCTTCCTGGCGATCGACATGGCCATCAGCTCGGTGCTGATGGGAATGGGCATGATGATGCTGCCGCCCTCGGTGGTCAGCCTGCCCTTCAAGCTGATCTTCTTCGTGCTGATCGACGGCTGGGCGCTGGTGGCGGGCGCGCTGACGCGGGGCTTCTCGACATGAGCGGGACATCGCGCCGCATCCGCCGCAAGCGCCGCCTGGCCGCCGCCCTGCGCTGGGCGGCGGCGCGGCAGCCTGCCCCGCCTCCCGTGGCGCTGGCGGTGCTGGAGGAGCGCCTCTCCGCCATCGCCGGGGCCCAGCAGCTCTCCATCCCGGCCGGCGCCGATCTGCCGGAGCAACTGGCGCGCATCGCCCCCGGAGGCGTGGCGCCGCCCGAGGTGGTGGCCATGCTCGCCGCGCTCCTCACCCCCCTCCTCACTCCGCCTGTCCGGAGCACCGACCGATGAGAGCCCCCGAGGCGCGCCGCGCCATCCGTCCGGTGGACGCACCCCCCGCCAAGATCGATCCGCTGGCCGATGTGGCCGTGCTGTTCATGACGCTGGATGAGGACCGCATCCAGACTCTGTTCGGCCGGCTGGAGGAACAGGAGATCCGCCGCGTCAGCCGCGCCATGGCCCATCTGGGCAAGGTGGATATCGACACGGTCGAGCGCGTGATCATGCGCTTCCGCGCCGAGGTCGGCCGCACCGGCACTGTCTTCGGCACCGCCGAGACCACCGAGCGCCTGCTGAAGCGCCTGCTGCCGAGCGAGAAGGTCAGCGAGATCATGGACGAGATCCGTGGTCCCGAGGGCAAGACCATGTGGGAGAAACTGGCGAATATCTCGCCGGAGGTGCTGGCGACCTATCTGCGGACCGAGCTGGCGCAGACCGCGGCGGTGATTCTGGCGAAGCTGCCGGCCGCGCATGCGGCGCGTGTGCTGGCGCTGCTGCCCGAGGCCTCGGTGGACGAGATCGTGCTGCGTATGGTGCGGATGGACAGCATCCAGAAGGGCGTGCTGCAGGATATCGAGCAGACGTTGCAGAAGGAATTCATCACCAACCTCAACCGCAGCTACGAGCGCGACAGCTCTCAGATCGTGGCGGAGATCATGAACCGCGCCGACAAGGGCTTGGTCGAGCATCTGATGAAGCACATCGAGGTGCGCGAGCCACATGCCGCCAGCCGCATCCGCCGCATCATGTTCACCTTCGACGACCTGATCCGCGTCGATCGCACCACCTTCGCCACGCTGGTGGCGGAATGCCCGGCCGACAGGCTGCAGGTGGCCCTGACCGCCGCCAGCCTGGAGCTGCGCGAACTGTTCCTGGCCAGCATGTCCGAACGCGCCGCCACCATGATGCGCGACGAGATCGAGAACATGCCGGCGCAGCGGCGCAAGGCGGTCGAGGAGGCGCAGACCGACATCATCACCATCGCCAAGCGCCTGGCCGATGAGGGCCGCATCTTCATCCTTGAAGAGGATGAGATCGGCACTGCCGGCTAGCCATGGACGGGGAGGTGGCGCCCATCGACCCCGTCTTCCGCCCCGGCGCGCCGGGGCGGGAGGCTGAGGCAGGCTATGCCGCGGCGGCACGTGCCGTGGGCCATGTGCCGCCACGCGGCAGCCCTGCGGAGGAGCAGGGGGAGGCACGCCTCCTGGCGCCGCCCCCCGCGCTGCCGGGGCTGGAGGCGCTGCTGCCGGGCGGCGGGGCCGGCTTGGTCCTGCCCCTGGCCCTGGCGGCGCTGCGGCCGGATCCCGGCCTCTGGCTGGGCGAGGAGCGTCTGGCCCGTCTGGGCGAGGCGCTGCATCTGCCGCGGAAGGCGATGCTGACTCTGCTGGGTGGCGCGCCACAGCCGCCGGCCTCGCTGGGGGAGGCGGCCTTCTGGGCCGGGCAGCGGCTGCCGTTGCGGAGCGGCGAGGGCCTGGCCTGGATCGACCTTTTCTGGCGCCCCGACCGCGTGAGGCCGCCAGGCGCCACCGGCGGCAACCAGGCCGGACGAGGGGCCTTCGCCATCCGCCTTGCATTGCCTGTCAGCGGGCGCATCGAACTGCGCGGGCGGCTGGAGGAACGGCGGCTGGACGCGGTGCTGGAGACCGTCCGCAGGCTGCCGCCTGCCATGGTGGCGGAGCTCGAGGAGGCCTTCGAGGCCGTGCTGCACCGCCTGGCGCTGTCGGGCAGCCTGACGGTGAGGCACCGTGGCGAGGATCAACGCCCTTGAATGCGAAAAATCTCCGGTATAGGCTGCGAACCAGCATCAGCCCGGATTACCCCGCCGCATGAGCGCCGAGAACGACAAGCGTCGGATCATCGTCAAGAGGCACCACGTGGCGCGTGACGAGGATCATGGCGGCCAGTGGAAGATCGCCTACGCCGATTTCGTCACGGCGATGATGGCCTTCTTCCTGGTCATGTGGCTGCTCTCCTCCACCACCGAGGCGCAGCGCGACGGCATCGCCCAGTTCTTCAACGCATCCAGCATTCTTGATCTGCCGGCCGGCAACGGCGTGCTGAGCGGCGGCACCTCCATGCTGGTCGCCGGGGAATCCCGCACCGATCCACTGACCACCGTCAGTGAGGGCGGGCTGCGGCGGGACAGCGATGGCGGGGAGTCCGCGAATAACGGTGAGGCAGCCGAGGCCGCCGCCGCTCAGGATGGCGGGTTGCGCGACCCGATCGACCGCCAGAGGCTGGAAGCCATGAAGGCGGAGCTGGAGCGGCAGCTCGGCACGACGGATGGCACGCTGCGCGACTTCGTACAGAATCTGCGCGTCGAGATGACGTCGGAAGGGCTGCGGCTGCAGATCTTCGATCGCGACGGCGCGCCCATGTTCGCCGCCGGCGCCACCGAGCCGACCCCGCGCCTCGCTCGTATCCTGCATGTGCTGGGCGGCATCCTGGCCACGGTGCCGAACGCGGTGGTGGTGGCCGGCCACACGGATGGGCAGGCCTTCTCCCGCGGCGCCTATGGCAACTGGGAACTGTCCAGCGACCGCGCCAACAGCGCGCGCCGGGTGCTGGAGCAGGAGGGCGTGCCGGCGGCGCGGATGCACCGGATCGAGGGAAAATCCTCGGTCGAACCGCTGTTGCGGGAGGCGCCGAACGACCCCCGCAATCGCCGCATCGCCATTACGGTGATGCGCGCCGGCCTCGTCACGCAACGCGCCGCCGCGGAGCCGCGCCGATGACACCTCCGCACTGCCCCGGCCCTCCGGCAGAAGCCGGCGCCGGACCTGCCCGAAACGGGCCCGCCTGCCCCGAGCCTGACCTCAAGCGGCGGAGCACGCGCCCGCCATTTCCCCAGATCGTCACTTCCGTGACATGCAACCACCGCAGGGATCGCCGATGACGGCCATCAACGCTCTCCGGACCAGCGTCTCGGGCCTGAATGCCCAGGCCACGAAGCTCTCCGGCATTTCCAACAACATCGCCAACAGCTCCACTGTTGGCTACAAGCGGATCGATACACAGTTCGAGAGCCTGGTGCTGGAAGGCTCCAGCCATGGCAGCTCGGCGCTGGCCGGCACCGCCGCGCATAACCGGGTGGAGATCACAAAGCTCGGCCAGGTGCAGAGTACCGGCGTCGATACCGATATCGCCGTCAATGGAAACGGCTTCCTGGTGGTGAACGAAACCCCGGGCAGCAACGGCAAATATCTCGCTACCCGTGCGGGCTCCTTCCGCCCGGACGCCAACGGGAACCTGGTCAATGCCGGGGGCTACTATCTGCAGGGCGTGAAGCTCGGCGCCGATGGCCTGCCGCTCGGCACCCTGGGCGACAACAATGTCGATGGCCTGGCGACGGTCAATATCAACAATATCAGCGTCTCCTCCGCGCCGACCACGGAGATGACCTTCTGGGCCAACCTGCCTGCCGGCAATACGGCCTATTCGGCCGATCCTCCGGGCGTGGACACGCATATCAGCAGCGTCGATTACTATGACGCCCTGGGCGGAACCCAGACCCTGACCTACCGCTTCATCGCGCTGCCGGCCGCAGCCGCGGGCGACACGGATACCAACCGCTGGCTGATGCAGGTCTATGACAGCGCGACCGGCGGCGACCCCGCCGCGCCGGTGACGGATGAATCGCGGCTGGTCGGGCAGGTGGAGGTCGAATTCTGGGGTGCCAGCGCCGGCGCCAACAAGGCGGGCACCATCAAGTCCGTGGTCAGCGATACCGCGCCGGTGCCGCCGGCGACCACGCCCATCTCCGCCGCCATGCCGGAAGCGGCCTATGGCAAATATACGATGCCGGCTACCGCCGACCAGACCAGGGGCGTCTATGACACGCGTCTCGGTACCCTGACCATGCAGCTCGGCAGCATGACGCTGCCGCTCAAGATCGGCGTGCCCGGCAGCGTCTCCGGCATCACCCAGCTGAGCGGCAACTTCGTGCCGACCAAGATCGAGAAGAACGGCTCGGCCTTCGGCATGCTGGAGCGGGTCTCGGTCGATGATGACGGCAAGGTCATCGCAACCTTCTCCAATGGACAGTCCCGGCCGATCTACCAGCTGAAGATTGCCGTCTTCCCCAATGCCGATGGCCTGAACCCCGTCAGCGGCGATGCCTATGAGATGTCGCGCGCGGCAGGTGCGGTGCGGCTGCTGACGCCGGGTGAGGGCTCTGCCGGCACCACCTCGGGCAGGGCACTGGAATCCTCCAATGTCGATATCGGCACGGAACTGACCAACCTGATCGAGACGCAGCGCGCCTACAGCTCCAATGCCTCGGTGGTCCGTACCGCCGACCAGATGCTGGAAGAAGCGACCAATCTGAAGCGGTGAGCAGGCATGGCGGGGCCGCTGCCTCGGCCCCACCACGATGCGAAACGTCATGAATTGACCGGGAGCCCAAGCCATGTCCCTTCAAGCCGCACTGAGCGCGGCGCTGACCTCCCTGGCCGCCGAGCAGCGGGCCTCCTCGGTCATCGCCAACAATGTGGCCAATGTGCAGACCCCAGGCTTTGTGCGGCGCGACCTGCCGCGCAGCGAGAACCTGGTGGGCGGCACCGGCAGCGGGGTCGCGACCGGGGTGGTCCAGCGCGCCGCCGATACCGTCCTGGCCACGGCCTCCCGCGCCGCCAATGGCGCCGAGGCCTTCGCCGGCCGCCTGCAATCCCTGCTGGCCAGCTATACCAGCGTAATCGGCCAGCCGGCCGATGAGCGCTCCCTCTCCTCCCGCCTCGGCGCCTTTCAGGAGGCGATGACCGCGCTCTCTGCCGCGCCGAACGATGCCGTGGTGCAGGGCGAGGCGCTGGCGGCAGCGCAGGATCTGGTGGACAGCTTCCACGATATGGATGCCGCCATCAGCCGCTCGCGCACTGAGGCCGACTTCGGCGTTGCGCGGGATGTGGATGCCGTGAACACGGCGCTACGGGATCTGCAGGAGGTGGAGCGGCAAAGGGCGCTGGCCGCCGCGCGCGGCGCCTCCACCGCCGAATACGAGGACAAGCGCGACACCCTCCTCGCGGATATCGCCGTCAGGCTGCCGATCCGCGTCCATGACAACGGGCCGGGCCGGCTGCTGGTGATGACCGATGGCGGCAATACGCTCTTCGACAGCGGCAATCCGCGCGCGCTGGCCTTCAGCCATACGCCGCAGATCGCCTCCGACATCCGCCGCCACGGCAGCGCCCCCTATACTGATGGCCTCTCCGACATCACCGTCGGCGGCATGGTGCTGCGCGTCTCCGACAGCGGCAGCATCGCCGCCGGGCTGAAGCTTCGGGACGAGGTGATGCCGCGCTTCGCCGATATGCTGGACCAGGTGGCGGGCCGGCTGGCGGAGAGCTTCCAGGAGGCCGATCCAAGCCTTGGCGCCGGTCAGGCCGGGCTCTTCACCCGTGATGGCGCCGCCGGCTTCGACCCCGCAGCGCCAGCCGTCGGCATGGCGCGTCTCATCGGCATCAATGCGCTGGTCGACCCGGACCAGGTGGCCGATCCCAGCACCGCCCCACCGTCGCTGGGCCAGCTCTGGCGGATGCGCGACGGCATGGGGGCGGTGGTCGAGGGCAGTACCTCCGACAACAGAATCATCCTGGGCTGGCTGGACGCCCTGGGGCGCAACCGCGACTACGACAGCGGCACCGGCCTGCCGGGCTCGATGGGGCTGCCGCAGGCTGCCTCGCAGGTTGTCGGGCTGATGCAGAGCGAGCGCGGCACCTGGACTGACCGTGCCATCACCCGCGCCAGCATCGCCCTGCAGGCGCGGCAGGACCTGACCAACAAGACGGCGGTCAGCGTGGATGAGGAACTGCAGCGGCTGCTGATGGTGCAGCAGACCTATTCGGCCTCGGTACAGGTCATCCAGGCCGCCGCCAAAATGCTCGACGAGCTCGGCAGCCTCAGACGTTGAAGGAGAAGCCCCGATGATGGAGCGTGTGTCCCCGGCGGGCGTCGCGATCGGCCGGCAGGCCAGTCTGCAGAGCCTGCAAGCGCAACTCGCCCGTGCGACCGCCGAAGTCGCCTCCGGCCGAAAGAGCGACCCGGTGCTGGATATGGGTATCGGCGCCTCGCTGCTCTATCGGCTGCGGAGCGATATCCAGCAGGGCGGGGCGATCAAGAACGGCACCAGCCTCGCCGGCGAGCGCATGAAGACCATGCAGACCGCCATGACGTCGATCAGGGACATCTTCCAGGATGTCTCCGCGCAGATCCTGGCTGCCGATGTGCTGAAGCAGCAGAGCTATACCATGCTCTCTGCCGATACTCCCGACCTGCTCGCCTCCATCGCCGATCTCCTGAACACGGATTTCCAGGGGCAGAAGGTATTTGGCGGCACCGACGGCGCCACGCGGCCGCTGGACGGGATCGCGGAGCTGCCGGCGCGGATTCAGTCCATGCTGGAGGCTGCCGTGGCCACCAAGGGCGGCGCGTTGGATGCCGACGACATTGCGGGGCTGATGCAGGATATCGAGGATGCCTTTGATGACGGCGGCTCGGAGTTCTACGGCCGTTATTACGGCTCCTCCTCCAGGACGGGGGACGGCGCGCCGAATCTGGTGCGGATCGGTGACGGGCAGGCGCTCGCCTATGACGTCCGCGCCGATCATGGCGCCTTCCGGGATGCGCTGAAGGCGCTGGCCATGACGTCGCTTCTGGGCAATGGCGCCAGCAGGCTCAGCGAGGATGCCAGGACCGCCCTTTGCGACCGTGCGGGCGAGCTGATGCGCGGCGCGCAGACGCAGCTGACCACCCTGGCCGGCACGCTCGGCACCAAACAGGCGCGGCTGGAGCGGGTGGCGGAGATCCATGACCATGGCGTGCAGGCCACGACGGCGCAGATCAACGACCTGGAGCGGGCCGACTACTACAGCCTCTCCGACCAGATCAACACGATGCAGATCCAGCTGCAGGCGACTTACTCCATCACCGCGCAGCTCTCCAAGCTGAGCCTGGTGAACTACCTCTGACCCCCTCGCACAGGACGGACAATCCGAAGTGACCCAGTTGATCAGCCCAGGGTTCAGCAATCCCTATATTCCCCTGGCACTGGAGGAGGAGGATGTCGCCGCCATGGCCGGTGCGCTGGATTGCACGGTGGAGGAATGCGGGGAGGCCTTCATGCTTGCCACGCCGCTGGCGCGCGACGCGGCGGTGCTGCTCTGGCGTGGCGCCCTGGCGCTGATGCCGCAGAGCGAGATGCCGCGGGCGCCGGACCGTGCCCTGCAACTGCGCGATGCGCTGGCCGATCTGCGGACGCTGCTGGGGCTGGAGCCGCAGTTGCTGCCGCATGCCGCGCTGGCCCGGGCCGGCCTGCGCTACAGCGCCTGAGCCGGAAGGACCCTGCCCATGCCGCGCCGCCTGACCTGTCGTTTTCTCTGGACCCTGGCCCTGGCCTGTCTCGTTGCCCTGCCGGCGTGGGCGCAGGTGCGGCTGAAGGATATCGTCTCGATCGAAGGCGTGCGCGGCAACCAGCTTGTCGGCTACGGCCTGGTCATCGGCCTGCAGGGCACGGGTGACCAGCTGCGGAACACGCCCTTCACGCAGCAGAGCCTGGCGGCGATGCTGGAGCGGATGGGCATCAATGTGGCCGATGCGCGGGTGCAGACCCGCAATACCGCCGCCGTGATCGTCACCGCCACCCTGCCGCCCTTCGCGCGCCAGGGCACGCCCATCGATGTGCAGGTTTCCTCGCTGGGCGACAGCCGCAGCCTGAATGGCGGCACGCTGATCGTGACGCCGCTGCTGGGCGCGGATGGCGAGGTCTATGCCGTGGCGCAGGGCCCGGTGGTGGTGGGCGGCTTCCAGGCGGCGGGGCAGGCGCAGAGCATTTCCTCGGGCGTCACCACCCAGGGGCGGGTGCCCGGCGGCGGGCTGGTGGAGCGGGAGGTGCCCGTCAGCCTTCGCAACCTCGACAGCATCCGCCTGGCGCTGCGCGCACCCGATTTCACCACGGCCATCCGGATCGAGGAGGTGCTGAATGCTCGCTTCGGCCCCGGCAGCGCCCAGGCGCTGGACCTCGGCACGGTGGAGGTGAAGATCCCCTTCGGCTTCCGCGACCGGCTGCCGGCGCTGGTGGCGCAGATGGAAGGATTGCAGGTGCGGCCGGAGACCACCGCCCGGGTGGTAGTGGATGAGCGCACCGGTACCATCATCGTCGGCGCCTCGGTGCGGGTGGAGCCGGTGGCCATCACCCATGGCAACCTGGTGATCCGTGTGACGGAAAGCCCGGTGGCCAGCCAGCCTGGCCCGCTCTCGAATGGCGAGACGGTGGTGCTGCCGCGCACGCAGGTGGAGGTGGATGATCAGCGTGGCCGCCAGCTGGCGGTGCTGCCCCGGGCCAGCACCTTGCAGGCGCTGGTGAACGGGTTGAACGCGCTGGGCCTGGCGCCGCGCGACCTGATCTCCGTGCTGAATGTGCTGAAGGCCAGCGGCGCACTGCATGCTGAGTTGCAGTTCATCTGAGCCGCCGGCTCAGCAATGGCCCGTCGCGGCGCGCCAGCCGGGATGGGCCAACTCACCCAGATGCTCCCCCAGTCCGGCGGCGCGCAGGGCGGTGATGCTGGCCCAGCCATCCGGCAGGTCCACCCCCACCGGATGCAGGCTGAGGCCGCAGGCCGCCTGATCCTCCGGCCAGCCGCCTTCCCAGAGGTCGATGTGCCAGCGGGCCTGGGCCTCACTGGGGAAGGTCGCCACGGCCTGGCGCCCGGCGCCGTTTAGCTTGGACCAGAAGGACTGCGCGAAGGTGCGGCCGACATAGAGGCCGAGGTCGCGATGGATCAGCACGAAGCCGGTGGGGGCGCCGGACATGCGCCGCTTATCGCCAGGCGGAAGGCCGGCCGCCGAAGCCGTCGCGGCTCCAGCCATCGCTGAACATCGGGCGGCGGGGAGGCGGGGGCGGTTCTGGCGCCGGGGGCGGCGCCTGGTCCAGAAGGCCGGTGACATCCAACTGCGAGCCCTGGGCCCGATGCCCCTGCCGCTGACGTGGGGCTGGCCCCCGCGCATGAGGCGTGGAAGACCAGGACGGCGGAGATTCCGAGGACAGCGCGGGCTGCGCCAGGGCGGGGCAGGGCAGGACCAGCAGCAGGCCGGATAAGCAGAAGGCAGGCGCGGCGAAGCGCATCGGACTGATTCCTTCTACGAGATTTGTCTCATAATATTCAATAAATCCGGCCCAGTCTCGCAGCCTGTGCAGGAGTTTTGTGTCTTTCAGAGGCACTGGAAAGAAGGTCATCCGAATATAATATAGTATTATCAAATGGTTAACCGGATATCCAGATCTAGAGAAAAATCTGGCCCAGCATCAAAAAAGAGAGTAACGCAGGAGATATGCTCGTATTACGCGAGCGTTCGGGCGTTGCACACGCGCCCTGTTGCGCCCCAAGGGCAAGGACGTGACCATGCTGGGACTGACGCCGCTCCTGACCACTGCCGCCGCTGCCCTGGACCAGCTTGCCCTTGTCCGGATGAGCCGCGACTGTGGCACGCTGACCCCGGAATATCTCGATCCCATGCTGACTCTGGCGCTGGAAGGCCCGGCCTGCGCCACCGAAGCGGCGGCACGGCAGCAACTCGCCCATGCCGCGTCACAACTCAGGGTTGCCGGAGCGGCCGCCACCAGCCGGGCGATCCTCGGGCAGCCCCAGACAGAGCGGCGACGGATGGCGCTGCTCGCCCTGGCCGGCGCGGCGCCCTGGCATGCCGGGGCCTGTCTGCCGGGCGGCACCCAGATCTGGTTCCGTCGCGCCGGGGACGGGCAGGTCTACCTTTTGGCGGGCGCGCCCGGTGCACCGGCCGCCCATGCGGCGCATGCCCTGCGCGGCTATGCCGAGCGGCTGTGGATTCTGCCGGAAGGCCAGCCCGCTGCCGATGGCGCGCAGCTTCCGGAATCCGCGCCGGCGATGATGGCTGAAGGGCCTGACAGCCTCTCGCTCGATGCCGCGCTGCGCGATCTGGTACTGCGGCTGGCGGCTCAGGGAGAGGCCGCGCTGGCTGCTGCGGTCGGGGCGCTGCACCAGGGCCGGACGCTGCCTCTGCCGGCCAGCCCCACCACGCCCCTGCCGGTCGCGCCCGCCGCCGCGGCCTGATCAGCAGGTGATGCGGGAGAGCGCGCGGGCGGCACTGGCCTGCACCGCCTCCCAGTCCGGCAGCCCTTGCGGGAAGAAGCTGCCGAGCACCGGTGCCACCCCGGCACGGGCCAGCAAGGCGCGTAGATCCTCCAGCGGAATGGCCGCCGTCAGCCCGCGCCCGCCGGCATAGACGACCCCCACCACCTGCCCCGCCGCATCCAGAACCGGTCCGCCGGAACTGCCACCCGCCGAGGGTGCATCGATTTCCAGCCGCCATCGCAGCCGCGCCTCCTGGCCTGCGCCGAAGTAGCGAAGCCCATCCTCCCAGCTCGGTTCCAACTCCCGCCCCAGGTGGTCGGCCATGACGAAGCTGGTGGCCTGTCCCCCCTCAGGGTCGTGTACGGTCAGCGTGGCGCGCAGCAGCCGGCCCTGCCTGCCCTGCAACTGCCCGGCCAGCCGCCCTTCGGTCCCGGCGGTGGGATAGCCCATGGCCAGCAGCGGCGTGCCGCGCGGCAGGCGCAGGGCGGCGGAGAGCGCCAGCACCATTCCGCTGCCGGAGGGACCGCGCAGCAGGGCGAGATCGGCCTCCGGGTCCAGCAAGGACACCTCCCATCCGCCGCGTCCTTGCACGCGCAGCGGCAGGCCCTGGGCACGGCAGCGCAGCGCGACATGCGCGTTGGTCACCAGCATCCCGGGCGCCACGGCGAAGGCCGAGCCCGAAATCCCTCCCGCTGTCATCGCCGTCGGCACGCCCGGCCGCAGGGACCAGGCCGCGGCAGCGCCGAGCACCGCTGCCATCGCGATCATGCCGCTCATCCAGGTCCGCACGCGCATCTTCGCCCTTTATGCGAAAAACAGTCATGTGCTATCACGCCGGCATTGTCGCTGCCAGGGCTGTCTTGCCGGAAGGGATGAAGATGAAGGGCCTGCCGATCCTGATCCGCCTGGCACGGCAACGTGCCGATGATCGCCGCACCGCGCTGGCCGAGGCAGGGCGCCAGGTGGCGGCAACCGAGGAGGCCCTGGCCGCGCAGGATCAGGCCTTCACGCAGGAGACGGAGCAGGCCCGTGGCCGGGCTGAGGAGATGGCGCTCTGGTCGGCCTGGTCTCCCATGGCCTCCGGGCGGCGGCGGCAGATGCTCCACGCCGCAAGCCTCCTGCGCACCCAGGAGGACACGCTGCGCGCGGCGCTGCGGGAGGATTTTGCCGAGATCAAACGGCTGGAGCTGGCGCGCGACGCGGCCGCCCTGGCCACCCGGCGCCAGGCCGCGCGCCGGGCCGAGGTCGCTGCGGAAGAGGAGGAATCGCAACGGCACAGGGCCTCCGCCACAGTCCTCCTGGCTGATTGACACACTCCCCGATGCCGCACATATCTCTTTGAAACAACGCCTTATTCGAGGGAGTTTGTGGTGAGCGATACCGTGGAGCGGCATGAATTCGGCGCCGAGGTCGGGCGCCTCCTCGAACTGGTCGTGCATGCGCTCTATTCCGAGCGCGAGATTTTCCTGCGGGAACTGGTGGCCAATGCCGCCGATGCCGTGGACCGGCGGCGTTTCGAGGCGCTGACCGACAGCAAGCTCAGCCTGCCGGCCGAGGCCAGGGTGCGGGTGGTGCCGGACAAGGACGCCCGGACACTGACGATTTCCGACCCCGGCATCGGCATGTCCAAATCCGATCTGGCCCAGCATCTCGGCACCATCGCCCGTTCCGGCACGCTGGCTTTCGCGAAGTCGCTGGCTGATGCGCCGGCCACCGACAAGCCCAGCCTGATCGGCCAGTTCGGCGTCGGCTTCTATTCCGCCTTCATGGTCGCCGACCGGGTCGAGGTCACCTCCCGCCGCGCCGGCAGCGAAGAGGCCTGGACCTGGGCCTCCGAAGGCAAGGGCGATTATACCCTCGCCCCCGCCACACGGGAGGAGCTGGGCACCGATATCGTCCTGCACATGAAGGCCGATGCCGGGGAGTTTCTCGAACCCTTCCGCCTGCAAGCCATCATCCGCAAATGGGCCGACCACATCACCCTGCCCATTACCGTCGCGCGGGACGGGAAGGACGAGCCGGCGAATGAGGGCACCGCGCTCTGGCGCAAGCCGAAATCGGAGGTGAGCGAGGAGAGCTACACCGATTTCTACCGCCATGTCGCCCATGCCTTCGACGAGCCCTGGGCCACGCTGCACTGGCGGGCGGAGGGTATGCTGGATTACAGCGCGCTGCTCTTCATACCCGGCATGAAGCCCTTCCAGGCCGTGGAGGGGGAGCGGGAGAGCCGGGTGCGGCTGCATGTCCGCCGCATGTTCATCACCGACGAGGCCGGGCTGCTGCCGCCCTGGCTGCGCTTCGTGCAGGGCGTGGTGGATACCGAGGACCTGCCGCTGAACGTGTCGCGGGAGATGCTGCAGGCGACGCCGGTGCTCGGGCGGATCCGCAAGGCCGTGACCAACCGCGTGCTGTCGGAGCTGAAGACCCGCGCCGGGAATGCCGAGGACTATGCCAGGTTCTGGGAGAATTTCGGCCCGGTGCTGAAGGAAGGCGTCTGGGAGGATGCCGAGCACCGCAAGGAAGTCGCGGCCCTTCTGCGCTTCCGTTCCTCGGCCGTGGAGGGTTGGACCTCGCTGGCCGACTATCTGGGCCGGATGAAGGAGGGCCAGGAGGCGATCTATGTCCTGCTGGGCGAGGACCCGGCGGCGCTGGCAAAATCGCCGCAGCTGGAGGGCTTCCGCGCCAGGGGGGTGGAGGTGCTGCTGCTCTCGGACGGGATCGACGCCTTCTGGCCGGAGCGGCTGGACAGTTTCGAGGGCAAGCCGATCCGCAGCATCACCCAGGGCACGGTTGATCTCTCCAAACTCGCTGGCGGGCAGGAAGCGGGCGAGGCCGCGGATGTGGCGATGCTGCTGCCCCTGCTGAAGGACGCCCTGAAGGAGGAGGTCAGCGAGGTCCGCGCGACCGATCGCCTGGTGGACAGCGCCGTTGTGCTGGCCGCCGCGCAGCACGGCCCGGACCTGCAGATGCAGCGCATGCTGCGCCGCGCCGGGCGGGATTTCGGCGGGCTTCCGGTGCTGGAGGTCAATCCGCGCCACCCGCTGATCCGCAGGCTGGCCGAGGAGGCCAAGACCGATACGGCGTTGGCGGAGAAGGCCGGGCTGCTGCTCGACCTGGCGCGGGTGCAGGATGGCGATACCCCGCGCGACCCGGCCGGTTTCGCGCGGCGCGTGGCTGCCGCCCTCGCCGGCGGTCAGGGCTGAACGGGAAAGGCCCGCGCCGTGATGGCGCGGGCCTCGTTGCCCGGACTGACCGTGGCACGCCTCAGGAGGCGCGCTTCAGCCGCTCCAGGTCCGGATTCTCCTTGAAGCGCGCCCAGGCGCCCAGGACCTCCTTCAACTGCTCATCCTGGCTGGTGCGCTCCCGCCGCAGGATCTGCATGCGCTTGCGCAGCTCCAGGATCAGGTGGCCGCGCGGCAGGTCGGCGCCGGTTTCAAATCGGTCCAGGAAAATCCTGCCGAGTTCGGGATCATCCCGCTCGATGCAATAGGCTGCATAGGCCAGGACGGAGCCGCGGCCGAACTCGATCATCTTGCGACCGAAGGTCCGCATCTCCAGCAGGCGGGGATGCTGCTCGACGATCTTCATCACCTCGGCCGGGGTGGGCTTGGCATTGCGCACGCCCGAGGGCTTCAGCTCGCGCTTCCAGAGCAGCACGGCGGCCGCGGCCACCAGCGGCTTGTCGCCGAAATTCTCGAAGGCCGAGCCCAGCTGCGGGCCGCGCTTGGCATGGATGTCGTAGGTGGCATAGGCCTCCTCCGGCAGCCCGCGCATCACCGGCACCTCGATCGGCTCGCCCGCCTGGATGACGGCGGAGAGCCGGTGCTGGCCGTTCAGCAGCCGCCCGTCGCGCGCGAAGCAGATGGGCTGCGCATTCATCATCCAGTTGCCGGCACGGATGTCGCGCGCGATGGCATCCACATGCGCCGCCACGATCTTGCGGTTGCGGGTATTGTGGGTGAGGTAGGCTTCGGCGATCTGCGGCGTAATGGTCTCGATGGCCAGCGGGAAGACGCCTTCCTCGGCCGAGAGCTTCTCGACCACCGCGCGCAGCTTCGCCGCCGTCTCCTCGGATTCGTCGCTCAGCCCGGGGTCGTGCAGGCCCTGGTAGCCCTCAAGATGCGGGAAATCCTCGCCCTTCTGCGGATTGGCGGTCTTGTCGATCCAGGTGTAGCTGCGCTGGTGCTTTCCGCTGAAGGTGGCATTCAGCGCCTTGATGCAGACGGCGAAGAGGGTGACGGGCTTCAGCCGCGTCGCCGGGTCACCGCGGGTGATGTCGATCAGGTCGCGCACCCGCGCGCCCGGCTCCATCGGCGCGTATTTCTCGGGAGAGGCGATGGCATCGAGGAAGCGCCGGGTCGCCGGCTTGTTCACCCGGAAGCCCATGAAGAGCAGCGGCGTGCGCACGGCCTCGGAGAGCACGGTCGCCTCGCTCTCCAGCGACATCTTCACCGCCTGCTCGAGATCCGGATTCGCCCGCAGAACCCGGTCCATCCGGGACCAGGAGGCGGTGCCGGCGCCGCGCAGCATGCGGCCGTCGTCATAGCGGATCAGCTTGACCAGCGCCGATTGCAGCGCATGGGCATGCGGAATGCCGCGGGTTTCCAGCACGCCCGCGAAGGAGCGGCGACGCTGCTGGTCGATGGTATGCAGCACGTCATCGGGGATGTTCTGCGCCAGCACGGTCAGGAAGGGCGTCTCCGCCCTGATGCAGGCGCGCAGCCTTTGCACCCCGTCCAGCAGCACCCCGGCGCGGGAGAGGATGATGGGCATGCCGTTCAGGATCCAGTGCCCCTCGCGCATCGCCTCGGCATAGGCATTGATGGCGTTCGGGTTCTCGGAGGCGCTGGGGCGTTTGCGGCTCAGCAGTTCCGTGGCCGCCTGCGGAGTGATCAACTCGATGGAGAAGGCGGGCATGTCAGCCTCACCGCCCCGGATCTGCACGATCCGCCCGCCCTGCATGGGGGAGCGGTTCCCTGTGAGCCTGCTCTCTGCCCGCCGGGTGGTCGCCTTCGCGCGCGCCATCGAATGCCGTCTCCGTTCCTGTCACCCTCGCGGGCCCTGTCTCGTCACCTGCTGGCAAGCCCTGGTGAGCTGGTCGTCGTTTACCCTTTTTTCGCTTCCTTTGCCAGAAGCAAAAATCGACCAGAGGCGACAACCCGGCGGGACCCGGGTGACGCTCCCGGGCATTGCCGCTCCGGATGCAGAAGAGGTCCCGGAGGCAAGGGGCAGAGGAATTTGCTTCATCATTGTCTTTAAGCGAAATATGGCAGCTTTCCATTTTGCGTGCTAGAAACGCGGTGCCGCCAAAAAACCGGCGAGCGTGGCCAGGATGGCCATGCGAAAAACTAAGATAAAGGAGAAGCCTCATGACCCGCCCTTCCCCCTTCTTCGTTCATCACACCATCCGCCTCAGCCGCACCGAGGTGCTCGAGGCGCTGCGGGGCGCGGCCCTGGCCCAGGTGCGGGAGACGCTGCGCCTGGCCGATCCCTCCGCCCGTAGCGTGGAACTGGAAACCCAGCTTCTGGCTGGCGGCTCGGTGGAGATTGACAGCGCCGCCGTGGCCATTGAGGCGCGGCTGCCGGAGGAATTCGCGCCGCTGCTGCGGCAGGGCAGCGCCTGGCCGGCGCCGGCCGCTCCCGTCTTCGGTCCGCCAGCTCCGGCCGGGCTGGGAACCGTTGCCGGATAAGCTGCGCCCGCACCCTCCGGATTTGCAAATATTGCAATTCGGCGGGGTGCGGGTTCTGCTGCGCCAGGCAGCGGGGGATTCCTGGCATGGTGGCGCGCCCTAGACTGGGGCCGGACGGCGACTGGCAGGTGGAGATTGGTAGAGGGCCGGGTGCCTTCGGGCGCGGCGGTTTCGCCGATGCCGCCGCCGCCGCCGCCTGGGCCGCGCTGGCGGCTGAGGGCATCAAGCCCTCCACGATCCGCCTGGGGCCCCGACGCGTGCTGGGCAGCGGGGCTGAGGCGCTGCGGCGCTGGGCCACCGACCAGGGTACCCTGCCGCTGGCTGAGGGCGGCACGCATCTGGCCCCCATGATCCGCCTGGCCCCATTGATGGCTGACCCGGCTTGCGCCCTGCCCCTGGCGGCGCTGACACCGACGGATCTGGCAGCAATGCGGGTCCGCCGCCAGGCCGCCCTGGGTGGTGCGGCGGCGATGCTGCTGGAGCAGGCAGCCCTGGCCGCAGCCATCGACGCGTTGCGAGCGCTCTACCTGCCCGACCTCGACAATCCCCTGTTCCTTCCTGCTCCCGATGGGCTGGCCCTGCTGGAGGAGGCCGATTGCGCGCGGCTGCTGGCCATGTCCGCGGCGGGGGCGCCGGATCTGCACCGCGCCCTCGCACTGCTGCTAACCACGGGGGCGGCGCCGGAACTGCTGCTGGGCTGCCGCATGGGGCAGGTCGATGCGGCGGGCGGCTGGCTGCATCTGGCGGGCCAGCGGCTGCCCTGGCCGGCCGGGCTGGCCCTGCCCGCTGCCCTGCCAGAGGCGCCGCTGCTGGGCCAGCTGGATGCGGCGGGACTGTGCCATGGACTCGCGGCTCTGGGTGCGGCGCTGGGCCGGCCCGGGCTGCCGCTGGCCGCTATCTGGCAGACCGGCCTGTCGCTGGCGCTGCGGGATGGCCGGCACTTAGACGAAGCCCTGGCGCTAGCCGGGCTGCATTACTCATCCTTGCCTTGAATGATGACAGGCACACCGTATGCGGGAAATTGCCGCCCATCCCGTGCGAAACAGTTGCATCCGATATGCGAAATTCGTAGAGAAAAGCATCGGCAGCGCTGGCCCGGCCGTCGGGCTTGAAATCGCCGTCCTAGAACGGGACTGACAGATGAGCTTCTTCGGTAAGCCCAGCGGCGGGGAGCCCCGCATCACCTATGAGCGCATCGACCTGACCGCTGAGCACGCGGTACTCGCCCCTAGTCCCGCCCCAGCGCCGCGCGCCGCCCCACCGGCCTCCACCGTGGTTCGGCCTGGCCCGGCGCGGATCGAGGCGCCGGCCATGCTGATCGGCCCCGAAAGCGAGCTGGAAGGTCGCCTCCGCAGCCGCGGCGCCGTACGAATCGAGGGTGTGCTGCGTGGAGAATTGCACGCCGCATCGGTACTGGTCGCGCCAGGCGGGTTGATCGAGGGAAAGGTCACGGTCGAGCATGCGCAAATCGACGGCACGATGCGCGGCACGCTGGTGGCACGGGACATCGAGATCAGCCGCACTGCCATGGTGGAGGCCGAGCTGGTTTATGAGGAGATCGGCATCGCCCGTGGCGCGCGGGTGCTGGGCCTGCATCGCCGGCGGGAGCCCGAGCCCGTGCAGGTCCCCGCCGCGCCTGCGGATGGAGATGCGCTCTCCCTCTCCGTGAACACCGTTCCGGCGGGAGAGGAAACGGCCGAGGCTGGCCTGACGCAGACCACCGCCCTGGTCGCCGCCGCCGAGGCCGCCCTGCAGGAACTGGCGGAGGTGGCGCAGGCGGCGGCCGGTGCCTCGGCCGAGTTGGCCCGGGATGGCGCCGGTGGGCTGGTGGCGCTGGAAAGCGAGTTGCGGGATACCGCCGCGCGCCTGCCGTTGGGCCAGGCCGGCGCCTGACCGGGCCCTCAGGGTGGGAGGGCGGCAATCATGGCGAGCCCTGTTCCCGGCCAGGCATCAGTTCGGGCATCATTTATAGAGGGGTGTGAGGCCCGGATAGGGGATCTCCTGCAGCCCGCGCTCCCGCAGCAGGCGGTTGGCGGCGCGCGCCACCTCGCGCGGGCCGGCCTGACGGCCGTCCAGGATATAGTAACCGTTGCGCAGTGGCCGCACGCGCAGCCCCAGCAGCCCACAGGCATATTGCAGAGGCGTCATGTCCTCCTCCATCTCCGACAGCGGCGCCAGGAAAGGGGAGACCTCCCGATCGCGGCTGGCGCGGCTGAGCACCCGTCTGGCGCGGCGCTGCGCGTACCAGGGCTCGATGTCGAAGGCGCGCGAGAGGTTCAGGATATCCTCGCCGCACAACAGGCGGCGGTCGAATTCCCCGCGCAACTCGGGCGCCAGCGCACGGCGGCGCTGCTGTTGCCGGCGGCGTGGCGCCAGGATGGTTTCGCCGTCCTCTTCGCACTCGTCCCAGGTCGTGCCCATCGTGGCGGGTCCTGCTTGGCCGCAACTTTCCGCGGCGGGTCCGCTCCTTCTGGAGATCGGGAAGCCGGCCCCTTCTGGCGGCAGTTCGTCCGTGGTGTTATGCGAAAATTTCCTGACAGCTCGCTAAGATGGGGCCAGCGCCGCGACAGGCGCGTGGAAAATCTGTGGAAAAGGTCGGACATGATGGATTCCGTATCGCCCGGTGGGCGTCACGTGGCGCGGCAACTGGAGGCCAGCTTCGCCGCCGGGATGGTCAGCGCGGCGCGGCCGCCGAAGCGGCAGGGGCTTTTCGATGGAGGCGCCGGCGCCGGAGCCTTCGACAGCTTCATGGACCATGCGCTGGGCGATGCCCTGGCGGCGCGTGGCCAGCTCGGCCTGACACCGGCCATCGAGCGTGCGATCGCCGGCCGTGCCGCCGTGGCACGGGGCGCCCGATGAGCGCGCTGATCGAAGCCGCCGCGCGGTTGCAGGCGGTGCTCTGGAGGGAGACGGAGGTGGCCGGCAGCGCGCCCCTCTCGATGCTCGGTGCCCTGATGGAGGAGAAGCGGGAAGCACTGCTGGCGCTACAGCGCCTGGGCCCGCCCGAGGGCGCCGCGGAGCGGGCGGCGCTGCGTGGCATGATGGCCGCGGCCGAGGAGAATGGCATGGTGCTGGGCGCCGTGACCGATGCCCTGGGCACGGTGCGGGACCGCCTCCGCAGCGAATTGGCCCGGGCGGCTGATCCCGGCACCTATGGGCCGCAGGGCAGCGACTTTCCGGGGCCGCGCCGCAGGCCGCTGCGCCATACCCTGGCTGCCAGCCTGGATCGCAGCGCCTGAGCCCGCCCGTGCCGGCCGAAGCCGATCCGCGGGGCGCGCTGCCCTCCCTGGCCCTGGCGATGCGGCACCATCAGGCCGGGCGTCTCGGGGAGGCGGAGCGCCTCTATCGCGCCCTGCTGCGCCGCCAGCCGCGCCACAGCGACGCGCAGAACCTGCTGGGCCTCACCCGCTTCCAACAGGAGGATTATGCCGGCGCCGTGGCCGCCATCCGCCGCGCCGTCGCCCTGCGCCCGGAGGCCGAGTATTATCGCAACCTCGGCATGGCGCTGCGGGCCGCGGGCCGGCTGGAGGAGGCGCTGGCCGCCTACGGCCAGGCCGCGCGGCTGCGGCCGGAATCGCCGGAGACACAGTTCAACCTGGGCAACCTCCTGGCGGCGATGGACCGTCCGGCCGAGGCTGCCGAGGCCTTCCGCGCCGCCCTGCGGCTGCGGCCGGACCATGCGGCCGGCTGGCAGAATCTCGGCGCCGCGCTGCTGGCCACCGGCCAGAATGCCGCCGCCACCGAGTCGCTGCGCACCGCCCTGCGCCAGCAGCCGGGCCAGCCGGCGACACTCTATAATCTTGGTCTGGCGCTGGAGCGGCTGGCCCGCTGGCCGGAGGCCGCTGCCGCCTTCCGCGCCACGCAGGAGGCTGGCGGCGCGCGGCTGGAGACGGCACTGCATCTCGGCCTGTGCCTGCAGGAAATGCAGGACTGGAGCGGCGCCGAGGCCGCGATGCGACAGGCCGTGGCGCTGGCGCCCGACAGCGC
Organism: Roseomonas marmotae; assembly: GCF_017654485.1. Classification (NCBI taxonomy): domain Bacteria; kingdom Pseudomonadati; phylum Pseudomonadota; class Alphaproteobacteria; order Acetobacterales; family Roseomonadaceae; genus Roseomonas; species Roseomonas marmotae. The sequence goes on along the minus strand of NZ_CP061093.1, from coordinate 22,278 downwards.
CGATGCCTGGCTTGGCCTGGGCGTGGTCCTGCAGGGGCTGGAGCGGCTGCCGGCGGCGGCCGAGGCCTTCGGGGAAGCCGCGCGGCTGCGCCCGGGCTGGCGTGACGCGCATTACAACCTGGCCGGCGTGTTGCAGCGCCAGGGCAGGCTGGAGGAGGCCGAGGCCTCGCTGCGCCTCGTGCTGGCGGGCGCGCCGGAGGATGCCGCGGCGCTGAGCAATCTGGGCAATGTGCTGACCCATATGGGCTGGCCGGAAAAGGCGCTGGAATACTGCCAGCGCGCGCGGGCCCTGGCCCCGGATGACCCGGTGCCGCGTGTCAACTGCGCCCGGCAGTTGCTGATGCTGGGCCGCTTCGCCGAGGGCTGGGACCTGGCCGATGCCCGGTGGCGGGCAGAGGACCCGCGCTACGACTTCGGACTACCGCCCTGGGATGGGCGCCCGTTGCCGGAGGGGCGCGTCCTGGTCTGGCGGGAGCAGGGGATCGGCGACGAGATCATGTTTGCCAGCATGATCCCAGAATTGCTGGCGGCAGGGCACAGGCTGACCCTGCTCTGCGAACCGCGCCTGCGGCCCGCCTTCGCCCGCTCCTTTCCCGGCGTCGCCTTCCACCTCTCGGGCGACTCGGGCACGGAGTTGCGGGCGCAGATCGCCATCGGCGACCTGCCGCGCCTGCTGCGGCGGCGGGAGGCGGATTTCGCGCGGGCGCCGCAGCCTTATCTGAACGCTGATCCGGAGCGGCGTGCCCGCCTTCGCCGGCGCTACTCCGACGGGCGGCCACTGGTGGGGCTGGCCTGGCACACGCGCAACACGAAATCCGGACACCGCTCCATTTCTCTGGCGGAGTTCGCGCCCCTGCTGGCGATGGAGGAACTGCGCTTTGTCAGCCTGCAATACGGGGAACCCGGCCAGCTGAGCGCCGAGGCCGCTGGCCTGCCACTGCTGATCGACCCGGAGGTGGATGCCCTGAGCAGCGCGGAGGACGCGCTGGCGCAAGTGGCGGCCATGGATCTCGTTGTCAGTATCGACAATTCCACCGTTCATTTCGCCGGGGCGCTGGGCGTGCCGTGCCATGTGCTGCTGCCCTTCAACGCCGAATGGCGCTGGATGCGCGGGCGGGAGGACACGCCATGGTACCGCAGCCTGAGGCTGCTGCGACAGCGCCGGGGCGAGCCCTGGGCGGCCGTGATGGCGGCACTGGCGGAGCGGGTCGGAGACTTGGCGAAAAAACCGCGCATAGGCACCGCCGATGCTTGCGAAAAATAATTCCTCTCTGATAGACCGGAGGTGTCGCCGCCGAGGTACTCCACCGGACGGCCAGGCGATGACCGCGTCAGAAGGCGCTCCCCGAACCGGAACCCTTGAAGGGCGCAAACATGGCCAGCTCGATCCTCACCAATAATGGCGCGCTCACGGCGCTGCAGTCGCTGAAGGCGACGCAGAAGAGCCTGCTGACCACGCAGAACCGCATCTCCACCGGCCTGAAGGTGGCAAGCGCCAAGGACAATGCGGCGACCTGGGCCGTGGCAACCGCGATGCGTTCCGACATCGCCAATACCAAGCAGGTCAGCGAGAACCTCTCGGTCTCCTCCGCCATCGTCGCGACGGCTCAGACCGCCGCCGAGAAGATCAACGATATCGTCAAGGAAATCCGCACGAAGGTCACCTCGGCGCAGAATCCGGCAGTCGACAAGGCGCAGGTCCAGGCGGATATCGACGGCTATGTAGACAATATCAACTCCATCGTCGCCGCCGCCACCTTCAAGGGCGTCAACCTGATCAACGAAGATGGCACGCAGCGCGTGCTGACCTCCGTCAACACGGTCAACGGCGTCTCCACCGGTGACTATGCCGATCTGTCCAAACAGAACCTGAAGGTCGAGGAAGGCTCTATGCTTTCCAGCCTGAAGAACCTGACTGTGCTCTCCCGCGCCGACCAGACGCTGGCCAACCAGAACGACGGCGTGCAGAAGCTGACCTACAGCGTGGGCGCCACACTGGCGCTGAAGACCGGCAACGAGGTCGCTGTGGACTATGTCGACGCGAAGGGCGCCAACCGCAGCCTGACCGTGAAGCTGACCAAGGATATCAGCACGATCGACGACCTGATGACCTTCATGAATGCCGATGCGGGCTTCAAGGACAAGTTCACGGCCGAGCGCGTGTCCGGTACCAATACCTTCACCATCAGCACCAAGAACCGCGATTCCACCCTGCGCCTGGGTTCCGTCAGCAACGATGTCTACAGCACCTCCAACTCGCTGAAGGTGGAGATGGGGGTGGGCGCCGCGGTAGGCTCCGCCACTCTCGGCCTCGGCACTTCCGATCTCGACCTGGATGCCGGTGTGCGGCGCCTGGACATGACTTTCGCCGACAAGCCGCTGCAGCTCGGCGACGAATTCGTGGTGCAGGTGCAGACATCGGCCACCGATGCGGACAGCGCCCACACCTATAAGCTGAAGGTCGTCGACAATGGTATGGCCACCGGCGACAAGATCTATGACGGCACTAATGTAGATGAGAATGTCTATGTCATCGCCGTGGCCGCCGCCGATGTGACCAACCCGAATGTCACCGGTAAGGATATCGCCGAGAAGCTGCGGGACGCGCTGGTGACCGGCACTGGCGCGACCAAGTGGAATACCGGCACGGCTGCCTTCACAAACACGGCGGCGCCGACGGGAGGAACGAGCTTCGGCGCTTCGGTGGATTCCATGGGTAAGCTGTCCATCGTGAGCGGAAATGGCACGGATGATGTGCTGAGCTTCAACTCCTCGAAGACTGACTACGACGTGCTGCTGCAGAAGCTGGACGCAGCCGGCACCAATGCGGCGAATGCGGCTGCCGCCTTCGGTACCACGGCCACCCGCATCGACCTCCAGAGGGACTTCCTGGACAAGCTGGTGGATACGCTGACCACCGGCCTCGGCGCGCTGGTGGATGCCGATATGTCGGAGGAGGCCGCCCGCCTGCAGGCTCTTCAGGTGCAGGAGCAGCTCGGCACCCAGGCGCTCTCCATCGCCAACCAGGCGCCGCAGAGCATCCTCCGTCTCTTCCAGTAAGCCGGATGGGCGCACGGTTCCAGCCGTGCGCCACCCGGCCCCAAGGGCCAGCCGGCGCAGAGCGTCGGCTGGCCTTCCGGCCCGCGCATGCACAGCGCCGGCGCTCCCGGCCCGGCGCGTGACCAAGGAAGAATCCGATGCTGAGCCTTGCTCCCCCCGACCTTCTCCAGGCGCCCCTGCAACGCTCCGCTGGTGCCGGAGCGGCCTATGGCGCCGTCATTCGTGAGACGGAACATCCGAGGGTCATCGAATACCGCGTACTGGCCCGTGCCGCCGCGTTGCTGGAGCTCGCGGCCCTGCCCGGCGGCAGCCCCGCCGCCCTTCCCGGCGCCGTTCATGAGAACCGCATGCTCTGGACCGCCTTCGCCGCCGATCTGGCGGAGGAAGCCAATACCTGCGAGATCACGCTGCGTGCCCAGCTGCTGTCACTGGCGCGCTGGGTCTTCGCCGAGAGCGACCGCGTGCTGCGCGAGCGCAAGAGCCCGCAGGCACTGATCGACATCAACCGCGCGGTGATGCTGGGCCTGCGGCCCGATCCCACCGTGCAGCCGGATGCCCTGTGATGTCCCTGATTCTGAAGCTTGCACCAGGCGAGAAGCTTTTCATCAATGGCGCCGTCGTCACCAATGGCGACCGTCGCGCCTATCTGATGCTGGAGACCAAGGCGCAGATCGTGCGCGAGAAGGATGTTCTACCGGCCGAGGATGCCTCTACCCCCGTCCGTCGCGCCTATTTCGCCGCGCAGGGCGTGCTGCTGCACGCACAGCCCGTGCTGGGCCGCACGGATGCATTCGCCGAGCAGATCGCCCGGCTGCGCGGCGCCTTCCTGAAGCCCGAGCATATCAGCCTGCTGGACGAGGCCGAGGGACAGATGCAGGCCGGCAATACCTATCGCGCACTGTCTGCGCTACGTGAGCTGGTAATGTACGAGGCGGCGCTGCTGGATCTCGACCCACCCGAGCGCTTCCGGCGCGAGGGCACGGCGCGGGAGCAAGCCATGCCCAGCCGGCGCGGCGTCATGTCCGAGGCGGCGCGAGCGCCCTGAATCCCCGCGATCGTCCTGCCCCCATCCCGACACGGCTTCGGAGCTGAGAATGATGATCGATCCTACTCCGGACCCGCCGAGACTGGTCCATTCGCTCTGTCGCGCGGAGGCGGAGCGCGTGCGATGCGGAACCGGCCGCGCACCGCTGCGCCTGCCCATCCCTTGTCATGCGGCAAGGCCTGATCAGGAGGCCTCGTTGAAGGCATGAGCGTCGGCATCATCAGCACCGGCCTGCCCGGTGGCATCGCCGGCTGGAAGATCCTGCAGGGCAAGTCCATCGCGGATTTCAAGGCTTTCAGCAGGGATCCCGGCCTGCAACGTGACATCGCCTATCTGCGCGCGGCCCTTCCCACCAACGGGACGGCGAAGGAGCTGCTGGCCGACCGGCGGCTGCAGGAGATGGTGCTGAAGGCCTTTGGCCTGGATGCCCAGGTCGGCATGAACGCGCTGATGCAGAAGGTGCTGGAGAGCGACCCGAAGGATCAGGGCTCCGTGGCGGCGCGGATGGTCGATGGCCGCTACAAGCAGATTGCCTCGGCGCTCAACTATGGCGGGCTGAGGATCCCGGAGATCCCGGCCGTTCCCTCCGGAGCCACGGTGGAGGTCGAGGGCATCCGCCAGGGGCAGGCCTTCACCAGCTTCAGCGGCCGCTTTGGCGGCGTGGCGATCACGTCCCTTTCCCTGGAGGGTATCGGCAACCGGATGGACCTGGCGGCGAGCCTGCAGGCCGCCTTCCGCAAAGCCGATGGCGGGCGCGGCGATATCAGCGTCGCGGCGCTGGGCGGCAAGCTGATCTTCAGCGATGCCAAGGGCCGTGGCACCGCCACGGACTTCGCCTTCTACGCTGATCCGGATAGCACGGCCCGCGCCGGACTCGGCGCCAGCAACGCGGGCAGCCAGGCCATCCCCGCCAAGGGTGGCACCACCGTCGCGGACAGTGCCACGGTGGAGCAGATCGTCTCCCTCTACACCCAGGCGCGTTTCGAGGAATCGCTGGGCGAGACATCGGAAAGCCTGCGCCAGGCCGTCTATGCCAAGCGCAGCCTGCCGCAGGTCACAAGCTGGTACAACGTGATCGCCGACCGCAAGCTGGCGGCGGTGGTGCAGAGCGTGCTGGGGCTGCCGGAGAGCTTTGGCCGGCTGGATGTAGACCAGCAGAAATCCACCCTGCAAAGCCGGATGGACATCGGGGACTTCAAGGATCCCGCCAAGCTGGCCAAGCTGCTGGACCGCTATGTGGCGCAATCCAGCGTGGCGGAGGCGCGGGCCCTGGCAAGTTCCTCCGGCATCGTGGCCCTGGTGCAGCCCATCGGCTGGGGTGGGGACCACCTCGCGGGGAGCAGCGCGGCGGCGCTTTTCTCGGTCATCGGGAGCCGCTGAAGGCCCGCCGCCCCGCGCCTTTCATTCCCGCAGTGCGGCGGCTAGGCGCGCGAAAGCTTCCGGTGTGGCGGAGCGCTCGTCCACGCCCTGATTCAGGAAGGCCTCCAGCGCCGGCTGGCGCTGGATGGCCAAGTCCACGAGCGGATCACTGCCGGCGCGGTAGGCGCCCAGGCGGATCATCTCCGCCATATCGGCATAGGCGCCCAGCAGGCGGCGGGCTTCCGTCAGCAGCGCATTCTCCTCGGCCGCATGACAGCGTGGCAGCGTACGGCTGACCGAGCGCAGCACATCGACCGCCGGCCAGCGCCCGCGCTCGCCGATGCGGCGGTCCAGCACGACATGCCCATCGAGGATGCCGCGCACTGCATCGGCAATGGGTTCGTCATGATCGTCGCCATCGACCAGCACGGTGAAGACGGCTGTGATGTCGCCCTCCCCCTCCGGCCCGGGCCCGGCGCGTTCCAGCAGCGCCGGCAACTCGTTGAAGACCGAAGGGGTATAGGAGCGGGCGGTGGCCGGCTCCCCCGCTGCCAGCCCGATCTCCCGCTGGGCATGGGCGAGGCGCGTGACGGAATCCAGCAGCAGGAAGACCTGCTTGCCCTCGGCACGGAAATGCTCGGCGACCGCCAGTGTCGCCTGCGCCGCGCGGCGCCGCGCCAGCGCCGGCTGGTCGGAGGTCGAGACTACCACGACCGAGCGCGCGCGCCCGGCCTCGCCCAGAGTCTGGTCGAGGAATTCACGCACCTCCCGCCCGCGCTCGCCGATCAGCCCGACGACGACGACATCGGCCTCCACGAAGCGCGCCAGCATGCCCATCAGCGTCGATTTGCCGACGCCCGAGGCCGCGAAGATGCCCATACGCTGCCCCCGGCAGATGGGGGTGAACACATCCAGCGAGCGCAGGCCCGTCTCCAGCCGCGGCCCCACGAGCCGGCGGCGCAGCGCATCCGGCGCCGCGCGGCGCAGCGGCACCACGCGGCGGCCCGAAGGCAGCGGCCCGCCGCCGTCCAGCGGCCGCCCCTGCCCGTCGATGACCCGTCCCAGCCATGCATCGGAAGGCGCGAGCGCCAGCGGCTCCTCCAGCCAGACACGGGCGCCGGGGGCCAGGCCCTCCGTATGCCCTTCCGGCACCGCCAGTGCGGCCCTGCCCTCGAAGGCCACGAATTCGCCCTCGATGGCGGGCTGGGCGGGACGGCGCACCAGCATGCGGTCGCCGATGGCCAGACCGCCGCCCAGGCCTTCCACAGAGAGCGCGGCGCCGCGTACCCCAGCCAGCCGGCCCCAGCGCGTCACGCGCGGCATCTGCCGCAACAATGCGGGGGCATCGCCCAGGCTGGCGGCGGAGCGGGTTTCGGGACGCGGCGCGCCGGTTTTGCGAAAATATTCTGTCATGGCCGTGCTGCCTTCTGCCAACGGCCGCTGAAGGCCTGATGGTGCGGCGATATCCTGGCGGCAAACACGCGACCCGTCTATGCGAAAAATACTCGACATGCCCGCAAGGCAGAGGCTATGCCTGGGATACAGGATCCGCAGGGAGCAGGTTTCTCCACATGCTCGATGGCATCGACGTCTTCCGCATCACCGGCGCCCGGATGCGGCATCTGGCGGAGCGGCAGAATGTGCTCGCGCAGAACATCGCCAATGCCGATACGCCCGGTTTCCAAGCGCGGGATGTGAGGCCTTTCCAGTTCGAAAGCGCCCTGCTGCGGACCCAGGGTGGCGCCGCGCCGCTGCGGCTGGCGGGCAGCCAGCCCGGCCATTTCGGCAGCAGCCGGGGCGGCGTCAACATCACCGCAGATCGTGCGAATTCCTACAGCGAGGACCCGGGCGGCAATACCGTGGATCTGGAGGAGCAGATGGTGAAACAGGCCGACGTGGCGAAGAACTACGACCTCGCCACCGTCGTCTACAAGCGCAGCGCCGCCCTGCTGCGCACGGCCGTGAGCAGCCGCTGATGATCCGCGTGGAGCCCATCGGCGGCGCCGGGCCGCTGACCCAGGCCATGGCCACTGCGGCCTCCGGCATGAACAGCCAGGCGGTGCGGATGCGGGTGGCGGCGGAGAATATCGCCAATGCCTCCTCCACTGCCGCCGTGCCGGGAGGCGATCCCTACCGGCGCAAGCTCCTCTCCTTCCGGCAGACGGTGGACCGCGCCACGGGGGCCTCGCTCCTGCGCACCGGCAGCATCATGGGCGATCAGCGGGACTTCCGCACGCAGTATGACCCCGCCCATCCGGCAGCGGATGCGCTGGGCTATGTGAAGCTGCCCAATGTCGACACGCTGCTGGAACAGGCCGACCTGCGCGGCGCCCAGCGCAGCTACGAGGCCGGCATCGCCGTCATGCAACAGGCCCGCTCCCTCTACGGCAAAACCCTGGACATCCTGAGGTCTTAGACATGTCTAATCCGGTTCCGGCCATCATGCCGGTTTCGGCGGCCCTGCGCGCTTATGGCGCGAATGCCACGCCCTCGGCGGATTTCGGCAGCATGGTCAGCGGTGCCGCGCGCGACGCGCTGGCCACGCTGCGGCGCGCGGAGGTGGTCAGCGCGCGAGGCGTGGCCGGCACGGCGGATGTGCAGGAGGTCGTGCAGGCCGCCAGCGCCGCCGAGCTGACCGTGCAGACGATGACGCAGCTGCGGGACAAGGTGGTCGGCGCCTATTCCGACGTGCTGCGCATGGCGGTCTGAGGCGGGCCATGAACGAGGGCGATGTCATCGAGGTCCTGCGCAACGGCTTCTATACCACCGCGGTGGTGGCCGGGCCGCCTTTGATGGCGGCGTTGATCACCGGCGTCGCCGTCTCCCTCTTCCAGGCGCTGACGCAGATCCAGGAGGTCACGCTCTCCTATGTGCCGAAGATCATCATGACCATGGTCGCGGTCATGCTGTCGCTGCCGCTCGGCTTCGCGGCGCTGCAGACCTACACGGAAGAGATCGCGCAGCTGATCGTGGGGCTCTGAGAGCATGAGCGTCCTCGCGCGCCTGAGCCGCGCCGTCGGACATCAGGATCTGCTTTTCGCGGCGGCCATGGTGGTGCTGCTGGCGGTGCTGGTACTGCTGATGCCGAGCTGGCTGGTCGATCTTGGCCTGGCCACCTCCATCACCCTCTCCGTGCTGATCCTGATGGTCGCCATCTGGATCGAGCGGCCGCTGGACTTCTCCGTCTTCCCCACCGTGCTGCTGGTGGCGACCCTGCTGCGACTGGCGCTGAACCTCGCCACCACGCGCCTGATCCTGGCAAATGGCCATCAGGGGCTGGATGCGGCCGGCAGCGTCATCCACGGCTTCGCCAGCTTCGTCGTCGGCGGCGACTTCATTATCGGCGTCATCGTCTTCACCATCCTGATCATCGTCAACTTCATTGTCGTGACCAAGGGCGCGGGCCGTATCGCCGAGGTCGCGGCGCGTTTCAGCCTGGATGCCATGCCCGGCAAGCAGATGGCGATCGACGCTGATCTTGCAGCCGGCTCCATCGACGATGCGGAATCCAAGCGGCGGCGGCGGGAGCTGGAGGATGAGAATTCCTTTTTCGGCGCCATGGACGGCGCCTCCAAATTCGTGCGCGGCGATGCCATCGCCTCCATCATCGTCACCGTCGTCAATGTGCTCGGCGGCATCATCGTGGGCACCCTCCGGCACGGGATGGATCTGCCGTCGGCGGCGGGCAACTACGTCACCCTGGCCGTCGGCGATGGAATCGTCTCGCAGATCCCCGGGCTGATCGTCTCGGTCGGCGCGGGTATGCTGGTCTCCAAGGGCAGCGTGCGCGGCTCCACCGACAAGGCCTTCATCAGCCAGCTCGGCGCGCAGCCGAAGCCGCTCTACCTCGCGGCCGGCCTTTCCATGCTGTTCGCCGTGCTTCCTGGCCTGCCCTTCCTGCCCTTCATGGCGCTGTCCGTCATTGCCGCCGGCGGTGGCTGGTTCGCGCATCGCACCGTGCAGCGCCGCGCCGAGGCCGCAGCGGCCGGGGAACCGGAGGCGGAGACCGCGACGCGCGAGGAATCCATGGCCGAGCTGATCCGCGTGGATGATGTCCGGCTGGAACTCGGCATGGGACTGGTCTCGCTGACCTCGGGCCGGCAGGGCGGGCTGACCGAGAAGATCAGGAAGCTGCGCCGCGCCTTCGGTCTGGAATTCGGCTTCATCCTTCCGGCTGTCCGCATCAAGGACAATATGGACCTCGGCTCCGGCGATTATTCGGTGCAGGTCCAGGGCGTGGAGGTGGCGCGGGAGACGCTGATGCTGGGCAAGCTGCTCGCCTTCGCCCCCGGCGGGCAGGAGATCACCGTGCCTGGCATCGACACCCTGGAGCCCAGCTTCAGGATCCGCGCCCGCTGGATCGAGCCGCATCTGCGCGAAGGCGCCATGGCCCAGGGCCTGACGGTCGTCGATGCCGAGACGGTGCTGACCACGCATCTCTCGGAGGTGCTGAAGGGCTATATGGCCCAGTTGCAGGGCTATGCCGCCACCCAGAAGCTGCTGGACGGGCTGGAGAAGGAGCAGCAGCGGCTGGTCTCCGACCTCATCCCCGCCATCCTGCCGCTGGCCACCGTGCAGAAGGTGCTGGCGACCCTGCTGGCCGAGCGCGTCTCCATCCGCAACCTGCCGCTGATCCTGGAGGCGCTGCATGAAGCCGCCGGCTCCACCCGCAACGTCTCCCTGCTGACGGAGCATGTGCGCCAGCGCCTCTCCCTGCAGATCTGCCGCGGGCTGGCCCAGGAAGACGGCTATATCACCGCCATCCTGCTCTCGCCGGAATGGGAGCAGGAGGTCGGGACCGCCATCCATGAGGAAGGCGACCACCGCAGCTTCGCCATGGCGCCCAGCAAGATCCAGGATCTCGTCAGCGCCACACGCACCCGCATCGCCGAGGCCTCCGCCAGGGGCGACTGGCCGGCGGTGCTGACTTCCGCCCAGGTACGGCCCTTCGTGCGGCACCTGGTGGAGCGCATCAATCCCACCATCGCCGTGATCTCCCATGCCGAGGTGCATCAGCGCGCCAAGCTACGAACCGTGGGCCAGATCTGACGGTGGAAGGCGCCCTGCCCCTGGCCGCCTGGCTGCCGGCCGAGATCTACCGGCTGGCGCTGGTCTTCTGCCGCATCTCGGCCGCCTTCATGCTGCTGCCGGGCTTCGGCGAGCAGAGCGTGCCGGTGCGGGTGCGCCTGCTGGCCGGGCTGGCCGCCGCCCTCTGCATCGCGCCGCTGGCGGGGCCGGCGCTGCCGGTGCCGGGGGTCTGGGCCGTCCTGGCCGCCGTGGCGATGGAGGTGACGACGGGCACGCTGCTCGGCACCCTCTCCCGCCTGCTGCTCTCGGCCATCCAGACAGCAGGGCAGGTGATCGGCCAGAGTATCGGCCTCAGCAACGCCTTCGTCCTCGGCCTCGGGGCCGATCAGTCCGCCGCGATCGGCGCAGCGCTTTATGCCGGGGGGCTCGCGGCGCTCTTCACCATCGGCGGGCATCACAGCGGGCTGCGTGCCCTGGCCGAGAGTTACGCCATGGTGCCGCTGGGCGCGCCGCCGCCGCTGGCGCCCTCGGCGCAGATGGTGGCGGAGATGGCGGCGCGCGGCTTCCGCCTGGCCCTGCAGTTCGCCATGCCCTTCCTGGCGCTGGCCATGCTCTTCAACCTCGCCATGGCCGGCATCAACCGCGCCATGCCGACCATGCCGGTTTTCATGATCGGCGCCCCGGCGCTGCTGCTCGTGGGATTGCAACTGCTGGCCGCTGTCGCGCCCGACATCCTGCATGAGAGCCTCGGCGCCTATGCCGATGCCTTTACCCTGCCGCGCTGATGGCGGAGGAAAGCGGCCAGGAGAAAACCCTCGACGCCTCTCCGCGCAAGCTGGAGCAGGCGCGGCAGAAGGGCGATGTACCCTCCTCGCGTGAGGGTTCCAACTTCGGCCTCTATGCCGCGATGCTGCTGGCCATCGGCCTAGCCGGGGGCCTGGCGACGCGGCGGGTGGGTGAGGTGCTGCTGCCGCTGATCGAGCAGCCGGAGGCCTTCCTGGCCCTGAACGCGTTGGGCTTCCGCGCCGCCGGCCAAACGGTGGCACAGGCCATGGCCATCGCGCTGCTGCCGGTCTTCGGGCTGCTGATGGCAGGCGCGCTGCTGCCGCATCTGCTGCAGAATACCGTGGTGGTATCGGGGGAGCGGCTGCGGCCCAAGTTCTCCCACATCTCGCCGATGGCGGGCCTCAAGCGGATCCTCGGGCCGAAAAGCCTGTTCGAGTTCGGCAAGAACATGGTCAAGGCCGGAGCCGTGGCGATGGCCTGCTGGATCGTGGGCCGCCCGCTCTACCGTGACAGCGCTGGCATGGCGGCGCTGGACCCGGCGGCCTTCCCCGGCATCATCTTCCAGATGATCGTCGCCGTGCTGGGGGCGGTGACATTGGTGGCGGCCGTGATCGCGGTTGTGGATATCGGCTTTCAGCGCTTCCACTATGCCCGGCGCCAGCGCATGACCCTGCAGGAGATGCGGGAGGAGATGCGCTCCACTGAGGGCGACCCACATTTGAAAGCCGCGCGGCGCAGAAAGCAGCGCCAGGGCTCGCAGCGGCGGATGATGGCTGATGTGCCGACGGCGACGGTGGTGCTGGCCAATCCCACCCATTTCGCCGTGGCCCTGCGCTATGAGCGCGGGCAGGACCATGCGCCGGTCTGCGTCGCCAAGGGCGTCGATGCGCTGGCACTGCGGATCCGCGCGCTGGCCGAGGCCGCCGGTGTGGCCGTAGTGGAAGACAAGCCGCTGGCACGCGCGCTTCATGCTTCAGTGGAACTGGGCGAGACCATCCCGCCGGCGCATTTCGAGGCGGTGGCCAGGGTCATCGGCATCATCTGGGCACAGCAGGGTGCAGCGCGCCGCAAGGCATAAATTTAGCGGCGTCACAGAAAATGAGACATTCTTGTTGACCGTCCGCAGGGTGCACTGCGACATTCGCGCTGCCCTGAGCCGGAGTGCCGCCATGCCGAGATCGTCGTCCCGCCGTGCCCTGCTGAGCTGCTTCGCCGCCGCGCTGCTGGCTTCCTCTCTGGGCGCCGGCCCGGCCGTGGCAGCGGAGGCCGCAAAGAAGGAATACGAGTTCCTGGCGCTGGGAGATTTCACCGTGAACCTGCCCGCGGCGGGCCGGCGGATGAGCTATGTCGTCGTCTCCGTCACGCTGGAGACCAGGAGTGCCGAGACCCAGGGCTTCAGGGATGTCTCGCCACGCCTGCGCCAGGCAGTGCTCCGCAAACTGATGGCCATGTCGGAGCGCAACCAGCTGCGGCCGGGCCAGACTGACCCGGCCCTACTGCGGGACAGCCTTTATGACAGCCTGGCGCAGGTGCGGGAGGACGGGCTGCGGGACGTCGTGATCACGCGCCTGCTGCACAGCTGAAGAGGCGTCGCGCGGGGCGCGCCTATTGCGTCAGGCGGGCGATGTCGTCCTGCGAGACGGTATTCCCGTTCTCCAGCGCCAGTACGAAGTTGCCGCCATGGTCGCGGCGGACTTCGGTGATCTTGCCGGCGCTGCTGATGGTGCCGGCATCCTGGCGGATATTCCCGGCATTCTCGCCCACTACGCGCAGCGGATAATTGCCGGCGGGCAGGCGGCTGCCATTGGCGTCACGGCCATCGAAGGTGAAGCTGGAATCGCCCTTTGACACGGGCAGGGATCGCAGCACATGACTGTTGCTGTCCAGCACCTCGATTCTCAGATTCGTCAGGATGCTGGTGGTGGGAATCGAAACGCTGACCGGCGCGGCGGAGCCGGTGGCGGGCAAGGTGACATGGCTGATGCCGGTCTGCACGCTCTTACCGATCAGGCCGGCCGTCTGCACCAGGCTGCCGGTGCCGCTGACCTCCGTCAGGATGGATTGCAGCAGGGTATTGCTCTTGGTCTGCTGCTCCACCTGGGAGAACTGCGCCAGTTGCGCCACGAACTGCGTGGGGTCCGTCGGCTGCATGGGATCCTGATACTTCATCTGCGCCGTCAGCAGCTTCAGGAAGCGATCGAAATCCTGGCTGCTGCTGCTGAGGCTGGTCGTTGCGGCGCTGCTGCCGGCGCTGGCGCTGCTCGTCGCGCCGATGGCGGAGGTGCTGGTGACCATGGTAGGGGATCCTGCGGAAGGGGCTTCTAGGCGATAAGGTCGATCAGGCTGTCCGAAGGCGGGCGGGGGGCGTGTGTGGCCTCTTCCGCCGGAGCCTCGCCGGTATTGGCGGGAATGGCCGACCGGGGCTGTTCCGGAGCCTCACGAGGCAATCGGCCGTGTTGCAGATCCAGCCCGCCGCCGCCGAGCTGCAGTCCGGCCTGCTGCATCTGCAGTTCCAGATTCGCCCGGTCCTGGCGAAAGGCTTCGAAAGTGTCGGCGCGCTCGGCGGCCAGGGCGACCTGCACGCTGCCATCCTGGAAGGTCAGGCGCAGCTCGACCCGGCCCAGTTCAGGCGGACGCAGATCGACCGAAATGCTCTCCACCCCCTGGGCCGCGGCGCGGGCCGCGCGCAGTGCGATCTGATGCCCTGCCTCGGCCATCGGAGATGGGCGGGGCGTGGGCGGAGCGGCCGGCACCGTGTGACGCGGAGCCTCACCCCGGGATTCCGGCAGCGTCGCGGCGGGCAGCAGTGGCGTCGGGGCAGGCTCCGCAGCGCCGGGGCCGGGTGTGGTGCCGGATACCTGGCCGCCCCCAGGCGCTTCCCCGGCCAGCGCTGCCACTGGGGCGGCGCTGGCAGCTTCGGGCGGCCTGGGGAGCGATGCCTTCGGTTCCAGCGGATCGAAGTCCCGCTCTGGCCGCAGCGTTGCTGCGGTGAGGCCGGATTCCCACCGCCCCTCGTGCCGGCGCTCGGCGCCGGTGGCAAGCAGGAGCGTGGCCGCCGCGCCAGAGGCGGCGCCAGTCGCCTGGACGGGCCCGCCGTCATCACCCTGGAAGTCTGCCGCCGGGGAAGGCTGACTGGCAGCCTCAGCGGGCATTTCCTCTGCCATGGCGGGCTTCGCGGGTATGGCCGCGTGGGGCAGCGCGGCGGATATGGGGACCGGCGACATCGGGTCGGCGATGGCTGGGATGGGGGGCTGGACCAGGGGCTGCCATGGCGCGGCCCCGGGCTCTGGCATGTCAGGCGAAGCAGCGCCCGACGCAGCAGCCTCAGGCCAGGGAACCTCATCCCGCTCCCCGTCCCACCCTTCCGGCAACATGGACGGAAGATGGAATGCACCGGCCAGCGCATCGGCTTCCTCGGCCGCGGCGGCCAGGGTCTCCCAGGGCCAAGCCGTCGCCGGGGGCAAGCGTCCCGATCCGCTGGCCGGGAGGGCGGGTGCTGGCGGGGCAGGTATCTCCGGCGCCTGACCGGCCAGCAGTTGAGAGAATTCCTGTGCCGGGTCGGCCGGCAGGCCGGCGCGGCGCGGCGCCGCCTCCGGCGAGAGGCCCATCAGCAGGGCCACCAGATCCTGGCCGACCAAAAACGCCATCAGAGTTCTTCCTGGCTGAAGTCCGGCCGGCCACCCGCCCTGCCCGGGCGGATGGCCGGCACGTCAATTGAACAGATCGTCCACCGCGTTTTGCGCCAGGCCGCCTTCGGCATCCGAACTCGGGCCATTGAGCAAGGTGGTCTCGGCGTCGGGCACGACGCGGGCCGGCCGTTCCTCCTGGCTGATGCCCATCAGGGTCACCAGCGTAGCGATACGGCCTTCCACATGACGCAGCGCCGTGAGCACCTTGCGGATGCGCTGGCCGGTGATGTCCTGGAAGGCGCAGGCCATGAGAATGCAGGTGGCCGCATCCTCCACCTCGACCAGGGCGGCGCGGTCATCGGAAGCGCTCGTCTGCAGCCGCTTCGCCGCCGCCTGCGCGCGCTCGGCCTGCTGCATGATCTCCATGGCGGCGCGCTCGGTTTCCGCCACCACGGCATCCAGCGTATCGCCCAGTCCGGTCGGCGGCGGGGAGAGACCGACGATCTCCGCCCGCGTCTCCGCCAGCAGCCTGGACATGGCACGCATCTCGGTGATGGCCTGCGCCAGCGTCTCGTTCTCTCCGGCACCGCCCATCGGCAGGCCGAGCAGCCGATCCACCTCGCCGGAAATCGCAGCGACATGGCCGGCGATGCGTGCCAGCCCCTGCTGTGGACCGGCGGGTACGGGTGGTGCCACGATCACCGCTCCCTCTCAGCCTGTCACGGAAGCGATTTTCGCCTTCAGCGTTTCCGCCGTGAAGGGCTTGACGATGTACTGGGAGGCACCGGCCTGCTTGGCGGCGACCACATTCTCGGTCTTGCTCTCAGCCGTGACCATGATGAAGGGTGTCTTGGCCAGGGCCGCATCAGCCCGGACGTGCTTCAGCAGTTCGAGCCCGGTCATGGGCTCCATGTTCCAGTCCGAAATCACCATGTCGTAGCGGGCGATTTTGATCTTTTCCAAAGCCTCGGCGCCGTTGCCGGCTTCCTCGACATCCTTGAAGCCGATCTGATCAAGGAGATTTCGCACGATGCGGCGCATCGTCGGGTAATCATCCACCACCAAGATCTTCATGCGCCTGTCCCCTTCTGATGCGGGCCGGCGCAGCATTCATGAGCCAGATTTTTTTCGCAATACCTTCCTGCGCCTCATCGCTGATTTCGCGCAGGCGGCTCAATCCTCGAATGCCTCCAGAAAAGCTCCCATCCCATAGGCGGGGGCGTTGCCGGCACCAGGGCCGCCGTCCGGATCCAGCCAGTGGCAGAGGCCCCAGCCCGGCACTGCCAGCAGCAGTGGCACGCCCAGGGCCAGGGAGAGTGTCGCGGCACGGTGCAGCAGGCGCTGCGGCGTCTCCGCGGCATCCAACGGCGCCAGGGCGGCCATGGTCTGCGCCGTGGCGCGGACCAGCCGGTCGGCAGCCAGGCTGTGTAGGAGCACGGGTTCGGTCAGCGCCGGCCCTGTCAGCAGGGAGGCCTCAGCGGACACGTTCTCGCGCAGGGCCGAGAGGCAGGCCCGACGCAGGGCGGCACTCCAGCGCCCACCGGCCTCGGCCGCGGAAAGGCCGAAAAGCATTTGCCCCGCCCGCAGCCGCGCTGCCTGCGGCCAGCCGGCCAGGGGCGCCAGCCCCGGCGGCGACATGGCATCTGGCCCGAAGCTGCTGGGCAGCATGGCCAGGCCGTCGGCCAGGCGGCTCGACACGCTCTCCCCGCCATCGGTCCATCTCGCCACCAGGGCGAAGCGCAGTGCATCGCTGACTTCGCTGGCCAGCAACTCGTCCAGATGCGCAGCGAGGCCCGAGGCGAGGTGCTGGTAGACCTCATCGCCTCCCTGCATGGCCCAGAACGCCGCCGGCAGGCCCTCTCCCGGCTGAAGAACTTCCCCGACCAGACTGACGGCCAGGGCCAGGGCGGGCGGGGCCGGGACCATTTCCCAGATGGCGGCCCCGCCGGCCTGCCAGTGGATCATCGCCGGCCCACGCCATTCCGCCAGAGCCGGCAGCAGCGGCGCCAGGGCGCCGGCCCGGGGCAGCAGGGTCGCGGCCTGAGGGGACAGAACCCGCCCGTCCAGCAGGCGCAGGCCATCCCCGGCATGAGCGATGGTCCAGCCATCCGCCTGCGCCGTCGCCCGAAGGCCGGCAGGCGCGGGGGAGAGGCCGATGGCGGAGGCGGGATCGCAGAGAAGCACGCGCTGGCCCTCCCGCCAGGCCAGGGCTCCGCCGGGCAGCACCAGCAGGCCCTCCGCCCGCTCTGCCAGGGGCAGGGCCATGCGCAGCCCGTCCAGGGCCTCAGGCCGCTCCTCCGGCGGCAGCCGGTGCCATTGGGCATCGAAGCGGCGCAGCAGTGCCAGCCCGGCCGCGCCGGTCAGGTCATAAGCGGCGACCCGGGCGAGCGGGCTGTCCTGCAGGCTGAAAGGCGGCATGGGCGGGGACCGGAGAAGATCGTTGCATCTTCAGGCATGGCAGGACAGCGTCAACCGGGCAGTTATGCGAAAAACAATTGCATGCCGACGCCACGCCATGGCACCACCCCAGGCGGTTGAAGTCAGTTCAGGAGAAGCCGGATGGAGATCAGCCGCCGCGGCCCGGGTGAGGCCAGCCTCGTCCTGCAGGGCCGCGAGATCCTCGATCTCGTGCAGGTCGAGGGAAGCAGTGAGGAATTCGAGCAGGCCCTGTCGCAGCTGGAAGAGCTCCTGCGCCCGGATGGCCTGCCCCGTGTGGTTGTGCAGTATCGGGAGGGGCTGTTTGCCGGCGTGAGCGCGGACCGGCCGCTGGAGGTCGTGCTGGTCGAGCAGGACCCGCATGATGAGCCCCCGCTGGCGCTGCATCGCCATAGCGTGACGGCGGACCGGGTGGCGGTGGACGCGGCGCTGGCGGCGGCCGAGCGTCGCCTGCAGATGGCGGCGCGGGAGCCCGCGCGGCCATGAGCGCGATCCGCGAGGCGCGGCTGGAACTGGACGCGCCGCTCCGCCATCCCCTGCCTCTGGAGGAGGCGCAGGCGCTTGTGGCCCTGCTTGGGGGCAGCATCCCATGCCGGCCCGCGGCGCATCCGCTCTTCCGTCATCCCGACGCCGCCAGCCTGCTGGTCGGGGAAAGCCTGGACCATGCCACGCGCGGCTCCCGCGTGGTGCAGGAGGATGGCACGGCGCGGCTGCTGGCCTCGGCCAGCCTGCCGCCCTGCCCTGTCCTGCTCTCGGCCGGGCTGGACTGGCTGGGGGGTCTGCTGGCACTGCAGCCGGGCGAGGTGCCGGGCTTCATCATACCGCCGGGCGCGGCGCGCCACGACCAGCGGCTGCTGGCCTGGGACGGCGAGCGGTTGCGGCCATTGGGTCCCCTGCCGGAGCCTGAGGAGACGGCGCCGCCGCGCTGCAGTCCCACCGCCTTCCGCGAGGCGGCTGGCCTGCCAGCCCCGGAGGCCACCGAGCCGCCCATCCTGCGACTGCAGCTGCGCCGCCTGGCCCTGGCGCAGCTGCGGGGGCAATGCCTGCCCGTGGCCCAGTCCCGACTCGATGGTCCTTTCCACGACGGGCAGGCCATGTTCCGGCGCTGGATGGCTGAAACCCTGGCGCGGCTGGACGGGCTGACCACCACCGCGCCGCCGCTGTTCCAGGCAGCCTGAGCCTTGCGGAAAGCCCTTGCGAAAAATATACGCATGTCGTAACCCCATCAGCTCCAGGCTGAGTGGATGGCCGTGATCGGGCATCTCGCGAAATTCATAGAACCATCTGAGAAGGCGGTTGCGCGTATGACCATTGCCCAGCCCGACGCGAATTTCGTCCGCGACCTTCCTCCCCCGCCCTTCCCGGACCGGACACCGCTACGGCTGCGCGGGCGGGTGCATCCCTTCCTGACGGTCGAGATTGCCGATGTGGCGGTACAGGAGCTGGACTGCGCTCTCTCGGCGCGCCTCGCCAGCATGGCGGAACTCTTCCGCGACGCCCCCGCCATCCTGGACCTGACCGCCCTGCCCGCCGCCGCCGCGCCGCGCGTGGCGGAAGCCGTGGCACTGCTGCGTCAGCGTGGGCTGGTGCCCGCCGCCTTCCGCGCCCGCGACAAGGACGTGGAGCAGGCGGCGCTGGCGAGCGGCCTCGGCCGGGTGCTGGAGGCCGGGCCGCGCCAGAGCCTCGCGGCAGAGCGCATCCGCCGCCCACCCGTCATCATCCAGGAACCCGTGCGCTCGGGCCAGCGCATCTATGCCGCGGAGGCGGATCTGATCGTGCTGCAATCCGTCTCGCCCGGGGCGCAGCTGCTGGCCGATGGCTGCATTCACGTCTACGGCGCGCTGCGCGGCTCGGCCAGCGCGGGTCTGGGGGACGATTCCTCCGCCCGCATCTTTGCGAAAATTCTCGATGCGGAAATGGTCTCGATCGCCGGCCTCTATCTCGGCGCCGAGGACTTTCCGCCTGGCTGGGCCAAGCGCCCGGCCCAGGTCAGTCTGACCGAAGGCGCGCTGCGTTTCGCCCCCCTGCCCTGACCCCCTTCCGCCCGCCACAGACCTCAGGGAGAATCCCGATGTCCGCGACCGTCATCACCGTCACCTCCGGCAAGGGAGGGGTCGGCAAGACCACCACCACCGCCGCCTTCGGCGCCGCCCTGGCCCTGGAAGGCCACAGGGTCTGCCTGGTGGATTTCGACATGGGCCTGCGCAACCTCGACCTCGCGATGGGAGTGGAGAAGCGGGTGATCTACGATTTCCTGCATGTCGCCCATGGCACTGCCAAGCTCTCCCAGGCACTGGTGCGGGACAAGCGCATCCCTGGCCTGCAGCTCCTCGCCACCTCGCAGACCGCCGACAAGGAGGCGCTGACGCCGGAGGCCATCGACCATGTGATGAACCTGCTGGCGCCTGAGTTCGATTATATCCTCTGCGACAGCCCCGCCGGCATCGAGCATGGCGCGATGATGGCGCTGCATCACGCCGACCACGCCATCGTCGTCTGTAACCCCGAAGTCACTTCGGTGCGCGATGCCGACCGCATCATGGGCTATATCGCCGCTCGCTCCCGCCGCGCAGCCTCCGGGCTGGCGCCGGTGCGGGAGCATCTGATCGTCACCCGTTACAGCGAGGAGCGGGTGAAGCGTGGCGAGATGCTCTCTCTCCCTGCCATCCAGGACATCCTGTCCATGCCGCTGCTGGGCGTGGTGCCGGAGAGCCCGACGGTGCTGCGCGCCTCCAATGCCGGCCGTCCCGTCAGCCTGGAGACGGGAACCGAGGTCGGCCGCGCCTACCGTGCTGCCGCCGGCCGCTTCCTCGCCGAGACCCGCAACAGCCCGGCCCGGCCCGCGGCATGCGAGGGGCGGCCCACGGGTGCCGGCCTCCTGTCTGCCCTGGCCGAGACAGCATTGCTGCGCCGCCTGTTCCGCCACGCCTGACCCCCCAGCCGCAAACCCGGAAAATCGACATGGCCGCCGCCCTCATCAGCCTGATTCATCACCGCCGCAACTCGGCCAGCCTGGCCGCCTCCCGGCTGCGTGCGCAGGTCAGCCGCGACCGTGCCGCGAATTTCGGAGAGGACATCGCCCAGCGCATCCAGGATGCCTGCCTGCGGGAGATCCGCCGCCTGGCACGTGGCGGCCAGGTGCGTGTGCGCATCGGCACTTCGCCGACCTTGGAGGTGCGGGAAATCGAGATCAACCTGACGCCGGGGCGCTGAGCCTGATGGCCATGCTGATCAACGCGTCGCAGTGCCGCATGGCCCGCGCGGCAGTCGGGCTGACGCTGCGCGACCTGTCGCGAGCGGCCGGCATCTCGGTCAATACGCTGAGCCGCATCGAGAGCGAGGGCAATGTCACCAGCCGCACCCTGGCCAAGGTTCAGCAGATCCTGATGCGCCACGGAGCGGTGTTCCGGCGGGATGGCTCCGTGGGGGTTGCCAGGGATGCCCTGGCTGGCGGAGGCGCCTCCTCCAGGCCCTCCCTGGCAGGGGGATAGCCTCTCCAGGACGGTGGAGCGACGCGGCGGCTGGCGCAGAGGTCCTCGAGGGCTCCCAGCCGGACCCTGCAAGGGGGGGGCGGAGGCAGCGCCCCCTGGCCCGGCCCGGACGTCAGGTCGCCGGCAGGAGGGGCTGCTCCCCCTCAGGCTCGTCTTCCTCCAGCATCGGCATGGCTTCCAGCGGCTCCAGCGAAGTGACATTGCTGGTGGGATAGAAAGCCACCATCCAGGCTTTCAGCGGCGTCTGCCCGCTGGGCTTGGGGAAGCCTTTGTCCAGCGCGCGGCGCAGGCGCGGGTCGATCAGGGCGATACCATAGTCCGGAAGGCTGCGTTTATGGGTAGCATAGGCGGCGAGTTCAGCCTTGAAGCGACGCAGGTCCTGGCTGGTACCGACGCGATTGCGCAGCTTGGCCAGGTTCATGCGGAAGCCGCCGGGCGGGCCGCTGCGCGCGATCTCGTAGAGCCGCTTGGCGACGGGCGGCAGCTCGAAATACCTGGGACTGTAGGTGAGGAAGTGTTTGTCCTGCACGATGGCGCGGAACAGCCAGGAGCAGAGGGTCAGCTCCACCGCCCGCATGTGCTTCTGTCCGTCCTTACCGCGGCGGTAGAGGATCTTGTATTCGTCGAGCCAGCCGAAGCCGCGATCCTCGCCTTCCCCACCGGTTTCAATATTGGTGCGGATGAAGGTGGATTTCAGCCGCGCCAGGGATTCCTCCAGCCGCTCGTAAGCCGAGCCACCTGGTGAGCTGCCAGTGGTCAGGAAGAAGTCATGTGCGGTGAAGGTGATGCGGGGCTGCAGCTTCTCGCCCCGGTTCATCTTGTCGGCCAGGAGTGAGGCGGAATAGACCAGCAGTTCCTTGTCCCAGATCGAGGCGACACCGTGCTTGGTGCCAACCACCTCGATCCAGGTCTTGCCGTCGTCGTAGCGTGGCAGCTCCGTCTCCTTCTCCCGCCGCAGGGAGAAGAAGTTGAAGCGCATGGTATTGCGGTCACCCTTGACCTTGCCCACGAGGGGGCTGTCGGTCGGTCCGAATTCGAAGGCCTGCTGCTCGTCCATCGGTCCGCCATTCTGGCCACGTCCTGTGCCCCTGGCCGGGAGCACCCGATCTTTGTGGCGGAGGCATGCCCGCGATGCCAGCACCGGTTGCAGGATGTCGGCGTGGCGACGAGCTTTTCGGGCCTCCTCTCGTCGTGACGGCGACCGTGATTCGTCGTGACGCCGACATCTGGCCCGGCTCCGTCTTGCCTGAGTTACGCCAGGGTTATCCACAGCACGGACTCGTCGTGACGCCGACGCCCCCTCAGCCTGTCGTCACCACGCCGACGCAACCTCGGCCTTTGGCAGACAGAAACTCGTCCTGACACCGACCATGGCTCGGCGTGACGCCGACAGAGACTCGTCTCCAGGCCGACAAGAACCCGAATTAAGCAATTGTAGTAAAAG
>NZ_CP061092.1 GCF_017654485.1 Roseomonas marmotae | reverse complement strand
AGATAGTTATATCGCCTTTAAGCCAAAAAGCTTCTAAGCAATGATGCCTTTAGCTTATGAGTGGTCGACAGGCTCCGACCTTCGAGACGTCTTGGACAAAAGGGGACAAGGACAAGATGCGGCCTGTACTCGCCGCCGAAGCGACGGGCACAGAAACGATCATGTTCCGGTGATGTCACTGTGCTCTTGAAGAGACGACGGACAGACCGCTCTCCGGCGTGCTCTCCCGTGCAGCCTGACGCGGACGGGTCCGCACGCCAGTGAGGCACGGAGTGGCGTCTCCAGGCCAAGGGCATGCCGCCGGATCCGCCCGAAATGACAAGCCCTCGCTCAATGCGATTGGTGCGTCGTCAAGGACGTACAATCGCTGCGCAGCGGTGCTTGCCGAGGCGGTTGGCATCGAGCAAAGCAGCGGGCAGGGGCACCGAAGCGACTTCGAGATGGCGGTCCTGCGGGCGCGCCAGAGGCTGGAAGTCGAGGTGAAGCATCGCCTGACCGAGGGCGACTCCGCGCCGAATCAGATTCTGCAGTTCATGCGGTGGACCGCTGAGCGCCTTGCGGATGCCGGGGAGGAGACGGTCACCCGCGATATCTTCACTCGTGAGGTCATTCACGATCTCGCGAGCGCGGTGTGCTGGTAATCAGGAACACGAGCGCCACTTGGCGGACCTGGGACGAGACCGCGTTCTCCCTGATCGAGAACCTGATCCAGTATGACCTGAATTTTGACGGATTGCGGGTCCGTATCACGCGGATGAGCCGGCCTGGATCCCCTTGCCGCGAGGAGTCCGCTGGGGCCTCGATATTCGGACGTAGTCCCGGAAGCGAGGAAACGGCCTGAAGGCATCTTGTACAAGATGCCTTCAGGTCGTGCTGTCTGTGTCCAGCGTGACGGAATCCGATCCTATCACTACCTGGGCATTTTGTTTGCGTATGATCTGATGGTGTGCGACGCCTCCTGCTGGAGGCGACGATGATGACGAGCATCCTTGGTGGTGGAGCAGATCTGGATCGCTGGCTAGCGCCGTTCCTGGAGGTTCTGGGGCGCAAGACCCGCCGCACCTGGGCACCGCTCTACCTGCGGGGTCTGCTCGGACCCGGCGAGCGCAAGAGCCTGCAGCCGATGGCCGCCCGGCTTGGCTTGGGCGGCCACGACCAGCTGCAGCACTTCATCGCCAGCCCCGCCTGGGATGATGCGCCGCTGTGGTCGGTGCTGGCGCAGCAGGCCGACAAGCTGGTCGGCGGTCCGCAGGCTTGGCTGGTGATCGATGACACGGCGCTGCCTAAGAAAGGCACGATGTCAGTCGGCGTGCTGCCGCAGTACTGCGGCCAACTCGGCAAGAAGGCCAATTGCCAATCGCTGGTGTCGCTCACCCTGGCACAGGGCGAGGTGCCTGTTCCGGTCGGTCTACGGCTGTTCCTGCCGGAGAAGTGGACCGATGACCCTGCACGCTGTGCCCAGGCAGGCGTGCCGGAGGCGGCGATGGCGCCGCGAACCAAGGCCGAAATCGCACTGGACGAACTCGACCGGCTGAGGGCGGCGGGCGTGCGGTTCGGCACTGTGCTGGCCGATGCGGGCTATGGCGCAAGTGCGGCGTTCCGGCAGGGCCTGGATGCTCGGGATCTGCGCTGGGCGGTGGGCATCCCGCGCAACCAGAAGGTCTACAGCGCCGCCGTGCAGCTGGTGCCGCCGCAGGGACGGGCTCGTAAGCCAGTGCCGAACGAAGAGCCAGCAGAGGCGGAGAGGGTGTTGGCCTCGCAAACCTGGCGCCGCATCGCCTGGCGGCAGGGTACCAAGGGCGCATTGGCGGCCCGGTTCGCCGCGGCGCGCATCCGGTGGGCGACGGCGCGGTTTGGGGCAACAACCGGCATCTGCCGGGTGATGAAGCCTGGCTGGTCGGCGAATGGCGCTCTAGCGGCGAGCGGAAGTACTATCTGAGCAACCTGTCCGCCGACACACCGCTGCGGGCGCTGGCGGCCACCATCAAAGGACGCTGGATCTGCGAACAGGCGCACCAGCAGCTGAAGCAGGAACTCGGGCTCGGCCACTTCGAGGGACGGTCCTGGACAGGCCTGCACCGACACGCGTTGATGAGCTGCATCGCCTGTGCCTACCTGCAGCACCTCCGCCTCGCCGCGCACCGCCGGACGAGGCGGGGGGAAAATGCGGCCCCCAATGCCGGGCCCGCCACCCTCACCAAGCCTGCCCGCCGTGCGACGCGCCATTCTCGACCGCCTGTTCAGCCATCTCGTCACGCCGATCCGATGTCCGCACTGCCGACGCAGGTTCCTGTCACCTCATCATAAAATGCCCAGGTAGTGATAGGCAGTGGTGGGGACTCTACCTCCACTTGATAGACATCTCAGGGTCAGGTCAGATCCACCGTGCAGTAGGAACCTTCTTCGCGCGGACAAAGAGGTAAACTGAGCTTGGGGCCCGTTTCCTGTGCCTTCTTTGCCCGTCCTGCAGCCGAGGTAGCGCAGGATCTGATCGGAGCCACCTTGCTGGTCCATGGGACCGGGGGCTTGATCGTCGAGACGGAGGCCTACGATCATGAGGACCCGGCCTCTCACAGCTATGCCGGGCGGACCCCGCGGAATGCGTCGATGTTCGGCCCGCCGGGCCATGCGTATGTCTACCGGTCCTACGGGCTGCACTGGTGCCTCAACTTCGTCTGTGGCGCCGAGCCGCTCGGCAGCGCGGTGCTCATCAGGGCTCTGGAGCCGACGGCCGGCCTCGAGACCATGCAGCGGCGACGCGGAGTTGCAGCGTTGAAGCTGCTCTGCAGTGGCCCGGGCCGCCTGAGCCAGGCTCTCGGCATCACCGGCGCTTTGGACGGTCAGCCTTTGGATGAAGCCCCCTTCTCGATCCTCGCGGCCGACCGGGAGATGCCGGTCACCTGCGGACCGCGCATCGGGATCACCCGGGGGACCGAGACACTGTGGCGCTTTGGCCTGTCCGGCTCCAGCTTCCTGAGCCGCCGCTTTGCTGATCTGCCGTGACCTCATGCTCAGCAGGCCGTGGCCTCTGGCAGTCTGATCCCAGCAGCGCCCTCGACAGCTCCGGTTACGAGCAGAAGCATTGATGCAACTGTGGGACAGAGAGTCGCTCACCTCTCGTCGACGCTGCGGGGTTCCAGGCGCAGCATGGACCTCGCCCCCTCTATGAGCCATCCCGCGGCAAGCCCGAAGGCCGGGTTGAGGACAAAGGTGGCGACCGCTGCGGCGGCAATCGTGGGGCGGCAATCGACGCGCACCTCTCGCAGCCGCCGTGATAACGCCAGATCCGAGCCTGCGACGATCAGCAGCATCCCGAGGGCACCTGTAGGAACGGCGCCGAGCAGGTGAGCGGCATCGTCCGCGAAGAGGAGACCGAGAGCGAGCAGGGTCGCACCCAGCAGCGCCGGTGCCCACCCGGTACGCGCACCGAAGCGATATTGTGCCATCAGGCCGCCCGCGCCGTGGCACATCGGCAGCGCTCCAAGCGGGGCGAGCACCGTGTTCGCCACGCCGGTCACGATGCCGAGCCGCCGCTCTGAGGCGCGCACGGCCGCTTTGGCGGGAAACATCTCCCGCACCAGCAAGGCAGGCAGCAGCACGGCATTGGCGAGGGTGAGCGGGAGTTGCGGCAGCGCGCCGACGACCAACCCCCGCCAGGCTTCCTCCAGGCTTCCCGGCAGCACGACATGGGGCAGTGTGAGGGCAGGCATGGGCAGCGGCGGGAGCGCAGCGCCCGCGAGGAGATCGGCGGCGAAGGCGCATAGAAGGGCCAGCGGTACAGCAGGCAGCCTCGGAGCGAAGCGTGGAATGCCCAGCAAGACACCCAGCGCCATGCCTGCGGCGAGCGGGCCGCTCCACGCCAACCCGACCCCGATCCAGGCCATTGTGGCGCCAACCCCGATCTGGAGGCCGAAGATCGCCGAGCGGGGCACGGCACGCGCCGCCCAGGCCACCGCCCCTGTGAGGGTGAGCGTGAGCAGGATCGGCAGCAGGGTGCCGAGATCACCGAAGGCGCCGCAGACCTCACCCGCGGCGGTCGGGCGAGCCGGCGTCATGCCGCGGCCGCTGCGGGAAGCCGCAGGCGGTCGCCACTCTCGCGCTGCAGCAGGCCAGCCCGCTCGAGACGGGCGAGAGCGCGGTAGGTTGCCTCGTGGGAGAGGCCGAGTTCGGCGGCGAGCGATTTCCAGGAGCGCCCAAGGCGGCGGGTGCCGTCTGGCTCGGGCGGCAGCGCGTGCAGCACGTCAAGCAGCCGATCGGCAGCATGTGGCAGCGCAAGGCGCTCGGCCCGTGCCCGCTCGGCGATAAGCGTGGCGGCGAGATGGGCGGCGACACGCCAACCCAGGCTCGGGTCGGCCTCGGCGGCACGCCTCATCTCGGCGGCTGAATGGATCGTCACGAGGCTCGGGACGGCGGCGAGGGCGTCGCAGTGATGGTGGCTCTCGAAGAGGCTCGCTTCGGCGAAGGTGCTGCCCGCTCCGGCGCGGTGCAAGACAAGGCGGCGCCCTTCAGGCGAGATGCGAGCCAGCTCCAGCACGCCCTCCTGCACGAGAACGAGGCCGAGGGCTACGTCGCCTGCCCGGAACAACACCTCACCACGCGCCAGGTGGCGGTCGCGGCCGGGAGGAAGCGCTCGGAGAAGATCGGTATCCATATGACTGCGGTCATAGCAGGTGGGGCCTCCTCCGCGCTACCCGTCCCCAATGACCCTCTCTGCTGCCCTTCCAATCGTCGCCTTGGGCATGGCCCTCGCTTTGCCCGTCTTGGCCCAGCACACAGGGGCGCAAGGGGGACATCCGCACCATGGTGCCGCGCGAGGCGGTGCTTTGCCCCAGCCCTACGCCGCATTAGAGGGGCGACGCGTCAAAGCCCTCTCCGAGGAGAGCGTGGCGGCCCTGCTGGCCGGGCGCGGCATGGGCTTTGGCCTCGCGGCCGAACTGAACGGCTACCCGGGGCCCATGCACGTGCTGGAGCATGCTGATGCCCTGAGCCTGACGCCCGAGCAACGCAGGACGGCGGAAGCTCTCCGCGACCGCATGGCCGGGGAGGCACGCATCCTCGGTGCCCGGATCGTCGCACTCGAAGGTGAATTGGACCAGTTGTTCGCGAGCGGGGCAGCTGAGACAGGAAAACTGGCGGCGCTGACCACCTCCATTGGTGCCCTGAACGGCAGGCTCCGCGAGGTGCATCTCGTGACGCACATCGCCATGCGTGACGCGCTCGAGCCGGAGCAGCGGGCAGCCTACGCGCGGCTGCGGGGCTATTCCGGAGTGCGCTGAGGTCGTCCCGGCACCCATCTGTAGCATCGGCTTGAGCCTGCCCCAGGCTGATAAGCCCAGGCTGGCGCGCCTGCCGGGTTACTGGTCGCCCGTTGCCGCAATCAGTTTTAGCGCCACTTTCAACCTAGTATCCTGATCGCGAAATTCCTACGATCATGCAGGTAATCGTAGGGAGAGCCGCGATGGGCAAACCGGCGGTGACGATTAGGCTGAGTGAGGCCGAACGTCGGGAACTGGAATTCCTGGCTCGGGCTCACAAGACCGGACAGGCGATGGCGCGCCGGGCCCGCATTGTGTTGGCCGCCGCCGCGGGTCTGGAGAACAAGGCGATCAGCGCTGAGGTCGGCGCGGACGCCAACACGGTTTCAAAGTGGCGTCGGCGCTTCGCCGTGCATCGCCTGGACGGGTTGCTCGATGAGCCCAGACCAGGCACGCCGCGCACGATCGGCGATGACGCGATCGCCGATACCATCCGGCTGACGCTGGAAACAACGCCGCCAGGTGCGACGCATTGGTCGCTGCGCTCCATGGCCCGGACCGTCGGGTATGCGCCATCGACCATCCACCGCATCTGGCGGGCCTTCGGGCTGCAGCCGCACCGGAGCGAGACCTTCAAGCTCTCCAATGACCCGCTCTTTGTCGAGAAGGTGCGCGACATCGTCGGGCTCTACCTGGCACCGCCGGACCGCGCGCTGGTGCTGTGCGTGGATGAGAAGTCCCAGATCCAGGCGCTCGACCGCACCCAGCCCCTGCTGCCGATGCGTCCCGGCCAGGCGGAGCGGCGCACGCACGACTATACCCGCCACGGCACTACCTCGCTGTTCGCAGCGCTCGACATCGCGACCGGGACAGTGATCGGCCACTGCTACCCTAAGCACCGCTCCACCGAGTTCCGGAAGTTCCTGGATCAGGTGGAGAAAGCCGTGCCCCAGGATCTCGACGTCCATCTCGTGATGGACAACTACGCCACCCACAAGACCAAGCCGATCCGCGACTGGCTGCTCAAGCGCCCGCGCTGGCATGTCCATTTCACGCCCACCGGCGCCTCCTGGATCAACCAGGTCGAACGCTTCTTCGCCCTCATCACCGACAAGCAGATCCGGCGCGGCATCCATCGTTCCACCCAGGCGCTCGAGCGCGACATCCGTGCCTTCATCGAAGCCCATAACGTCGATCCCAGACCGTTCCGCTGGACCAAGTCCGCCGACGACATCCTCGGTGCCATACAGCGCTTCTGCCAGCGCACCCAGAAGATCGGAGGAACTACAGAATCAGGACACTAGGAGCGACTTCCTACCCGTGGCTGAATGAGCGGCCAGGGCTGCGCCTGCGCGGGTGCAAGCGGCGGCCATCCCGCCAGGAAGGCCGCCGCCGCTCCTCTGGTGCTGACGGGCTGCCCGACAGGCGGCGGCCCGGCGGACGTCACCACGGGCTGGCCTGGCCTGGTGCCGGTCAGCCGAGGCGGATCTGCTCGACCTCCGTGAAGCGCAACGTTTCGCCGCCGTAGTTGATGACACCACCGAAGGTGGCCGGCTGCCCGTGGGCATCCGTAAAGGTCACCACGTTGTCGTTCACCTGCATCTGCAGCGCGGTCTGGCCATCCAGCGTCAAGGCGCGCTCCAGGTCCTGCCGGCTCATGCCCAGCACGTTCAGCGTGTCGTGCCCTGCGCCACCATGGAACATGTCGTTGCCGTCGCCGGGCGCCCAAATGTAGGTGTCATTGCCCGCGCCGCCAAAGGCCAGGTCGGCTGCGCGATCGCCGGCGCCGCCGTCCAGGAAGTCGTTCCCAGCCTCGCCATGCAGCTGATCCGCGCCAGCCCCGCCGTTCAGGGTGTCGTTGCCGTCGCCCCCGAAAGCGAGATCGTTGCCAGCGCCGGTGTGGATGAAGTCATTCCCCGCTTCGCCATAGGCCTGGTCGTTGCCAGCGCCTGTGGAGATCATGTCGTTGCCAGCCCCACCAAAGATCACGTCGGCCTCGCTGCTCCCCTCAACGGTGTCATGGCCGGCTGTGCCTTGCCGGAAGACGCCCCCCACCACCTGGTCCAAGTCATCGAGGCTGAGCGGCGTGAGGGTCATGGACGTCTTCTCATTCAACTGATGGTTTTGCTGCAGCATCGTATCAGAGGCTTACTCCACCGGACATGGCCTTTCGCATGGCTAGCGGCCGACGAGTTGGCGCCTTCGCGATCACCTGCCACAGACGGCGCAGGATCTAACCCGTCGGACGGCAGCGTGTGGATCGGCATGGAATAGAAACCCTGTTGGAGGGGTGATCGGCGTCCAAACGGGACCCCACTGACGGCGGGGTTAACAGTGGTTTCCGGGATGATCGGGAGCCAGAGCTGGGACGCTGGTCGTGGAGACAGTGGCAAAGATCCGGCGCCTGCACCGGGTGCAGGGCAAGTCGATCAAGGCGATCTGTCGCGAGCTCGGGATTTCGCGAAAGGTGGTCCGGAAGGTTCTGCGGTCCGGGGAGACGGAATTCCGCTACAGCCGGGCGCGGCAGCCGCAGCCCAAGCTGGGGCCGTGGCAGGCCGAGCTGGAGCGCCTGCTGGAGGCGAACGAGGCGCGGCCGCGGCGCGAGCGGCTGACGCTGGTGCGGGTCTACGAGACGCTACGTGAGCTGGGTTACGAGGGCGGCTACGACGCGGTCCGGCGACATGCGCGGGGGTGGCAGGCGTCACGGGCGACGGCGGTGGCAGCAGCCTTCGTGCCGCTGAGCTTCGCGCCGGGCGAGGCATACCAGTTCGATTGGAGCCACGAGGTCGTGCTGATCGGCGGCACGACAGTGACCGTCAAAGTCGCGCATGTGAGGCTGTGCCACAGCCGGATGCTGTTCGTCCGCGCTTATCCGCGCGAGACGCAAGAGATGGTGTTTGACGCTCATGACCGGGCGTTTGCCTTCTTTCGCGGTACCTGCACGCGGGGCATCTACGACAACATGCGCACGGTGGTGGACGCGATCCTGGTGGGACGGGATCGCGCCTACAACCGGCGTTTCCTGCGCATGTGCAGCCACTACCTGGTCGAGCCGGTGGCCTGCACTCCGGCCTCGGGCTGGGAGAAAGGTCAGGTCGAGAACCAGGTCGGGCTGGTGCGGGAGCGGTTCTTTACGCCGCGGCTGCGGGTGAGGAGTTACGAGGAGTTGAACGCCCTCCTGCTGGAGCGGTGCGTGTCCCATGCCCGGGCCAATCGGCATCCGGAGCAGAGGGAGCGGACCGTCTGGGAGGCGTTCGAGGCAGAGCGGCCAAGCCTGGTGTCAATGCCGTTTGAAAACTGACCCACTTTGGGTTGATGTGCCGGTTGAAACCTGACTCATGTGTTTGTTGCCTGCGTGAGGGCGAGCCCCATCCAGGTCGTGTTTCTCATTCCGCCTGCTTCGGTTTGGCCATGACCCCGGCCCGGCGCTTGTCCTTCAGGGGGAGTGTCAGAAATTTCGTGTGCGGCGGGGCATAGTGGGGACAAAGGAGACCTCCCATGGCCCGACGGAAAGAGCCGCGGATTCCGGATGCGATCCTGGACCAGTTGTTGGCCGGTGCCGATGCCCGATCAGCCTTCGAGCAGGGCGGCCTGCTGGATGAGCTGAAAAAGGCGTTCGCCGAGCGGGCGTTGAACGCCGAGATGGACCACCACCTTGCCGGAGAGGGTGGCGAGGGCAACAGCCGCAACGGCTATGGTCAGAAGTCGGTGGTGACCGACAGCGGCAAGCTGGCGCTGGAGATCCCGCGGGACCGGCAGGCGAGCTTCGATCCACAACTGATCGCCAAGTATCAGCGGCGCTTCCCGGCTTCGATGACAAAGTCATCTCCATGTACGCCCGTGGCATGAGCGCGCGGGAGATCGTGGGTCACCTGCGCGAACTCTACGGCATCGACGTCTCGCCGGACCTGATCAGCGCTGTGACGGATGCCGTGCTTGATGAGATTGCCGCCTGGCAGAACCGGCCGCTGGAGCCCGTTATCCAGTGGTGTTCTTTGATGCGCTGCGGGTGAAGATCCGGGACGAAGGGCTGGTACGCAACAAGGCCGTGCACATCGCGCTCGGCGTCCGGGCCGACGGCGGCAAGGAGATCCTGGGCCTGTGGCTGGAGCAGAATGAGGGCGCGAAGTTCTGGCTCCGGGTGATGAACGAGCTGCGCGGCCGGGGTGTCGAGGACCTGCTGCTGGCCGTGGTGGACGGGCTGAAGGGCTTTCCCGAAGCGATCGTGGCGGTGTTCCCGGAAGCGGTGGTGCAGACCTGCATTGTCCACCTCTTGCGGCAGAGCCTGGACTTCGTCGCCTACAAGGACCGCAAGGCGGTGGCCGCGGCGCTGAAGGCCATCTACCAGGCAGTGGACGCCACAGCCGCCGAGGCGGCCCTGGCCGCTTTCGAAGCGGGCTTCTGGGGCCAGAAGTACCCCGCCATTGGCCAGAGCTGGCGCCGTGCCTGGACCGAGGTGGTGCCGTTCTACGCGTTCAGCATCGAGATCCGGCGGTTTCTCTACACCACGAATGCCATCGAGGCGCTGAACTCAAAGCTGCGCCGGGCGGTCCGAGGCCGAGGGCACTTCCCCACGGATGAGGCTGCCCTGAAGCTTCTGTATCTGGTCTTGCACCGGGCGGAGAAGGAGTGGACCATGCCGCCGCGGGAATGGTCCATGGCCAAGGCTCAGTTCGCCGTCCTGTTCGGCGAACGCTTCACCCGCGCCATGGCCTGAGCGTGTTTAACCGCTCCGCCGCACACGAAATTTCTGACACTCCCTCCTTCAGGCGGTAGCTCTCGCCGCTGATCTGCACCACGGTGGCATGATGCAGCAGCCGGTCCAGCATGGCCGCCGTCAGCACCGTCTCGCCCGCGAAAGCCTGATCCCAGCTGCCGAACGTGAGGTTCGAGGTCAGCACCATGGCGCCGCGCTCGTAGCGCCGGGTCACCACCTGAAAGAACAGGTTCGCCTGCTCGCGACCCATCGGCAGGTAGCCGATCTCGTCGATCACCAGCAGGCGGTAGGTATTCACCGCCCGGTGCAGCACCTCCTTCAAGCGCCCCTGCCGCTGCGCAGTCTCCAGCAGCATCACCAGGTCGGCCGCGGTGGTGAACCGCACCTTCCAGCCCCGCTGTGTTGCCAGGTAGCCGAGCGCGATCGCCAGGTGGGTTTTGCCCACGCCTGAGGGCCCGAGCAGGACCACGTTCTCCCGCCGCTCGATGAAGGCCAGGCTGGCCAGTTCCTGGATTTGCTGGCGCGGCGCGCCGGTAGCAAAGCCGAAATCGTAGCCATCCAGCGTTTTGACCGCAGGGAACCCGGCGGTGCGGGCGAACATCTCCCGCGCCCGACCCCGGCGCACCTCGCGCTCACCCTTCAAGGTCTCCTCGAGGAAGTCGCTGAACGAGGCATCGCCTGCCGCTGCGGCCTGCGCCGCCGCGCCGTAGAGGTCGGGTACCGCCGTCAGACGCAACTCGGTACAGAGTTCGACGATCCGGGCGTGCTGGGTGTTGCTCATGCCAAGCCCGCCGGGGCGAGCAGCGCGTCATAGACCGCCAGCGGATGCTGCAGCCCGACAATCGGCCGCATGGCAGGTGCCCGCAAGGCTGCGGCGTGTGATACCAGGCCACGATAAGGAGGTGGTACCGGCTGCAGTGCCGCGCGTTCCTGCTCCAGCCGCTCCGCAGGCACCGCGCCGGTGGTCGCATGCACGCGGGCATTGGCCACCTCGCGCAGCCAGCGCCCCGCCGCCAGGTTCGCGGCCGCCCGGTCCACCACCACGCCCTCTGCCGCCATCCGGCTCGCCAGCGGCACCCAGAAGCTGCCGCGCAGGTAGCGGATAAAGCGCTCCACCTTGCCTTTCGTGCATGGCCGGTAAGGCTGGCACAGCCGCGGCCGCAGGCCACAATGGCGGGCAAAGTCAAGGAAGGTCGGGTGGTAGCGGTGCAGGCCAGGGCCGTAGCAGACCCGCTGCAGCACTACGCTGCGCATGTTGTCGTAGAGCACCACCCGCGGCACGCCACCAAAGGCCAGGAAGGCCCGCTCATGGGCGGCCAGCAGGGTCTCCAGCCGTTCGTCGGTGACGAATTCCACATAGGCCGCTCGGCTCCAGCCCAGCGTCGCCACGAACACCGACAGCCGATCCGCTCCACGTCGCAGCGAGGCCCAATCCACCTGCATCTGCTCGCCGGGCGCCGTCTCGAACCGCATCACCGGCTCTGGCATCACCACGGGCCGCAGGCGCTGCACGAAATCCTTGAGGACGGTGTAGCCACCGACGTAGCCGCGCTCGCGCAGCTCTCGCAGCAGCACGCTCGCCGCCAGCTGCTCCGGCAAAGCCGAGGCGACCCGCGACACGACATACCCTTCGAACGCCGCCAGTTTGCCGGGCCGCGGCGCCCGGCTGCGGTAGCGACCTGCCTCTGGCTCCCGCAGGTAGCGCCGCACCGTGTTGCGCGACACCCCGACCTGCCGCGCGATCTCGCGCACGCCCAGACCATGCTTGGCCAACACCCTGATCTCCAAGGCCGCCTCTCCCCCTACCATCCAGGCCCCCGTCACCACGACAGGACCACCTTAGGCATGGGTCAGCTTTCAATCGGCGCCCGGGTCAGTTTCACAGCGGCAGCTACACTGGTGCCTTACGCTGGGCGGTTCGACGGGTTCCATGCCGTGCCTGCCGCGGTATCCAAGACCTGCCTGGTGCGGTTCGACAACAACAAGTACTCGGTGATGGCGAGCGCGGTGGGGCGGCCGGTCGAGATCCGGGCCTATGCCGAGCGGATCGAGCTGCGCCAGGACGGCCGGGTGGTGGGCGAGCACCGGCGCGTGTTCGGCCGGGACCAGACGGTGTTCGACCCCTGGCACTACGTGCCCGTGCTGGCGCGCAAACCTGGAGCGCTGCGCAACGAGGCACCGTTCAAGGACTGGCTGCTCCCCAGTGCACTGGAACGGGTCCGCCGCAAGCTGGCCACAGCCACCGATGGCGACCGGCAGATGGTGGAGATCCTGACCAGGGTGTTGGACGACGGTCTGGCTGCGGTTGAGGCCGCTTGCAGCGAGGCGCTGCGCGAGGGCGTCCACTCGGCCGACGTTATCCTCAACATCCTCGCCCGCCAGCGCGAGCCACCGCCGCCGGTGACCATCCTGACCCCGGAGGCGCTCCGGCTGCGGCATGCGCCACTGGCCGACTGCACCCGCTACGACAGCCTGAGGAGAGGACCCTGATGGAACGCACCGCTATCCTCGCCACCATGGGCGAGCTGAAGCTCTACGGCATGCGCGCCGCGTTTGACGCCATCATCACGACCGCCGTCAAACGCCAGCATGAGCCACAGCAGGTTATCGGCGACTTTGTCTCGGCCGAGATCGCCGAGAAGCAGGCGCGCTCGATCAAGTACCAGATCACCACCGCCAAGCTGCCGCTGGCCAAGGACTTGGACGAGTTCGGGTTCGACGGTACCCCGGTTAACGAGGCTCTGGTCCGTGATCTCGCGGGTGGCGGGTTCCTGGCCCAGCAGCGCAACGTGGTGCTCGTCGGTGGCACCGGCACGGGCAAAACCCATTTGGCTATCGCCATTGCCCGAGCCTGCATCCGCGATGGAGCGCGCGGACGGTTCTACAACGTGGTGGACCTGGTGAACCGCCTCGAGGCCGAGACCCGGGCCGGACGACAAGGGCGCATCGCCGATCATCTCTGCCGCCTGGATTTCGTTGTCCTCGACGAGCTTGGCTATCTGCCATTCGCCCAGTCCGGCGGGCAGTTGCTGTTCCACCTTGTCAGCCGTCTCTACGAGCAGACCTCGGTCATCGTCACCACCAACCTCGCTTTTGGTGAATGGCCCAGCGTCTTTGGGGACGCCAAGATGACCACCGCCTTGCTCGACCGCCTCACTCACCACTGCGACATCGTCGAGACCGGCAACGACAGTTGGCGATTCAAGAACCGCGCCTGAACGCCTCCTCAACACACCTCACAAGAGGGTCCCTTTTGCGTGCCGATCTGGGGTCCCAATTCAGTGCCGATTGACAGGCTCCCCTCCCCGTCCAGGCACGGGATAAGGATGCCACCTGCTCCGGAAGGGTTCTGGTGGGCTTTGTCTACGCTGTGATGCTCAGGGCGAATGCCTATGAATACCGCGCCCACCTCCGCAACCTGACCAGCCGGACCCTCGGCTGGACCCTGACGGTCGGCTCATGGCCGGATGGGGTGAGCCTGCCGCTTGAGCATCCCATGCGGGGCTTTCTTGGCCCGTATGGGAGCGAGACCCTGCGGCTTGGCAGGGGCCTGACCGCCGCCATCAACCTGGCGACGGTCAGGGTTCTCTATGACCGGGAGGGCGGCACAGCGCCCTTCATCAGCCTGACCGGCTGTTCGGAACGCCTGCCCTCTCCGGCGGGATGACCCACCGGCATTCCAGGGTTCAGGCCACCGGGGGCTGAACGATGGGCGGAACAGGCCCGGCGCCAGGACGGCGGAGCGTCATGTCCAGGTTGCCTGGTCACCCGCCGCGTCATCGATCCAGTCCACCTCGCCGCGCGGTGTCGTGACACCCCGCACGGCGCGGTCACCAAGCCGCAGCACGCGGAAATCATCCGGCGCTCGGCGGTCTCGATGGTGCTGTGACGTTCGGCCTCGGCGAGCAGGAAGCGCAGGTCCTCGTCCGTCACCTTTTCTTCCGCCTCTTTTTAGGCCCAGCAGGCCGAAGATGAGGTGCTGGAAGCGTCCAGCAGCCATACCGCAGGAGCCCGAAACGCGGCGGAGGTCTGCTTCCACCCTTAACGTCCCGCAAGACGTCATTCGGCTTCCGGCCAGTTTCTGCCGCTCCTGAGCCTGCCTTAGCGCGATAAGCACCGGACTGCGGTGCTCATCAGGCTCTTGATCGACCGTTGCCGCAAATGCGGTTTAGCGTCGCTTGGTCAGGAATATTGCTGACCAACAGCAGCTCGCGCGGCGGCCGCGCACCGTCTCGGGCATCCATATGCCGAGACGGTGCGCCAGAAGCAGACCCGCTGCACCCGGCGTTATCAGCCTTTGCGCCGACCGATTTCCTCGCAGGCGATCATACTACAGTTGCGCATCTCTTGCGCCCATTCCTCCGGCCACACGTATGCGGCAACTGTCAGGCAGGCCTCGTAGGCCACCATTGCCTCCTCCAGCCGCAACATGTTCAGCAAACTCAAGGAGTGGCGCCGTATCGCCATGCGCTATGACCGTTGCGCCTATACCTTTGTGTCCAATGTCTGCCTCGCGACCACCGTCCTCTTCCAGATCAATGGATCCTGATCCTAGATCGACCGCAATCGCCCGATCAGACGTTGTGCGCCGATTCTATGGTTCGGCCGGGTGTATCCGCAGTGCGGTTCCGCATCGGAACCGGCGCCATCGTCCCGAAGACCCGGTCGCGGCGTATCATCGCGTGATAAAGCGCCGCACCCAGGTGTAGCAGGATGACGGCAAAGAAAGCATAGGCGAGGTAACCATGTGCGCTCCGAAACAGGGCGTATAGTTCCAGCCCTTGCGGCGCGATGGGCGGCAAGCGCACGCTGCTGGAGAGCAACACGGGGACGCCTTCGGCCGAGAGCATCGCCCAGCCCAGCAGGGGCATCGCGATCATGAGTGCATAGAGGGCAACGTGGGAGAGGTGGGCCGCGAGCTTCATCGGCTCCGGCAGGTCATCTGGGAGGGACGGAGCGCCGCGACGCAGGCGCAGGACGAGGCGCAGCAAGGCGAGAACAAGGATTGCGATGCCAAGCGGCTTGTGGATGGAGAGCAGCGTCAGGTAGCGGGTCGAGATGGTCGAGACCATGCCCACGCCGATGAAGAGCATCGCCAGGATGCAGGCTGCCATGACCCAGTGAAACAGGCGCTGCAGTGGGCTGAAGCGTGCGGGGGTCATGGGCGGGCTCCCGGGGCAGTGCGGGGATACTGGGCGGCCTCCGCCGCACGGCGGCGGTAGGACAGGGCATAGGCGGAGGACCGTGCGGCCGGAAAGGGATCGGCCGAGGTGATCATGCCGCTGGGCAGCACGGTGGGATCGTAGTTCACGTCGCGGCAGGGGCCGTCCGCTTCCTCCTGCAGCGCCCGCACCATGAGGGTGCCGATATCAACGGTGCGGCGGTCCTCTGGCCAGGATTGGCTGGGGTCCGCCACAGGGTCGCCGGGCTCGGCGACGGTCACCACCATGGTCCAGCGCACCGGGCCGGCGGCGAGGCGGGTCTTGATGTCCTGCTCCAGAAAGTCCGGCGCGCGGGTGGCAAGCTGGGCTGGTGGAACGGAGACGGCCTGCGCCTCCGGTAGCATGGACCAACGCACGGCATGATCCTGACCGTCAGCGCTGGTGAAGGTGAAGGCGTTGAGGCTGTTGTAGCGCTCCTCGGCATAGCTCCCCGTCCATGGTGCGCTGCTGGCCCAGGCGCCAAAGCGGGCGATCTCCGGATGCGCCGCAGCGAAGGCACGCATGGCGTCCGGCTGCTTGCTCGCCGAGGCCTGCTGCAAGGCGTAGAACGCTTCCGGCGTTGAGACCGGAAAAACGGGCGCGGTGATCATGGCGGTCCGCCACTCCGACCCGTCGGGCGCGAGGATCTGCAGGCTCAGGCCCCGTACGCGTGACTTGGCGTCGGGCTGCGAGATGTCGGCCGTGGCGAGATTGAAGCGGCCAATGACCGGGTAGGAACCGGTTGCAAGCAGAGACGCGCGGGAGAGGGCCGTTCCAGCGCCGTTGGCCTCAAAGGTTCCGGTGAAGCAGATGCCCTTCACGTGATTGCGCCGGTGGCCCAGCGCAGGCCCTCCCGGAGGGCTCAGACCGTCCACCACCCTCTCTCGCGTGAGGCGATCAGGCGAGATCCATCCTGCAGTATAGGCGAAAGCCGCAGTGGCACCGCACAGCACGGCAGCGATGACAGCGTAGGCTCCGAACCGGGAGTGCGGCGCTGGAGATAACGGCATGATGTACCTCCTTGGATGCTGCTGCATATGACGATCAGCCCTGACTAAGCCGTGGAGGCGAGTTCCTGCCGATGGTGAGCATGAATGGCACGGCGCAGATCATGCCGTTCGTCCTGGTGGCCACAGCCTGCTTTCCCAGAGACCCGCTGAGGAAGCTGCAGGAGCGGGTCATGCAGGCACGCTGCCAGATGGTGCGAGGATACGGCACAGTACGATCGGACGTTCTCCTTCCAAGCAGGCTATCGTGGCCCAATCTGTTTTGTGCGGTAGCGATGCTCCTCCATGCAGAACAGAACAAAAAAACTGCTGATGGCCTATAATGCTTTCGTATGGACACCATCCTGAGTGGCCATCAGGCCTAAGAACCTATCCCACTAGACGCTGGATCCTGGGCTTCCTAACTCATGGTTCATGACCAGGAGATCTGTGCGGAGGGTGCCGAAACGGCGCGTTCAGAATGATGGCTGGCGGCTGCCGGACGCGCTCTGGGCTGAGATGGAGCCGCTCCTGCCACCCCGGCCCAGGCACCCGCTGGGCTGCCACAACCCGCGGGTGCCGGACCGGGCGGCGATGGACGCCATTTTCTTTGTGCTGCGGACAGGCTGCCAGTGGAATGCGCTCCGCGAGACGAGGCTCTGCTCGTCTTCCTCGGCGCACCGGCGCTTTCAGGAATGGACGAAGGCCGGAGTGTTCGAGGCGTTCTGGCGCAAGGGATTGCTGGCCTATGACGGGCTTCGCGGCATCGACTGGAGTTGGTTCGCACTCGACGGCGCCATGGGCAAGGCGCCGTTGGGTGGGGGGAAAAACCGGGCCCAACCCAACGGATCGCGGCAAGCGCGGAGTCAAGCGATCGGTGCTGATCGACGGACGCGGCGTCCCTCTGGGTGCAGTGATCGAGGGCGCCAACCGCAACGACCACAAGCTGATGCGGTCCACGCTTGAGGCGATCCCGATCAGGCGACCCAAGCCGACGCGCCGCCATCCCCAGCACCTCTGCCTCGACAAGGGCTTCGACTATGATGAGCCCCGCGCCTTGGCCGAGGAGTTCGGCTTCACCCTGCACCTGCGCACACGTGGCGAGGAGATCAGGGCCAGGCGACAGGCCAAAGCCAAGGCCAAGGCAAGGCGCTGGGTGGTAGAGCGCACACACTCCTGGCTCAACCGCTTCCGCTCCATCCTGATCCGATGGACCAAGACGCCCGCCAACTATCTCGCCCCGCTTCACCTCGCCTGCGGCATCATCACATGGCGTCACGCCCTACCGGGATAGGCTCTTAGCACTACCTGGGCATTTTATGATGAGGTGACAGGAACCTGCGTCGGCAGTGCGGACATCGGATCGGCGTGACGAGATGGCTGAACAGGCGGTCGAGAATGGCGCGTCGCACGGCGGGCAGGCTTGGTGAGGGTGGCGGGCCCGGCATTGGGGGCCGCATTTTCCCCCCGCCTCGTCCGGCGGTGCGCGGCGAGGCGGAGGTGCTGCAGGTAGGCACAGGCGATGCAGCTCATCAACGCGTGTCGGTGCAGGCCTGTCCAGGACCGTCCCTCGAAGTGGCCGAGCCCGAGTTCCTGCTTCAGCTGCTGGTGCGCCTGTTCGCAGATCCAGCGTCCTTTGATGGTGGCCGCCAGCGCCCGCAGCGGTGTGTCGGCGGACAGGTTGCTCAGATAGTACTTCCGCTCGCCGCTAGAGCGCCATTCGCCGACCAGCCAGGCTTCATCACCCGGCAGATGCCGGTTGTTGCCCCAAACCGCGCCGTCGCCCACCCGGATGCGCGCCGCGGCGAACCGGGCCGCCAATGCGCCCTTGGTACCCTGCCGCCAGGCGATGCGGCGCCAGGTTTGCGAGGCCAACACCCTCTCCGCCTCTGCTGGCTCTTCGTTCGGCACTGGCTTACGAGCCCGTCCCTGCGGCCGGCACCAGCTGCACGGCGGCGCTGTAGACCTTCTGGTTGCGCGGGATGCCCACCGCCCAGCGCAGATCCCGAGCATCCAGGCCCTGCCGGAACGCCGCACTTGCGCCATAGCCCGCATCGGCCAGCACAGTGCCGAACCGCACGCCCGCCGCCCTCAGCCGGTCGAGTTCGTCCAGTGCGATTTCGGCCTTGGTTCGCGGCGCCATCGCCGCCTCCGGCACGCCTGCCTGGGCACAGCGTGCAGGGTCATCGGTCCACTTCTCCGGCAGGAACAGCCGTAGACCGACCGGAACAGGCACCTCGCCCTGTGCCAGGGTGAGCGACACCAGCGATTGGCAATTGGCCTTCTTGCCGAGTTGGCCGCAGTACTGCGGCAGCACGCCGACTGACATCGTGCCTTTCTTAGGCAGCGCCGTGTCATCGATCACCAGCCAAGCCTGCGGACCGCCGACCAGCTTGTCGGCCTGCTGCGCCAGCACCGACCACAGCGGCGCATCATCCCAGGCGGGGCTGGCGATGAAGTGCTGCAGCTGGTCGTGGCCGCCCAAGCCAAGCCGGGCGGCCATCGGCTGCAGGCTCTTGCGCTCGCCGGGTCCGAGCAGACCCCGCAGGTAGAGCGGTGCCCAGGTGCGGCGGGTCTTGCGCCCCAGAACCTCCAGGAACGGCGCTAGCCAGCGATCCAGATCTGCTCCACCACCAAGGATGCTCGTCATCATCGTCGCCTCCAGCAGGAGGCGTCGCACACCATCAGATCATACGCAAACAAAATGCCCAGGTAGTGATAGAGGTTGTTATGGACCTCTGGGCTGGTAACGACCAGGTTGCGGGGCATGAGTTCCCGCAAGCCGTATCCATCCGATGTATCTGATGAAGAATGGGCGCTGGTCGCGCCCTATCTGACGCTCTTGCCGGAGCAGGCTGGGCAGCGGGAGCATCCCCTGCGCGAAGTGTTCAACGGCTTGCGCTACGTGGTGAAGACCGGCGCGCCCTGGCGCTGGATGCCGAATGACCTGCCACCCTGGGCGGCGGTGTACCAGCAGACGCAGCGCTGGCTGACGGCAGGCTGCTTCGAGGCACTGGCCGAGGACCTCCGCACCGTGCTGCGGCTAGCTGCCGGACGGAAGGCGCAGCCCACCGCTGCCATCCTGGACAGCCGGACCTTGCGCTCCACGCCAGAGAGCGGCGAGCGGGCGGGCTACGATGGCGCCAAGCGCAAGAAGGGTTCCAAGCTGCACCTGGCGGTGGACACGCTGGGGCATCTGCTGGCGCTGCACGTTACGCCTGCCAGTGCCGACGACCGCGCTGAGGTTGGGCGGCTTGCCCAAGCCGTGCAGGCCTCGACGG
The DNA here is from genome assembly GCF_017654485.1 of Roseomonas marmotae. Taxonomy (NCBI): domain Bacteria; kingdom Pseudomonadati; phylum Pseudomonadota; class Alphaproteobacteria; order Acetobacterales; family Roseomonadaceae; genus Roseomonas; species Roseomonas marmotae. Next base: position 199,879 of record NZ_CP061092.1, on the reverse strand, counting down.
GCCAGAGCGTCGATCTGGCCTATGTCGACCAGGGCTATACCGGCCAGAAGGCGGCCGACGCTGCCAAGGCGCATGGCATCGAGTTGGAGGTGATCAAGCTGCCGGAGGCCAAGCGCGGCTTTGTGCTGCTGCCGCGACGCTGGGTGGTGGAACGCTCCTTTGCTTGGGCTACTCGCTTCCGCCGTTTGGTGAAGGACTATGAGCGCTATGCCAGCACCCTTGCCGACCTGCACCTCGTCGCCTTCACGTGCATCATGCTCAAGCAGGCTGCTCAACTGGCCGCAGGTCCATAACAACCTCTAGCTTAGCACGAAAGAGCGATTTCCACTTAGTTCACCAACCGGGGTAGCAATGTGGGCATAACCAGAAAAATATTTAGATCCCGGAGGCTAGGTTCATGCTGAAGATGAGCAGCCGAACAAGGTGGCGTTATGGAATCCGCCTTGTGACCAGAGGTGGCCAGATAAAGCTGCTCCTATTCCTCGTAGTGCTCCTGCCCGTAGGAGGCTGTGGCGTGGTCGCTCTGCCCTTCCGCGTTACAGGCGACGTCGTGAAGGCTGTACCAATAGTTGGTGACCCCATTGGTGGGCCTATTCACGCCGTTGGTGATGTCGTCGATCCTTAGAGGTGTCTGGTTGTGAGACGTCCTTGGCGTTCTCGACGATGATGCGGGCCTTCTCGATGTCCTGCCGCCCGGCCTGCCCGACAGGCTCGGTGCCGCGGAGCTTTCGCTGGGCGGCGAGGCGCTCGGCGACAACCTGGTTCGGCGTCCGGCCCTGCAGGACCTGCTGTCGTCGGGCGTTGTGGGCGGCGTTGAACCCGCGCAGCAGCAGCTCGAGGTCGCAATGGGAATGGATCGTGGTGCCGAGATCGCAGTCCCGGAACTTCCCGGTGCCCCTGGCGAGACGCTCCGAGGCTGCGGGACGACGTCGGTTCAGCCCCTCGGCCTTGAGGATGCGCCAGATGCTGTCGCGGTTGAGGTGCGGCAGGAAGTGCCGGACGACGAAGGTCAGGTCGTCGAGGGCGAAGTTGGTCCTCTCGCGCAGCAGGCAGACCACCGCGCGCTCCCCTGCGGTCGCCTTCCAGGGCAAGCTATGGGGGCGGGCGGAGCGGTCCAGGCAGTCGGCGGGCCCGCGCTGGCGCCACTTGCGGATGGTCTCGGTGCTGACGCCGTAGCGCCGGGCCAGCAGTCCGGTAGGCGCCGAGGAGCGGCCGATCTCGGCACGGACGGCCGGAGTGGTGCGGGCATTCGCGTGGATCTGGTGCATAACTCACCTCCGCCCCAGGACAGCGCGTGGCAGGCACTCGAACCGGCGGCGATAGTCCAGGATAGTCAGCCCGACCGGATCCCAACAATGTTCCGCGGCCAGACAGCAGGTGCTCTTAGGCTTCACTCAGGTGTCTCATCATCCGCGGTCGGTACACCCCCGTGGCGCATTGCCAATGGCTATCCTACCTCCCGCGCCACGCTCGCGCTCTGCCAGAACACCACCCGTCGCTGCGTCCAGGCCACCAGCCCGAAGCTTAGCAGTCCGAGCAAGCTGAGGTAGAGGATCAGCGCGAAGACCCGCGCGGTATCGAGGTTGGTGGACGCTACCCGGATCAGTTCGCCAAAGCCGCGGCCGCCGCCCAGGAACTCGCCGGTGATCACGCCGGCCATGACGCCCACGGAGGCGATCTTCAGCCCGGTGAAGAACTGCGGCATGCCGGTTGGCAGCTTCATCTTCACCAGTGTCTGCCAGCGGCTTGCCCCCATCGTTTTGAACAGCATGCGGGCATTCTCGTCAGAGGCGTGCAGCCCTGCCGCCGTGCCGACCACAATAGGAAAGGTCGCGATGAAGGTGGCCAGCGCCACCTTGCTCTCGATTCCGAAGCCCAGCCACGCAATGAAGAGCGGCGCGAAAGCGACCTTGGGCATGGTGTCCACCGCGACCAGATAGGGCATCACGGCGCGCTCGCCGAAGGCGGTCTCCCCCACCAGCACGCCAAGGGCGAAGCCGATCCCAACCGCGAGCGCGAAGGACAGCACGAGTTCCTGCAGCGTCACCCACAGTGACTGGAGCATGTAGCCGCCGGATAACAGGTTGCCTCCCACAAAAATCAGGTGCCGCAGCGTGTCCCCGGGCGAAGGCAGGATGATGGGGGAGACCAAGCCGCTCCAGGAAACCGCCTGCCACAGTCCGATCGCGATGAAGGCCAGCGCGGCCATTGCGACCGAGCGCGGGATGCGGTCAAACCAGGAATCCTGCTCCCTCCAGACCGTGTTCTCGGTCTCCAGGGCGGCGGAAAGCGCGACCTCGCTCACAGGAAGGATCCTTTGTCCAGGTGGCTGCGGATACGGTCCACCAGTGCGCCAAAACGCGGGGTCGTCACCATATCCAGCGTGCGTGGCCGCGGCAGGTCAACCGTCACCGTCTCCACGATGCGGCCGGGACGAGGAGACATGACGTAGACGGTATCCGACAGGATCACCGCCTCGGGAATGGAGTGGGTAACCAGAAAGGTGGTGGCGCCTCGTTGGAGGCAGATGCGTTGCAGCTCCATGTTCATGAAGTCGCGCGTCAGCTCATCCAGCGCGGAGAAGGGCTCGTCCAGCAACAGCACTTCCGGCTCGGTGATCAGCATGCGGCAGATCGCCGCGCGCTGCGCCATGCCGCCCGAGAGTTCATTCGGGTAGACGCCCTCGAAGCCCTTCAGCCCCACCAGTTCCAGCAGAGCCTGGGCTTTGCCGTAGTGGGCGCGCGCGGCGGCGCGGCCGTCGCGGATCTCGACTGGCAGGACGATGTTCTCCAACGTGGTCTTCCAGGGAAACAGCGTCGCCTGCTGGAACATCATGCCAATGTCGCGGCGCGGGCCGGTAACGGGCCGCCCCGCCAGCATGACGCTGCCGGAGCTCGGCGGCACCAGCCCCGCCATGATCTTGAGCAGGGTAGATTTGCCGCAGCCCGACGCCCCAATCACGGAGGAGAAGGTGCTGGCCCCCAGGGTCAGGTCTATCCGGCCGAGCGCCTCGATGCTGCGCCGCGTGTATGTCTTGCCGACGCCACGAAGCGCGAAGACCGCGCGGTCGTCGCGGGTAGCCGGCGTGGCGGGGAGTTCAGCGGCCGCAAGGCTCATGCTCATCTCCGGTTCCATGCCTCGACGAAGCGGTTGGTGTAGGCGGCGGACAGATCGGGCAGCGGGGCGTCGAGCTCGCGGCTCTCGACCATGCTGCGGTGCCAGGCCCCCCAGTGTTCGGGTTCCTGATAGCCCCAGCCCTTGGCCGGGTCGTGAGGCTGACTCTTCAGCAGAACCGCGTCGAGGAGCGCGTTTGCGAAGGCCCGGTCCTCCAGCTCCTGTGGGTTGGCGACGGCGAGGTGACGCAGCACCTTCTCGCGGTTAGCGGGATCGTTGGAAAAGCGCGTGGCGCGTACCAGCGATCGGCCGAAGCCTTCTATCACCTGTGGGTTGCCATCGATGAAGTCGCGCATGGCAGCGAAGCCGTTTCCGAAGAAGGTCTGGTACTTGTCCGGCGTAATGTCGCGCACCGCCATGCCGCGGTGGTTCAGGATCGCGGCATCGGCGGTGGCACCGACATAGGCTTCGATGTCGCCCCGCAGGAATCCAGCCACCGCCGGGCCGCCGTCCCCGACCGGGATGAAGCGATAGTCGCGCGGCTCCTGCATGCCCAGGTCGTTCAGGATGGCACGCGCGAAGCCCACCTCCGCCCCGTCCGCCGTGCCGACGCCGATCACCTTGCCGCGCAGCTGGTCCGGCGTGCGGTAAGCCGAGTTCTGCCGCACCAGGATGCCGAAGGATGACTGCGGCAGACCGTTGTACAGGAATACCACGTCCGCGCCCCGCGCCCGCGCCCGCAGCACCGGTGCAGGTCCCGGCCGGCCGAACTGCGCCTGGCCGGAGGCGAGCGCCTGGAGCACGGGGCCTGAGCCGTTCACGGCCTCACTGCGGACAGACAGGCCCTCCTCACGGAAATAGCCCTCCCCGATGCCGACCTGGACGGCGTAGGAATTGATCGCGGACGGACTAGGCTGCACGAACACGATGGACCGCAGGGGCCGCGACTGCGCGCGCGCGGCGGGAACCAGCGTGGGCGCGGCAAGAAGGCCGAGCGCCGTGCGGCGGGACACGGGACGGCCGAACGCGAACGCAGCGTGGCTAATCATGGAACCGCTTCCCCATTTATAATTTTCGACCAGCCTATCTGCTTGGCGCCGATGAACAAGCAGTAATTGCTGCTCCATGAGGCGCCGCTGCATATCTCGCAATGCAGCGAAACCAAGCCTCGGCGGCACGTGCAAGCCCTGCGCTGCAGTACGCATTGATGGCTGCTGTGCTTGTCTATAACATTCCGACAGAAGCACGATTCCGTGCTTGCCTACAGCATTCCGGCGGTGGCACGACTCTGTGCTTGGCGGCTTCCATGCCGCCGTCGCACGCCCGGCGACGGAACGCGAACCGGGGGGAAGAATCTTGCGACTCACGTATTTCGATGACTACAGGCTCGGTGTCGTCAAGGGCGACGCCATCGTCGATCTGACGCCGCTGCTCTCATCGCTGCCCCACCGCGACACGCTGGACCTGATGCCAGCCCTGATCGCGGAATTCGACGCATTCAGGACGAAGATCGAGGCAGAGCTGACGAAGGAGACGGGCAAGAAGCTGTCCGAGGCGCGACTGCGTGCCCCTCTTCCCCGCGTGCGGCAGATCGACTGCATGGCGGTAAACTACATGGAAGACGGCACGCTGCCCGAGGCGCCGCCGATCAATGCGTTCCACAAGTCGCCCGGTGCCGTGATTGGCCCTGGCGATACCATGGTGCTGCCCGACATCCCCGCCATCGCGTTCGAGGCGGAGGCCGAGATGGCGCTGGTAATCGGCAAGCGCGCCACCAACGTCTCGGAGGCCGAGGCGATGACCCATGTCTTCGGCTACATGAACTTCATCGACGGCTCGGCGCGCGGCATGCCACCCGCAAACAACGTGTTCTTCCAAGCCAAGTCCCGTGACACCTTTGCGCCCATGGGGCCCTTCCTTGTCACCGCCGACGAGGTGGGCGATCCGCAGTCGCTCGACATCCGCCTCTGGATCAACGGTGAGCTCCGGCAGGGCTTTAACACCTCCGACATGGCGCACCGCATTCCGCGCTGCATTAGTTGGCTGAGCAGCATCCACACCCTTGAACCCGGCGACGTGGTGGCAACAGGTACCAATCACCGCGGCCTGAGCGCGCTGCACGATGGCGATACGGTGGAATTGGAGACGGCAGGTCTCGGCCGGCTGCACTTCCGCGTACGCGACGAGCTGAAGCGGCGTTGGACCCCTGGGACACGGGCTCAGGAGAACGAGAAGCTGGTTGCGCGCGGTGAGAAGGCGCTGCCCACTGGAGTGCCGGCGCGGCAGATCAGCGGCAAGTACACGCCAGCCTGAGACCCGACCAGGCGGCATAGCCACGCCGCTTGAGATGCGGCCGTGTGAGCGCGTGGCCCAGCGGCCACGCGCCTATCTAGGCGCGAATCGGAAACCTCTAAAAACCTAACGGTCACAAACTGCGAATCACGTAGGATAAACCTATTAAGGTCTGCAGAGAGGCTGCCAGAGGATTTTCAGAGATTTCCTTGCGGAAAGCTCAGTGCCGTAAGCCATGAGCGATACTCGGGTGAAAAGTGATCCTCCTTCGAATTGGTGGACACCGCTGAGTAAGCTCCCTGGGAGCAAGGAAGGTGTCCGATGAACAAGACACGGCGCGATTCACGCCGGAGTTCAAGCAGGAGGCGGTTGCGCTGTTGCGCTCCAGCGGCCGCCCGCTGACGCAAGTCGCGGGCGAGTTGGGCATCCAGCCCTCCATGCTGCGCAACTGGCGGCGACGGCAGACTGGTGAGGTGCCGCGGCCGCAGCCCGTTACGGCAGGCACGGGGCCTGTCGCTTCGCCATCTGGCCCAGCATCTTCGCCGGCGGATCAGGCTGCCGAGATTGCTCGCCTGCGTCGTGAGCTCGAGCGCGCGCGCCTTGATCGCGACATTTTAAAAAAAGCCATGGTGGGTTCAACTGGTCAGCGCAACGGCCTGGGCAAGGGTAGCGGCTGGTGTTTTGTAGCCAAGGGTTTTCCTTGGCCGGGTGTTGAGCCGCAGGGCGATCGTGTCGAGATCATCCTGGCTGTGAACGGATAGATCCGATCCCCTGGGCAGGTACTGCCGCAAAAGACCGTTGGTGTTCTCGTTGCTGCCCCGCTGCCAGGGGCTGCGGGGATCACAGAAGTATACCGCAACATCCGCCGCAACAGCGAAACGCTTGTGCTGGGCCAGCTCCATTCCGCGGTCCCAGGTCAGCGACGACATCAGCCCCCGCGGAAGTTGCTGGACCTGCCGGACCAGCGCATCAACCACGCTCTCAGTATCTTTGCCATCCACCTGGACGAGCATCAGAAAGCGGGATCGGCGCTCCACCAGGGTCGCAACATGCGTGTTCTTGCCACCTGAGAGCAGGTCGCCTTCCCAGTGGCCTGGAACAGCACGGTCCTCAATCTCGGCGGGGCGTTCGCGGATCGACACGGCGCCGATGATCTGCCCTCTGGGTTGTCCTTCCGTCGTGGAAGTCTTGGCGCGCCGCATCAGACGGCGGCTCCGGAGCGTCGCCAGCAGCTCTTTCTTCAGGACGCCGCGCGCCTGAATGAACAGGCTCCTGTAGATCGTCTCGTGCGACACCCGCATGGCCTCGTCGTCAGGGTACTCCACCTCAAGCCAGCCGGATACCTGCTGTGGCGACCACTGCTGCGCCAGCTTCTCTGCCACCACGGCCTGCAGAGACCGATGGGTGGCCAGCAGGCACGGCTTGGGGCGGCACGCTTGCTGCCAGCTTCGTCCATCAGCAGCCATAGCACGATACTGCATGCGGCCACCATTGCGGCCGATCTCACGGCTGATGGTCGACGGCGATCGGCCGAGTTGCGCCGCGATCTGGCGTAAAGATAGGGGATTATGCACTTCGCAAACACGGGCTGCCGAGTAGGACTGTCGCCCTAGCCCCGCTGGATCAGCCGCCCTTCTTCCCCTTGGGCGCCTTCGGCGGATTTGGCGGCGCCGCGCCCTTCGGCTTCTGGCGCGCGATCACGGCCAGTTTGGCGCGGAAGTCATCCTCGTCCTCGTTTGCGCCCAGCTTGCGCGCCGCTTCAATGAAGCGAAGCTTCTGGACTGAAGCCGCGTCTGACTTACGGGTCATAGGGCAGCTTCGGGTTTGGGTGGATCGGGGGGCATCGCGTGATGCGAATGACGCGCTCAGCGAGTACCATCTGTTCGGGATCGAAGCCGGTGCAGCAGTTCTCATAACCGAGGATCGGGACTGACTTGCTTCCGTCTGCGTCCTTGCGTCCGCCCTTGTCGAAGGTGTGGATAGCGGCGAGCCTGACCGACCACGCCTCCCCTAAGTGAACCGCCGTCGCGAGCATGATGGCATCGGGCGTGCTCAGCGTCCGCCGCTGCCCTCTTGCATCCATGTAGGGCAAGTCGCGGAGCCGCGCCGCGAGTGTCATCACGTTGGGCGACGGATCGAAAGGAACGATGGCGCTAAGGTAGTCGTCCATAAAATCTTCGAATGAGGGCGCTACTTTCAGACGAGAGGGAAGCACTTCGGCGGCGGCTATGCTGGACACGTAGATCTTTATGCGGCCAGTTCTTGCGTCCTCTAGATGAGCCTTGATGCTATCGATGTCGTAGGCGTGCGTTTCGTCGCACAGATAGGCGATAAGAACGCAGCTGTCCCAGAAGTATTCGCGCTCCACAGCCATGACTACCAGTCCTCGCCGGTAGTGGCGCCCGGAAGCATCGCGCCGCGCCATCGAATGAGATCCGGTTTCTGTTTGACGATGTGGACCTTGTTGATGTCTACCCGAACCGGGATCTGCTGTTCCCCATCGTAGTGCGCGAGACCTTCTATCCTCACGCGCTCCTCAAGGAGTTCGCGGATTTCGGGCACGCGAGATTTATTCACCACGCAATCGATCTCAACTCCGCCGGCAGTCGTCACCAGCTTGGCCCGCAACGTCTCGCCACGGCTGTCCATGACGCGCAGGACGCCGTCGAAGGCGCCCCTCGCGAGGCCGTGATAGTAGCGGTGACTTAGTTGCTGAACGGGATGGCGCATCAACTCGCGCGTCCGCTGGGATTGCCGGTGCAGGTAATCGTCAACGCGCACCACGTTGCTGCTAGCGAAGGAGACTTCGCCGTGCGCGAAGTCGGAATCTACCCCCTTCGTGAGGCTGGTGACCGTCGCCAAGAGCCCTTCGGGCAGCTCTTGGGCATGCCGATCACCATTGTAGATCGCACCCAAGGCACGCTCGTAAGTGGCGACGCCGGAAGCGGTCGGCCTCTCACGCGTCTTCTGCTTCTCGCGAATCTTGACCTTGGCACTACCAATGGCCAAGTCGGTGATGACGAACTGGTGAAGCTGCTTTCCGTTCGCCAGCTTGTCGGCCGCCACGAGCCCACGAAGGAAGGCCGTAAGCTTCCGGGCGAACACGTCGGCTCGGACCAGACGGTTGTCTGTCTCCAGACCGTGTAGCACCAAAGTTGCTTGCTTCTCTTCGATCACCGCCGCCTCCCGGCGCCTTCGGCCAAGGACGAGTCCCGGTAGGTCAACCGCTTCCCTACAATTCCACCCAACGCGCGGTTGATCCGACCGGCATCATCAATACCAAGCGCGACGCGATTGTTGTACCGAAAATCAAACTCCGCAACGTAGCGTTGAAGATGCTTCTCAGCGCAGTGCTGGTAGACGCCCTTCATTCCGCGCTTGAACACGCTGTAGAAGCCTTCGACTGTGTTGGTGTGCGCGGCACCGCGCACGTACTCGCCCTTGCCGTGCTTAACGACCTCATGGGCCGGGAAGTCGCTGCGGAGCGTCACGTACTGGCCGGCTTCATCCGTCATGATGGCTGTGCCGGGCTTCACATGCGCGCGGATGATCGGCAGCAGATCCTTTGCGGCGGTGCCATCCACGTGGAAGGAGCGCGCAGCGCCGCCGCGCTCAACCAGCGTCAGCACGGCATTCTTGTGCGCGTAGCCACGGGCGTTCATCGGCTTCTGATACTTCGTGCCGATGAAAGTCTCGTCCACTTCGACCGTCGCGCTGTCGCCGCCGATCGGCGGCAGGCTGCCGGCCGTCATGGCCTCGCGGATGCGATGTGCCATGAACCAAGCCGTCTTGTACTGCACGTCCAGCACCCGCATGATCTGGTGCGCGCTGATACCCTTCTTGCTGCTGCACATTAGATAGACAGCTTGCAGCCACAGGTTCAGCGGAACATGGCTGGACTCAAAGACCGTGCCCACCGTGACCGTGAACTGACGCTTGCACGGGCCGCATCGGCGAAGGCCGGCGCGGCCCCCCTTGACGCCCGTGATCCGCTCCTTGCCGCCGCAACGCGGGCAAACCGGGCCATTGGCCCAAAGGGTGCGCTCAAGCTCCACCCGGGCGGCGTCGGCATCGTGGAAGTAGGGGGCGGACAGGACGGACACGGGCGATCTCCTTGACCAGAATCCTATGGCCAGGGTTAGTGTTTGTCAAATACATAATCCCCTAAAGATAAGCCAGCCACCAGACCCCGCGATATCTCCTCGCGCTCCTCCAGCGTCAGAGCGCGGGCAGATCGCTGCCGCAGCGGCGGCGCAATACCGCCTTTGGCTTGCAGCACACCAAAGATCGAGCCCGCGGGCTTGCCGAGAGCCCGTCCGATGTCACTGAGCGACTGGCCGTCCTTCCATCGGATCCAAAGCTCCCTTTTCTGCTCCGCAGATAAGCCAGGCCGGCCGGTTCGCGCCATCGTGGATCCTCCCGGAACATCATGAAATCAATCATGTTGCGCTGACCAGTTGAACCCACCATCGGCATCTTCTCGGAAACCCCGAGATGAGGTTCCGTGTCATCGCCGCCCATGCCGGTACCTGGCCGATCCGGACCGCCTGTCGTGTGCTCGGCGTTTCTGCTTCCGGCTACTACGCCTGGCGGACGCGTCCCAAGAGCGCCAGAGCCGTGGCCAACCGGCAAATCCTGGCCGACATTCGACGCCTGCACGCCAGCCACTACGGCCGCTACGGCAGCCCGCGCCTACAGGTCGCTTTGCGAGCCAAGGGACACCACGTGAGCCGTGGCAGGGTTGAGAGGTTGATGCAGGCCAACGGGATCCGAGCGATCGCTGGCCGGCGCTTTCGTCCAACCACCACCAACAGCCGCCCTGACCTCGCGGTCGCCCCGAACCTGCTGAACCGGCAGTTCGCGGTCACCCGGCCCAATACAGTCTGGCTGGCCGACATCTCCTAGCACTACCTGGGCATTTTATGATGAGGTGACAGGAACCTGCGTCGGCAGTGCGGACATCGGATCGGCGTGACGAGATGGCTGAACAGGCGGTCGAGAATGGCGCGTCGCACGGCGGGCAGGCTTGGTGAGGGTGGCGGGCCCGGCATTGGGGGCCGCATTTTCCCCCCGCCTCGTCCGGCGGTGCGCGGCGAGGCGGAGGTGCTGCAGGTAGGCACAGGCGATGCAGCTCATCAACGCGTGTCGGTGCAGGCCTGTCCAGGACCGTCCCTCGAAGTGGCCGAGCCCGAGTTCCTGCTTCAGCTGCTGGTGCGCCTGTTCGTAACCGTCGTCTGATCCCCATCCAGCTCAGCGCTTGACGTGCCCTGCTGCCCTGGCGGTCTGTACCGGTTATCCTGCATGCCGGTTGGAGGTTGAGGGGGATGGCGGGCGAAGACGATCTCCGGGAGCGGCTCCGCAAGATCGAGGCGTTGATTGCGGGTGCAGGAACGGCGGGTGAGCGGGAGGCGGCCGGGGCGGCGCTGGAGCGGGTCAAGGCACGCCTGGCCGAGCAAGCGGGACTGTCAGGAATTTCGTGTGCGGCGGAGCGGTTGAACATGCTCAGGCCATGGCGCGAGTGAAGCGCTCGCCGAACAGAACGGCGAACTGCGCCTTAGCCATGGACCATTCCCGCGGCGGCATGGTCCACTCCTTCTCCGCCCGGTGCAAGACCAGAAACAGCAGCTTCAGGGCGGCCTCATCCGTGGGGAAGTGCCCTCGGCTTCGAACTGCACGGCGCAGCTTCGCGTTCAGCGCCTCAATGGCATTGGTGGTGTAGAGGAACCGTCTGATTTCGACGCTGAATGCGTAGAACGGCACGACCTCGGTCCAGGCGCGGCGCCAGCTCTGGCCAATGGCGGGATATTTCTGGCCCCAGAATTCTGCTTCAAAGGCAGTCAGGGCCGCTTCGGCGGCGGCGGCATCCACGGCCTGGTAGATCGCCTTCAGCGCCGCGGCCACGGGCTTGCGGTCCTTGTAGGCGACGAAGTCCAGGCTCTGGCGCAGGAGGTGAACAATGCAAGTCTGCACCACGGCCTCCGGGAACACTGCCAGGATGGCCTCAGGGAAGCCCTTCAGCCCGTCTACCACCGCCAGCAGCAGGTCCTCGACACCGCGGCCGCGCAGCTCGTTCATCACCCGCAGCCAGAACTTCGCACCCTCATTCTGCTCCAGCCACAGGCCCAGGATCTCCTTGCCACCGTCGGCCCGGACGCCCAGCGCGATGTGCACCGCCTTGTTGCGGACAAGGCCCTCATCCCGGATCTTCACCCGCAGGGCATCGAAGAACACCACCGGGTAGACGGGCTCCAGCGGCCGGTTCTGCCAGGCGCTGATCTCGTCGAGCACGGCATCCGTGACAGCGCTGATCAGGTCGGGCGAGACCTCGATGCCGTAGAGTTCGCGCAGGTGGCCCACGATCTCCCGCGCGCTCATGCCGCGGGCGTACATCGAGATGACCTTGTCATCGAAGCCAGGGAAGCGCCGCTGGTACTTGGCGATCAGCTGCGGATCGAAGCTCGCCTGCCGGTCGCGTGGGATCTCCAGCGCCAGCTTGCCACTGTCAGTGACCACCGACTTCCGGCCATAGCCGTTGCGGCTGTTGCCTTCACCACCCTCTCCGGCCAAGTGGTGGTCCATCTCGGCGTTCAGCGCCCGCTCGGTGAACGCCTTCTTCAGCTCATCCAGCAGGCCGCCCTGCTCGAAGGCCGTTCTGGCGTCCGCACCGGCCAGCAACTGGTCCAGGATCGCATCCGGGATCCGCGGCTCTTTCCGTCGGGCCATAGGGGGTCTCCTTCTTCCCTACTATGCCCCGCCACACACGAAATTCCTGACAGTCCCGAGCAAGCCCGCCGTGACCCGGCCGTGGAGCAGCAGTTCTCAATGCCGGACAGCTGGTCCCGGCAGCTCTTCGTCGCCCTCTGCCGCCGCTACGGGCTGAGGCCCTATCGCTACCCTCGCCAGAAGCGCACGACGGTAATGCTGCGCGCGCCCAAGGGCTTCCTCGATACGGTCCTCTGGCCCGAGTTTCTGGAACTGGAGCGGGCGCTGCGGGCGCATCTGCAGGGCGTGACCACGCGCATCATCCACGACGCGGTCCATGCCGATACCAGCGACGCGGAGGAGGTAAACCCCGCCTTGCCGGGGCTCTGATGGCTACGCCGCTGCGGCGGTGTCCCGGCCCCAGGTCCAGGGGAGAAGGGCATCAAGCCCGTTCGAGCGCACGTCGCCGCGGACCATCCGCTGCAGCACGTCGGTCAGCCAGGCCTCGGGCTCAACGTCATTCATCAGGGCCGTCCGGATCAGCGTCGTCGCGATGGCCCAGTTCGCGCCGCCTGCCTCACTGCCTGCGAACAGCGCCGCCTTGCGGGTGACGGCCACGGGCCTGATCTGCCGCTCCACCGTGTTTGTATCCATCTCCAGCCTGCCGTCCTCAAGGAACCGCACGAGACCGCCCCAGTGGCGCAGGCCGTAGCGGATGTCCCCGGCGAGCTTGGAGCCCTGGCTGAGGCGATCCAGCTGCGCCCGCAGCCAGATCTCGAGGGCGGCGACCAGCGGCGCGCTCCTCTCGCGACGGATGGCGCGGCGCTGCTCCGCCGAGCGGCCCCGGATCTCGCGCTCGATCCGGTAGAGCTCCCCGATACGCAGCAAGGCCTCGGCGGCGATGGGCGACTTCGTGCCCGCATGGACCTCAAAGAACCGTCGGCGCAGGTGCGCCCAACAGAAGGCCAGCGTCACCGAGCCGTCGCGGCGCTCCCGCCGCATGGCCTTGAACCCGTCATAGCCGTCGACCTGCAGCACGCCTCGGAACCGGCCGAGATGAGCAGCGGGTCGCGCTCCCTTGCGGTCCGGCGCGTAGGCATAAGCGACCGCAGGAGGAGCCCGCCCCAGCCAGGGGCGGTCGTCGACGGCATAGGCCCAGAGGGCCCCCTTGCGGGTTCGCCCGCGACCGCGCTCCAGGGTGGGAAGTGGCGTGTCGTCGGCGAACACCCGTCCCTGTTTCCTGACATGCTCCAGGACCCGCTCGTAGAGAGGCCGGAGCCACCAACAAGCTGCCCCGACCCAGTCGCAGAGGGTCGAGCGGTCGAGCCTCACCCCGCTGCGGCGGAGGATTGCCACCTGGCGGTACAGCGGCAGGCCGTCGCCGTATTTCGAGACGAGCACATGCGCCAGCAGCGCCTCGGTCGGCAGACCGCGCGTCACCGCGTGCTCCGGGGCAGGCGCCTGATGAACACCGCCCACGCAGCCACGACAGGCCAGGCGCGGGCGGACGGTCACCAGCACCCGCAGCCTCGCGGGCACGACGTCGAGCCGCTCTGACCGGTCCTCGCCGATGACGCGCATGTCGCTGCCGCAGCAAGAACAGGTCCGGCTGGCGGGTTCCAGCACGCGCTCCACTCTCTCGAGGTGCGGCGGCAAGGCGCCGCGGTTCCGGCGCGCCGATGGGCGTCCGCGAGGGCCATCCTCCCCCGGCGCATCGTTCGCGGGCGGCGGGGGTGGCACGTCGCGGCCAAGTGCAAGGACAAGCTGGCCGGGATCGATGCGCTCGGCACTCTGGCCGAAGCGTGCGCGGTTGAGCGCGTGGAGCATGCCCTCGAGTGCCGCGATCCTCGCCTCGGCGGCAGCCAGCGCAGCGCGCAGGAGAACCACCTCCGCGTCCGCCCCGTTCGTGTCATCGGCTGCTGTCACGCAGGAATCGTCGCAGGCCGCGCCGCGTCGGTGCAAGCGAAAGCTGCTACGTCGCGCTCGGCCGCCACACCCGCTGTGGGTTGCGCCAGTCCAGGCCCTCGAGCAGCATCGAAGTCTGCGCCACCGACAACGCAATCCTGCCGGTGTTCGTCACCGGCCACTGGAAGCGGCTCCGTTCCAAGCGCTTCTGGAAAAGGCACAGGCCTTGACCGTCATGCCAGAGGCATTTCACCAGATGGCCCCGGCGCCCACGGAAGAGATAGACCGCACCCGAGAACGGATCCTCGCCGAAGGTGGTCTGCACGAGAGCGGCAAGCCCGTCCATGCCACGCCGCATGTCCGTCACCCCGCAGGCGAGGAAGATGCGTGTGCCCGGCGCGGGACCGATCATCGCCTCTCCAGTGCCGCAAGGACGCGCCGAAGCGCCGCCTCGTCTACCCCGGCATCAACACGGACGACGACACCACCTGGAAGCGCGATCTCGATCCGTCCGTCACCAGGCAGCGAGGCGGCCTCAGCAATGACGGCAGGCGCATTCTCGCAGGGGGCTTCCTCCGCTGCGATCGCAGGGAGCCCTGGCGTGATCGGCGCCGGGGTGACCGCCATCAGCAGCTCGCGTCGCCATGTATAAAGCAGTCCCGTGCCGATCCCCCAGCGCCGTGCCACATCGACCGCGGTGACTGTGGGGTCCATCGCCTCGGCGACGATCCGCAGCTTTTGCTCGGGGCTCCAGCGGCGGCGCCGTTCACCGCGGGTCACCACTTCCACGAATTCCGTACGGGCACTCATACGATCACTCATAGGAGTGCTCGCCTCCGTGCTCCCGACCAGATCCCCGTCCACTGCCTGCCCTCTCTCCAGAAGGCTCAATCCTCCTCCCCAGAGCTGTGCACCTCAACCATGGGGGTCAGACGACGCTTACCGGGGCTCCAGCGGCGGCGCCGTTCACCGCGGGTCACCACTTCCACGAATTCCGTACGGGCACTCATACGATCACTCATAGGAGTGCTCGCCTCCGTGCTCCCGACCAGATCCCCGTCCACTGCCTGCCCTCTCTCCAGAAGGCTCAATCCTCCTCCCCAGAGCTGTGCACCTCAACCATGGGGGTCAGACGACGCTTACGCCTGTTCGCAGATCCAGCGTCCTTTGATGGTGGCCGCCAGCGCCCGCAGCGGTGTGTCGGCGGACAGGTTGCTCAGATAGTACTTCCGCTCGCCGCTAGAGCGCCATTCGCCGACCAGCCAGGCTTCATCACCCGGCAGATGCCGGTTGTTGCCCCAAACCGCGCCGTCGCCCACCCGGATGCGCGCCGCGGCGAACCGGGCCGCCAATGCGCCCTTGGTACCCTGCCGCCAGGCGATGCGGCGCCAGGTTTGCGAGGCCAACACCCTCTCCGCCTCTGCTGGCTCTTCGTTCGGCACTGGCTTACGAGCCCGTCCCTGCGGCGGCACCAGCTGCACGGCGGCGCTGTAGACCTTCTGGTTGCGCGGGATGCCCACCGCCCAGCGCAGATCCCGAGCATCCAGGCCCTGCCGGAACGCCGCACTTGCGCCATAGCCCGCATCGGCCAGCACAGTGCCGAACCGCACGCCCGCCGCCCTCAGCCGGTCGAGTTCGTCCAGTGCGATTTCGGCCTTGGTTCGCGGCGCCATCGCCGCCTCCGGCACGCCTGCCTGGGCACAGCGTGCAGGGTCATCGGTCCACTTCTCCGGCAGGAACAGCCGTAGACCGACCGGAACAGGCACCTCGCCCTGTGCCAGGGTGAGCGACACCAGCGATTGGCAATTGGCCTTCTTGCCGAGTTGGCCGCAGTACTGCGGCAGCACGCCGACTGACATCGTGCCTTTCTTAGGCAGCGCCGTGTCATCGATCACCAGCCAAGCCTGCGGACCGCCGACCAGCTTGTCGGCCTGCTGCGCCAGCACCGACCACAGCGGCGCATCATCCCAGGCGGGGCTGGCGATGAAGTGCTGCAGCTGGTCGTGGCCGCCCAAGCCAAGCCGGGCGGCCATCGGCTGCAGGCTCTTGCGCTCGCCGGGTCCGAGCAGACCCCGCAGGTAGAGCGGTGCCCAGGTGCGGCGGGTCTTGCGCCCCAGAACCTCCAGGAACGGCGCTAGCCAGCGATCCAGATCTGCTCCACCACCAAGGATGCTCGTCATCATCGTCGCCTCCAGCAGGAGGCGTCGCACACCATCAGATCATACGCAAACAAAATGCCCAGGTAGTGATAGCGTTCATTGCCTTCCAGACCTACATCAACTAGGTGCCGGTGCCGGAACTGAGGCTCAGCGACATCGTCGTGACGTCAGGGCTGTGATGGAAGCGATCGGAGCCGGCCTGCTCTACCTCCCGTCCTTACAGCCCTGATACCAAGTCTCTCACTCCACATGGGCTGAGTTCACGGGCGAAGGCCAGACCTCGGAGCAGGACCTCACGCTGCGGCTACGCCGTAATTGCCCTGCCAGGTTCGCTGATTCCTGCCTGCGCGCTTCCCGTTCAGGCCGTCAGAAGGGTTGCGCTTTCGCCCAACCTCCCGTTCCATGTTGCAGCAAAACGGGAGAAGCTTTCATGATTCAAAGACGTTCACTGCTCACCGGGGCGGGCGCCGTCGCTGGTCTTGCCATGACGGCACCATCCCATTTCGCTATCGCCCAGCCGGCCCGCCAGCGCGTCCTGAAGCTGGTGCCACAGGCCAACCTGACCAGCCTGGACCCGGTATGGACCACGGCGAACATCACCCGCAACCACGCCTACATGATCCACGACATGCTGTACGGCATGGACGCGAATTTCATGCCGCGTCCGCAGCTGGCGGAAGGCGCGGTCGAGGAGGATGAAGGCCGCACCGTCACCATCACCCTGCGCAACGGCCCCCGCTTCCACGATGGCGAGAAGGTGCGCGCCCAGGACGCCGTCGCCAGTCTGAAGCGCTGGATGAAGCGCAGCCCGATGGGTCAGAAGCTGGCCATGTTCGTGGATGAGCTGGCGGTGGTGGACGACCGGCGCCTTCGCTTCCGCATGAAGCGCCGCTTCCCGCTGCTGCTGAATGCCTTGGCGCAGGTGAGCAACAGCCCCCCCTTCATCGTCCCGGAGCGGCTGGCCACCACGGATGCCTTCACCCAGATCCGTGATACCACCGGCTGCGGCCCCTTCCGCTTCAAGGAGGACGAATTCAACTCCGGCAGCATGGTGGTCTATGAGCGCAATGACGCCTACAGTCCCACGCCGACCGGTACGCCCAGCCTGACGGCCGGCCCGAAGCTGCCGAAATTCGACCGTGTCGAGTGGCATATCATCACCGATGCTTCCACCGCCGCCGCCGCTCTGCAGACGGGTGAGATCGACTGGTTCGAACAGCCGCCACCCGAGATCCAGCTTCTGCTGAAGCGCAACCGGCAGATCTCCATCGAGGAAATCGACCCGCTGCCGCTGGTGGGAGTGCTGCGCTTCAACCACCTGCACGGACCCTTCAACAACAAGAAGATCCGCCAGGCGCTGCTGCCCGCCATCAATCAGACAGATTTCATGAGCGCCATCGTCGGGCCGGAGCCCGAGATCTACATGGACAATGTCGGAGTCTTCACCCCTGGCACGCCGCTGGCGACGCAGGCGGGGCTGGAGCCGCTGATGGGCCCCCGCAGCGTGGACAAGGCCAAGGCGCTGCTGAAGGAAGCCGGCTACAACAACGAGCTGATGCGCCTGATCGGCCCGACCGACATCCTGGCTCCCTCCGCCATGACGCAGGTTGCCGCTGATCTCGTCCGCAGGCTGGAGTTCAACGCGGATATCGCGCTCAGCGACTGGGGCACGGTCGTGCAGCGCCGCACCTCGCGCGAACCGGTGGATAAAGGCGGCTGGAGCATGTTGCTGACCTCCTTCTCGTCCTTCGACTTCGTCGATCCCTCCGCGCATTTCCCGCTGCGCGGCAATGGAGCTGACGCCTGGGTCGGCTGGCCGAACATGCCACAGCTGGAGACATTGCGTGACGAATGGTTTGTGGCCCCGGACCTCGCCGCGCAGAAGAAGATCACCGAGGAGATGCAGCGCATCGTCATGGATGAACTGCCCTACATTCCTGTTGGGGCATACAAATCCATGACGGCGATCAACAAGAACCTGAAGGGGCGTGTGTCAGGTTTCGCGATCATGTGGAACCTGGAACGGGCCTGACTGCTCCGGGAAGAACGAGGAGGGAGAGTGCCTTCTCCAGGCATGAGTTCCAGAAACTTACGCGTCTGGAGGATTTCTGCTTGGTGCGGAGGATTCATCTCTCTGAACGGTCTGCGCCGGGGTCGGCGAATGCGATCCCGGCGCCCAGCACATGCTGGGCTCTCAATGACTCGGCTGAGCAGCGCATGATCGGCTCCGCCCAAGCCGCAGCGAACGCCTTTGGCGTACCGTAATGCATTGCCGAAGTCACGCCTGTGGGCATCTGCAGGCCTTTGCGCGCCGGGACGGCGCGCCGATCGGATGCATCGGCGGATAGCGCCGGATTCGACCGATAGCAGTCATGCCCCAGAGGTGCCCACCCGGATGGGGGAAGATCAGGCTATGTCTTCGTGATCTGGCTAGGCCTGCTGGCACCAGCCGGGCTGCCGAAAGCGGAACAGGCGCAGTTGAACACCGACCTCCGGGCCGTGATGGCCGACCCTCGTGGCGGGATGGTGCGCCCGCAACGAGCTGGAGCCGCGACCCTCCTCCCCCAGGAATTTGCCAGCTACATGCCGGTCGAGACGGAACGCTTCGCCCGCTTCGTTCAGGAAACGGGCATGCGTATCGAGTAGGCTTGGCCCCCCCGATCGCTCCGGGCGGGCGGCAAAGGCTCGCGGCCTCGTCAATGGACCGCCCCGACGGATGAACGTGCCTTTGCCTGGCAGGCTGGGTGTTTCCGACGACTTCTGTCGTGCCATGAGGGGAAGGCCGAGGTTCAGTCCCCAGCCGCCGTCTGGTGTCGCATGAAACTTGCGCGGTGGAAGGCGGCCGAGCCGAATTGGTTGGCCAGCACCATCGCCTTCCGCAGGTACAGGCCGACATCGTATTCGTCGGTATAGCCGATGGCGCCGTGCATCTGCACCGCTTCCCGCGTCACGCGCAGCGCGGCCTCGGCGGTGCGGGCCTTGGCGCGGGAGACGACGGCCTGCCGTGCGCCGCCCGCGACGCCGTCGTCGAGTTTCGCGGCGGCATCCTCCACGCTGGCGCGGGTGAGGGCCAGCTGGATCTTCAGATCCGCCGCGCGATGCTGCAACGCCTGGAAGCTGCCCAGCGGCTTGCCGAACTGATGGCGGGCGCGGAGATAGTCCAGCGTCATGGCGAAGGCGCGCTCCATCACCCCCAGCAGGTAGGCGGCGGTACCCAGCGCAGCCTCGTCCAGCGCCAGGGCCAGGGCCCCGGCCGCCTCTCCGCCCAGCGGCCGTCCCGCGGGGATGCCGGGCCTCAATGTCCCGTAATGGCCGCCATCCTGGGTCTGCAGGGTCTCGAGCGCGGCGGAGCCGGTCTCGAGCAGGTACAGCGCCAGCCCACCGTCCTGCCGCAACGGCAGCAGGAAGGCATCGGCCCCGGCGGCCATGGGCAGGAAGCAACGCGGCGCATCAGGGTTGCCCGGCGCATCCAGCGTGTCGGGGGCTTCCTGCCAGGCCGTCAGCACCAGCTTCTTTCCGGCCAGCAGGAGGGGCAGCCACTCCGCCTCCCCCACCGCCGCCAGCAGCCGCGCGGAGAGGGCGCCGGCCAGCAGCGGTTCCGGTACCAGCGCGCGGCCAAGTTCCTCATACAATGCACAGGCCTCGGACATGCCGAGGCCGATGCCGCCCGCATCCTCCGGCAGCCGCAGGCCGATCCAGCCCAGCTCCCCCATCTCGGCCCAGACCGATGGATCGAAGCCCGGCATGGTGAAGCGCAGGCGCCGCACCCGTCCGAGATCGCCATCCGCCGGTACCACGGCGGCGGCGCTGTCGCGGATCATGCGCAGGGATTCAGCGCGGTCGTCGGTCAGGCTGGCGGACATGGGCGGAGCCTCCTCAGTTCAGCGTCACATTGGCCAGCTTCACCAGCTCGCCCCACTTCTTGTTCTCGGATACCATGAAGGCGGCGAGCTGCTCCGGCGCGCTGCCGACGACCTGGCCGCCCTGATCCGCGAGACTGCGGCGCACGTCATTGTCCTGCAGCGCCGCCGCAGCAGCATCATGCAGCTTCGCGATGCGGTCTGCCGGCGTGCCGGCCGGCGCGAAAAGCGCGTACCAGGTCTGAGAGACCACGCCGGGCGCACCGGCCTCGGCCATGGTCGGCACTTCCGGCAGGATCGGCGCGCGCTGCTCGGCCGTGACGCCCAGCGCCAGCACCTCCCCGCTGCGGATATGCGGCAGCACCACGGGCACATCGGCCAGGATCATGTCGATGGTGCCGGCCAGCAGGTCCGTCACCGCCGGCGCGGCGCCGCGATAGGGCACATGCGTGATGTCGATGCCGGCCTTCAGCTTGAACAACTCTCCTGCCAGATGCAGCGAGCTTCCGTTTCCGGCGGAACCGAAGGTCAGCTTGCCCGGCTGCTGCCTGGCCTGCGCCACCACATCGGCGACCGATGCCATGCCGCGTCCCTTCTTCACCACCAGGATCTGCGGCACCGACAGCACATGGGTGATCGGCGCCAGGTCCTTCTGCGCGTCATAGGCCATGCGCGGCATCAGGTGCGGCAGTACCACCAGCGCGCCGGTGGAGGCCAGCACGGTGGTCAGGCCGTCCGGCCTGCTGCGCGCCGCGGCCTCCACCCCCACCGCGCCGCCGGCGCCGGATCGGCTGTCCACCACCACGGGCTGGCCCAGCTTGGTCCCCATGACCTGCCCGATGATGCGGGCGATGATGTCGGCGGGGCCGCCGGGGGCGAAGGGGACGATCATTTTCACCGGCTGGTCCGGGAAGCTGCCCTGCGCCCGGGCAGCCGAGGACCAGAGCGGCGCGGCGCAACCCGCGGCCAGAAGGGCAAGGCTGTGGCGTCGGGTCAGCATGTTCGTTCCTCCTCAGCATCCCCGGCCGGCTGCCGGAGCGCAATTATTTATTAAACTAGGTTATTGGCTTTTTAGGAGATGACGGCGGCCTCGTCCATGGCTTTCGCCGCCGGTTCCAGCGCGATCAGCGCATCCACCGCGACAATCCGCTTGCCCGCGCAGACCAGCGGGTTGATGTCCAGCTCGGCGATGCGTCCCGGCAGGGCCGCGGCCAGCTCCGCTACCCGGCAGATCGTCTCCGCCAGCTCGTCCAGGTCCGCCGCCGGCATGCCCCGGAAGCCCGTCAGCAGCGGGAAGCCGCGCAGGCCGTACAGCATGCGCCGGGCCTGCGGCAGGCTGACGGGCGCCGGCGCCACGGCCATGTCGGACAGCAGTTCCACCAGCACGCCGCCCAGCCCCACCGCCACCACGGGTCCGAAGACAGGGTCCTGCCGCGCGCCGACCATCACCTCCACCCCGCGCGGCAGCATGGGCTGCACCAGCAGGCCGGAAAGCCTGGGCGGCGACGGCAGCGCGGCCAGGGCATCGAGCATCGCGGCATGAGCCTGCCGCAGCGCGGCTGCGTCGCGCAGGTCCAGCCGCACGGCGCCGGCCTCGGTCTTGTGCGGCAGGTCGGGGCTTTCCGCCTTCAGCACCACGGGGTAGTCCAGGGCCTCCGCAGCGGCGAGCGCGGCGTCGAGATCCTGAACTAGCCGCCCGCCCGCCACGGACAGGCCGCAGGCCGCCAGGACCGCCGTGGCGGCGGATTCCGTCATCACCGGCCCGGGGGCCGCATCCAGCAGCCGGCGCGCATGGTCCAGCGCGGCCTTGTCCAGGAAGCGGCTGGGCTGCTCGGCTGGCCGGGCGGCCCGGGCGGCACGCCGCTGCCAAGCCGACAGGGCAGCGAAGCAGCGGTCGGTGGAGGAGAAGATGGCCGCGCCGGACACGGCCTGGGCCATGCGCGCCACCTCCCCTTCCCGCGCCTCCGCCAGCCAGGGCACGCAGAGGAAGCCGCCATGCCGCGCCGCGATCTCTGCCATCACCGGGATGCGGTTGGCGGAGAAGGGATAGGCATGGGTGTTGGGATAGAGCAGCGCGCCAAAGCCGGGGTCCGCCGCCAGAGCATCGGTGCAGGCCACCAGCGCCCCGGCATCGTTCAGCACCTGGGCCGTCAGGTCGCAGGGATTGCGGGCGGAGCCGTATTCCGGGATGCGCGCGGCCAGCACGGCGGCGGCCACGGCGCCGGGCTGCGGCAGGGGCACGCCATGCCGCTCCGCCGCATCGGCCGCCAGGATGCCCGCGCCGCCGGAGGTGGAAACCACCGCCACGCCCGGCGCGCGAGGCGCGGCCGGTGCCTTGGCGAAGAAGGCGGCCATCTCCATCAGTGCCGAGAAATCCTCCACCAGCACGGCGCCGGCCTCGGCCAGCGCGGCGCGCCAGACGGCGTGGCTGCCTGCGATGGCCCCGGTGTGTGAGAGCGCGGCCGCCGCCCCCTCTTGCCCCGAGGCCATCTTGTGCACCAGCAGCGGCTTGCCCGCCCGCGCGGCCAGCGCTGCTGCGGCCAGCAGCCGGCGCGGCTCCGCCAGCCCTTCCAGCACGCAGGCGATGGCGGCGCAGCCCGGCTCCTCCGCCAGGAAGGCGGCGAGGTCGGCGGTATCCAGCCCGGCCGCATTGCCGGAGGTCAGCACATGACTGATGGCGATGCCCCGCTCCACCGCCTGCGCCAGCGCGAAGCCCAGCGCGCCGGACTGGCTGACGATGCCGACTGCCGCCCCCTGCGGCACGACCGGCTTCGGCCCCGCCGAGAAGGTGACACCCGCGCCCAGCAGGAAATTGCCGAAGCCCAGGCAATTGGGGCCGAGCAGCGGCAGCCGTGCAGCCCACGCCGCCAGCTCCGCCTGTTCCGCCACGCGGTCCGGCAGGCCGGTTTCGGAATAGCCGGCGGCGAAGACCACGGCACCGCCCGCCCCGGCCGCGACGCAATCCCGCAGCACCGCCGCCACGCCCTCGCGCGGCGTGGCGATGGCCACGCAATCCGGTGCCCCCGGCAGATCCGCCAGCGAGGGGTAGCAGCGGCGTCCGCCAAGCTCGGCGTAGCGCGGGTTCACCGGCCAGATCGAGCCGCCGTAACCTGTGAGGTTCTCCAGCACCCGC
The DNA here is from genome assembly GCF_017654485.1 of Roseomonas marmotae. Lineage (NCBI taxonomy): Bacteria > Pseudomonadati > Pseudomonadota > Alphaproteobacteria > Acetobacterales > Roseomonadaceae > Roseomonas > Roseomonas marmotae. Next base: position 176,714 of record NZ_CP061092.1, on the reverse strand, counting down.
GCGCCAAAAGCCCCTTCCCGCATACTGGCGCCGACCACCGCGATACTGGCGGGGTGCAGCAGGCGGTGGAGCGTGGCATGGGGCGGCGACGGTTGGGTCATGGCTGCGTGGCGGATTCCGTGCCCAGCCATTCCGCCAGCACTTCCTCCGTATGCTCGCCCAGTTGCGGCGGCGCGCGGTCATAGACGACCGGCGTGCCGGAAAAACGCACGGGATTGGCAACGAATGGCATGGTGCCGGCGCGGGGATGCGGCATCTCTCCCCACATGCCGCGATGACGCAGCTGCGGATCCTCCAGCGCCGCGCCGAAGTCGTTGAGCGGGCCGGAGGAAATCCCGGCTTCGTTCAGCAGGGCCACCCATTCCCCGGCGGTGCGTTGGAGCAGCGCCCCCTGCAGCAGCGGCAGCAGTTCCGGCTTGTGGGCCATGCGCTGGCGGTTGGTGGCAAAACGCGGGTCCGCGGGCACATCCGGCAGGCCCAGCACGGCGCAGAACTGCGCGAATTGCCGGTCATTGCCCACCGCCACCATCAGCGGGCGGTCCGCGGTGTCGAAGCTTTGCCAGGGCGTGTTGATCTGCGAGGCCGTGCCGGCCCGCACCGGCATCTTGCCGGAGACCAGGTAGTTCATGGCGATGTGAGAATGCGACGCCACCTGCGAGTCCAGCAGCGCGAGGTCGATATGCTGGCCCTGGCCGGAGATGGTATCGCGGTGGTGCAGCGCCGCCAGGATGGCGATGGTGGCATAGAACCCGGCATTGATGTCGGAGACGCTGTAGCCCACCAGCGCCGGCCCGGCCCCTGGCGTGCCATCCGGGTTGCCGGTGACGCTGAGCAGGCCGCTCATGGCCTGGAAGATCGGGTCGTAGCCGGGCAGCGCGGCATAGGGCCCGTCCTGCCCGAAGCCGGTGATGGAACAATAAACCAGGCGCGGGTTCAGCGCGGAGAGCGAGGCGTAATCCAGCCCGTAGCGCGCGAGGCCGCCCGCCTTGAAGTTCTCGATGAAGACATCCGCCTTACTGGCCAGGGCCCGCAGCGCGGCCTGCCCTTCCGGCGTGGCGATATCCAGCGCCACGGAGCGCTTGCCGCGGTTCATGGCGAGGAAGGAGGAGGTGTCACCGGTCTCCTGGCCTTCCGCGTCCTTCTGCGGGAAGCCCATCCGCCGCACGTCGTCGCCGCCGCGCGGATGCTCGACCTTCACCACCTCCGCGCCGAAATCGGCCAGGATCTGCGCCGCCCAGGGGCCGGCGAAGATGCGCGTCATGTCCAGCACGCGGATGCGCGGCAGGGGGCCGCTCATGCCGGCAGATCCAGCACGTTGCGGGCCAGGATGTTGCGCAGGATCTCGGAGGAGCCGCCGAAGATGGTGGAGGGCCGCGCCAGCAGGAACTGCCCGGCGGGATGCAGGCCCTCTCCCGGCATGGGTTCCAGCAGGCCGGCATTCTCCCCCGCGATCTCCAGCATGGCGTCGGTGATCCGCTGGAACAGCTCGGTCTGCACGATCTTCAGGATGGAGACATCGGGGCCCAGCGTCTCGCCACGCTTCAACTTCGTCACGAAGGATTCGTACAGGGCCTTCAGGTCCGCCAGCTCCATGCTGAAGCGGGCATACTGCTCCAGGAAGGCGGGGTCCTGGTCGCGGCCCATGGCCACCGCCAGGGCCTTCAGCCGAGCCAGTCCGTTGGAGGACAGCTTGGGCGAACCGATGGCGATGCGCTCGAAGCCCAGCAGCGCCTTGGCATAGGTCCAGCCCTGGTTGACCTCTCCCACCACCATGTCCTTGGGCACGCGGACATTGTCGAAGAAGACCTCGCAGAACTCGTCATGCAGGTCCAGGTTGATGATGGGCCGCACCGAGACGCCCGGCGCATCCATCGGCAGCAGCAGGAAGGAAATGCCCTGCTGCTTCTTGCCGGACTTGTCCGTGCGGGCGAGGACGAAGATCCAGTTGGCGTCGTTCGCCAGCGTGATCCAGGTCTTCTGCCCGTTCAGCACCCAGTGGTCCCCGGCATCCGCCGCATCCAGCCGCAGCGCCGCGAGGTCGGAACCGGCATTTGGCTCGGAATAGCCCTGGCACCAGATATCCTCGCCCGAGAGGATGCGCGGCAGGAAGCGCCGCTTCTGCTCCTCCGTGCCGTGCTTGATCAGCAGCGGACCGAGCATGATCAGCCCCATATCGCTGACGCGCGCGCAGCCGTGGCGCTCCAGCTCCTCGATCATGATGAGCTGCTTGGTGGCGCCGAGCCCCATGCCGCCATATTCGCGCGGCCAGTTCGGCGCCAGCCAGCCCTGGCGGGAGAGCGCCATGTACCAGGGCTTGTTCTCGTGCCAGTGCAGGCGCCGCTGGGGGAAGCGCATCTGCGGCGGGTAGTTGGCCTCGATCCACTGGCGGACATGCTGGCGGAAAGCGCTGTCGTCCAGCTGGTCCAGCGCCTCGGGCGGCAGGGTATCCTGGTCCATGCGTCAGCGTCCCTTGAAGACGGCCGGGCGCTTCTCGATGAAGGCGCACTGGGCTTCCTTGGTGTCCTCGGCGGTGGAGAGCGCGGCGGTCTGCGTCTGCTCGTAGCGGTAGCCGTCGCGCAGCGGCATCTCCTCCGTCAGGAAGAAGGAGCGCTTGGCCGCCTGCACCGCCAGCGGGCTCTTGGCCGCGATCTGCCTCGCGATGGCCTGGGCCTCCTCCAGCAGCTTCTCCTTCGGCAGGCAGGCGGAGGCGACGTTCATCCGCAGCAGCTCCGGCCCGGGGATGCGGCGGGCGGTGTAGATCAGCAGCCGAGCATCGGATTGCGAGAAGAAGCGCAGGATGTGCCGCACGCCGCCGGCGAGGCCAACATCCACCTCCGTCATCGCGAAGAAGGCTTCCTCCGCCACCAGCACGATGTCGCAGCACAGCGCCAGCACGCAGCCCGCGCCGATGGCCGGGCCGTTGACGGCGGCGATGACGGGCTTGCCGCATTCCATCACGGCGTCGAAGGCCGCGCGCACCCGGCGGTTGTGGCCGGGATAGGCGCCGGCCTCCCCGGCCAGGTTCGGCCTCTCCCGCAGGTCGGCCCCGGCGGAGAAGGCGCGCCCCTCCCGGTCAGCACCACCGCGCGCACCTCTGGCCTGTCGTGCAGCACATCGAAGATGCGCGGCAGCTCGTCGCGGAAGACGCGGTCCTGCGCGTTCACCGGCGGCGCGTTCATGGTCACGGTGGCGACGTGGTTATCCAGCGTCACGACGAAGCGCTCCAGGCCCTCCAGGCCCGGTATGGGCGCGCCGCTCATTCGGCGGCATCCGCGTGGCTGCGGGCGGGCGGCAGCGGAAAGAGCCCTTCCGCCGGCGGTGCGACCGGTGGTGCGACGCCGTCCGGCAGCGGGATCTCATGCGCGTTCAGCGTCATGGAGACCATGGTGTAATAGCCGATGACCCCGGTCAGCTCGACCACGCCGCGCGCGCCCCAGCGGCGCTCCACGGCGTGGTAGGCCGCTTCATCCACCTGTCCGTTCAACTGCATCTGCCTGGTGTATTCGTAGATGGCGGCATCATCGGCATCGGTGAAGACAGGCGGCTCGCCGGTGCGGATCGCCTCGATGACATCCGCCGGCAGGCCGGCCTCGGCCGCGACGCGGGCATGCACCCACCATTCGACCTGGCTGCTCCAGCGCCGGCCGGTCACGATGATGGCCAGCTCATTCAGCCGTGGCGGCAGGCAGGTTCCGTAGCGCAGGAACTCGCCCAGGCGGGACCAGCGCTCGGCCAGGTCCGGGCTATGGATCACGGCGCGCAGCGGGCCGATGACCTGGCCGCGCGGGCCGGCCACCACGGCGTCGTGCACGCGCTTCTGCTCGGGCGACATATCCGCCGGAGCGGGCAAGGGAATGCGGGGCATGGGGTGTCTCCTCAGCCTCAGACGATGCCGCGGGATGCAAGGTCCTGGCGCGCGGCATCATCCATGCCCAGCTCGCGCAGGATCTCGTCGGTATGTTGTCCCAGCAGCGGCGGGGCGCGGTCGAAGCGCAGCGGGTTGGTGGTGAAGCGCATAGGGCTGACCACCTGCGGCACGGTGCCGGCCAATGGATGCGGCAGGTGGCGCAACATTTCCCGATGCTTTATCTGCGGATCATCGAAGACCTGCGGGATGTCGTTGATCGGCGCGCAGGGCACGCCGGCGGCATCCAGCGCCGCCATCAGCCCGGCGCGCGGCATCTCGCCGAAGCGCGCGGTCAGCAGCGGCGTCAGTTCGGCGTTGTTCCTGACGCGGTCCGGGTTCTTCACGAAGCGCGGATCGGTGGCCCATTCTGGCCGCCCCAGCGCCTCGCACAGCTTCGCGAACTGACCGTCGTTACCGACCGCCAGGACGAAATAGCCATCCGCGCAGGCGAAGACATCCTGCGGCTGGATATTGGGATGGCGGTTGCCACCGCGCTTCGGCGTGCGGCCGGAAACCAGCCAGTTCATGGCCTGGTTGGCCAGGAAGGCCGACTGTACGTCGAGCATCGCGAGGTCGATGAACTCCCCCTCCCCGCTCTCGCCCCTGCGCGCCAGGGCAGCGAGCACGGAGACGGCGGCATACATGCCGGTCATCAGGTCCACGATGGGCACGCCGACCTTCTGCGGGCCGCCGCCGGGCATGTCGTCCCGCTCGCCTGTCACGCTCATCAGCCCGCCCATGGCCTGGATGGCGAAGTCATAGGCCGCCTGGTCCGCGCGGGGCCCGTCCTGGCCGAAGCCGGTGACGGAGCAGTAGATGAGCCGTGGATTGACCGCGCGCAGGGAGGCCGCGTCCAGCCCGTATCTGGCCAGCGCGCCCGTCTTGAAGTTCTCCAGCACGATGTCGGCGGTCTTCGCCAGCTCGCGGATGATGGCCTGCCCCTCGGGCTTCGCCATATCCACCGTGACGCTGCGCTTGCCGCGGTTGACGGCCAGGAAGTAGCCGGCCTCCCGCGTCGCATTCCCTTCCGCGTTCTTCAGGAAGGGCGGGCCCCAGGAGCGGGTGTCGTCGCCGGCGCCGGGACGTTCGACCTTGATCACGTCGGCGCCGAGATCGGCCAGGATCTGCGTGGCCCAGGGCGCGGCCATGATGCGGCTGAGGTCCAGCACCCTCACATGCGAGAGCGGGCCGGTGCGCGGCGGCAGGCCGTCAGTCATCGACGATCCCCGTGGCGAGCACGGACGGCCGCGCGGCGAAGCCCTCATGCCAGGCCGCCAGGGCCGGGCGCCCGGCGCGCCAGTCCAGGTCGGCGAAGCGGAAATCCAGATAGGACAGCGCGCAACCCAGCGCGATGTGGCCCAGATCGAAGGGCGTGGCGCCGAGGTCCGGCGCGTCGCGCTCCAGCCGCGCCAGGGTGGCCTGCGACTTCGTGGCAAAACTGTCCAGCCATTCCTGCGTCTGCCGCTCGGCCGGTTTGTCACGCTCGTTGCGCCAGAGGATCAGCAGGTCGAGATAGCCATTGCCGAGCGCGTGGCGCGTCAGCGCCACCCAGCGCGCCGGCCCGGCGGGCGGCAGCAGGCGGCCACCGCCGGCCTGGGCGTCGAGATACTCGCAGATGGTGAGGGAGTCGAAGATCGTCGAACCATCCGGAAGCACCAGCGTTGGAATCTTGCTCAGCGGATTGTCGGGCAGCAGGTCATGGTTGGGCTGGCCCATGCGGACCACCGTGCGGACCAGTGCGATCTGCTCCACCAGGCCCAGTTCATGCGCCGCGATCATCACCTTGCGGACGAAGGGCGAGCGTGGGGACCAGTGCAGGGTTGGACGCGGTTGGGCTGACATCAGGCCAGGTCCTCCAAATATCCATTAGTTCATATGTATAGTTCTTTTGGGCCGGACGCGCTACCGGCCCGATGTGGCGGCCTTCAGGCGACCACGTTCAAGAAGGGACGGCCGGCGCGGAAATGACCGATATCGGCCAGTAGCCGGCCGATGATGGCCTGCCGCGTCTCTCCCGTCAGGGAGGCGTAGTGCGGCGCCAGCACAACATTCTCCAGCGGCAGGAAGCGCGGGTCGAGCCCGGGTTCGCTGGCGAAGACATCGAGGCCCGCGCCGCCGATGCTGCGCGTCTCCAATGCCTGCAGCAGTGCCGCCTCATCCACCACCGAACCGCGCGCGATGTTGATCAGGAAGCCGCGGGGGCCGAGTGCCGCAAGCACGCCGGCATCCACCATGTGGTGAGAGGAAGCGCCGCCCGGCGCCGCGAGGATCAGCACGTCCGACCCGCGGGCCAGCTCCGTCAGGTCCTCCACATAGGGCCAGGGGGCCTCGGGCTTCGGACGCGGGCCGTGCCAGGCCACCTGCATGCCGATCCCGGCGGCGCGCGAGGCGATGGCCGAGCCGATCTTTCCGAGACCGACGATGCCGGCGCGCTTGCCCTGTATCCCCGTGCCCAGTCCCATTCTCTCCCGGGACCAGCGGCCGGCGCGGACGAAGCGGTCCGCTTCCACGATGCGGCGCATGGTGGCGTAGAGCAGCCCGACGGCGAAATCGGCCACATCCGCCGTCAGTTCATCGGGCGTGTGGCAGACGGCGATGCCGCGCCGCGCCGCCGCAGCCAGGTCGATCCGGTCCAGCCCCACGCCCTGCGAGGCGATCAGCCGCAGGCCCGGAAAGCTGTCCATCGTCGCGGCATCCGCCCCCGCCATGCCCGTGGTGACGGCGATCCGCGCCTCGCTGGCCGCGGCGTCATCGCGCTCCACCAGGGCGTATTCGGCCGCCAGCGCATCCTGAAGGTCCTTGGGTAAGGGGGCCAGGAGGAGGATGGTCTCTTGTGTCACGCAGCTTCTCCTGAATTGTCCCGCTCACGCGCCAGTTCCGCCATGATGGCGGGCAGCCGCGCCGTGGCCGCCGCGTTGAGGTCGCCGTAGAGGCTGTTGCCATGGGCATCGATGCCCACGGTCAGCGGCCCCAGCGCCTCCACCCGCAGCGTCACCAGACGGTAGTGGGAGACGAGGTCGTTCCAGTGAACCGACACCACCTCCCGGATCGCGTCCGAGAGCAGCGGCGCGCCGCCGCCGACGAAGGAAAGATAGACGCAGCCGGCTTCCTGCATCGCCGCGACGCAGCCGGCATCCAGGCCACCCTTGCCGCCTACCGCGCGCAGGCCGAAGTGCCGGATCAGCCCGGGCATCAGCGCATTGAAGCGCGTGCTGGTGGTGGGATTCATGTAGAGAACCTCAAAGGCGCCGTCCTGCGTCTCCCGCGAATAGCTGCCGAGGTGGAACAGGCCGGCGCCGTGGAGATCCCGCGGCGCCTCGCGCGTTCCGGCCGCGCATTCGGCCAGGCGGTGATGCGTCGGCAGGCCGGCGGTGATGACGATCTCTCCGTCCAGCAGCACCATCTCTCCCGCGCGGAGCGAGAGCGCATCCTCGCGCGAGAGGGGCATGCGCAGGCGCCGGATCTCTTCCATCCCCCGCTCCTATTCCACCCGCTCCACGCGCCCGTCCTCATAGAGGCGGGCACGGGTGCGGCGATTGATCCAGCAGTTGAAGGCGACGGCGACCGGGGTGAAGCCGTGGCCCGCCGCGTATTCCACGTGCACGCCCAGCGCCGTGGTATCCCCGCCCGTGCCCATGGGCCCGAAGCCTGTGGCGTTCACGGCCTTGAGCAGGCGCGCCTCCATCGCCGCCAGGGTCGGGTCGGGGTTCACCGTGCCGTACTGGCGTAGCGTCGCCCGCGCCGCGAGCTTGGCGCAGTAGTCGAAGGAGCCGCCGATACCGACGCCGATATTCACCGGCGGGCAATGCTGCGAACCCGCCTTCAGCACGCATTCCATGACGTAGCGCTCGATCTGCTCCAGCGTCGGGAAGGTGAAGATCTCCATCGCCGCCCACCGGCCGGAGCCGAGCGCCTTGGGCTGGCAGGTGATGTCCACGTAGTCGGCACCGTCGATCAGATCCCAGGTGACCAGCGGCATCTCCTTGCCGCGATAGCTCCGCTCATTGGTCAGTGGATTGGTGACGTGCTTGAGCAGCGGCGGGTTCGAAGTGGCGATCAGCTCATCGAAGCCGTCGGACACCGCCTGCTTGATGTTGCCGTCCAGTCGCACCCCGGTGCCGATCGCGATGACGTAGGTGGGCACGCCGGAATCGGAGCAGACGAGGCGGTCCTGTGTTTCCGCCATCTCGGCGCTGCGCAACAGGATGCCGAGCGTCCTCTGGGCGACGGCGTTCGTCTCCGTCTCGCGCGCCCGGCGCAGTGCCTCCAGCGTGTCGTCCGGCACCTTGCGGAGCGACCAGGCATAGAGCTGGGCCGTGAGATGTTTAATCTGCTCGGAGGTGATCGGCACCGCGTTCCGTCCCTTGGTGGCCGCCGGTCCTTGTGACCCGCTGGCCGTCCTTTCCGCCCAGTCTGGCGGAGCGCGGCGATTAAGTCAATAAACTGGCCTTTTGACTTCCGGCGGCTTGCGGGCAACACTCCGCGCCACAGGGCCAGGAAAGACCCGCCCGGCAGCCGCATGGTGCCGCCCCTGTAAGCCGGCCCGAAAGTGGAGAAGATTGACGATGGTGACTTCAGAGACGGTGCGGGTCAACGGCCTCCGCTTCCGCTGCCGGCTGGATGGGCCGGAAGCTGCGCCCTGGCTCGTCTTCAGCAACTCCCTGCTGACAGACCTGACGCTCTGGGACGACCAGGTCGCGGCCTTCGGAGACCGCTACCGCATTCTGCGCTACGACCAGCGCGGCCATGGCGGCACCGAGGTTCCGCCCAACCCCACCAACCTCGACGAACTGGCCGGGGATGCCGCCGCGCTCATGCGGCATTTCGGCGCTTCGGACGCGGTTTTCGCGGGCGTCTCGATGGGCGCGGCCACCGCGCTGCTGCTCGCCACGCGCGAGCCCGGCCTTGTCGCGGCCGTGGTCGCCTCCGACGGGCAGGCGGGCACCGCGCCAGGCGGGGCGGCCATGTGGCGGGAACGGATGGATTTCGCCGCCGCACACGGCATGGACGCGGTTGCCAAGGCGACGCTCGCCCGCTGGTTCACGCCGAAGTCGCGGGAATCCGACCATCCTTCGATGGGTCGCCTGCAGGCCATGATTGCCGCCACGCCGCTGCAAGGCTTCGTCGCCTGCGCCACCGCGCTGCAGAACTACGAGTTCCGTGCGGCACTTCCGACGCTGCGGCAGCCGGTCCTGCTCCTGGCCGGGGCGCAGGACGGCGCGATGCCCACGACCATGCGCGCCCTGGCCGGGATGATCCCGGACAGCCGCTTCGTGGAGATCCCCGATGCGGGCCATCTGCCGGGCATCGAGGCGCCGGAGGCCTTCAACGCAGCCATGGCAGCCTTCCTGGGCGAGCGCGCCTCACCGCATTAGGTCATTCATTTGGTTTATTGCTTCATATCGGACGATATGGTTTCGTGGCGACGCGAAGCCCGAGCAACGGGCCGCGGAGGAGAGGAAACGGGGATGTACCGCAGACAGCTTGCCGGCTTGAGTCTTGTCGCCTTCGGTCTTGCCCGCCCCGCTCTCGCTCAGGGCAACCGCTTTCCCGGCCGCCCCATCCGATGGGTCCTGCCTTATGCCCCCGGCGGTCCCGCGGATGTCTTCAGCCGCGCGGTCGGTCGTGGCCTGACGGAGCGGCTGGGCCAGCCGGTGGTGGTGGACAGCCGCCCCGGCGCCGGCGGCGTGCTGGGGGTGGAGATCGTCGCGAAGGCGCCCGCCGATGGCTATACCATCGGCGTCGGCGGCACGGGCTCGCTCGCCGGCGCGCTCAGCCTCATGCCGCAGATGCCCTATGATCCGCTCAAGGATTTCGCACCGCTGACCATGATGGCGGCGGTGCCGGAAATCCTGGCGGTGAATGCCAAGGTCCCGGCGCGCACGGTGGCCGAGCTGGTCGCGCTCGCCAAGGCAGAGCCTGGCCGCCTGTCCTTTGGCTCCGGCGGCAATGGCACCGGCCCGCATCTGGCGGGCGAGCTGCTGCGGCTGCGCACCGGCATCGACATCGTGCACGTGCCCTATCGCGGCGCCGCGCCGGCGACCACCGACCTCGTATCCGGCCAGATCCAGATGATGATCGGTGAAGGGCCGGCACTCCTGCCCTTCATCCAGTCCGGGGAATTGCGGGCGCTGGCCGTCACCACGCGCAGCAGGCTGACGGCCCTGCCCGAAGTGCCCACCATGGCGGAAGCCGGCGTGAAGGACCTGGAGCTGGAGAACTGGTACTGCCTGCTGGCGCCGGCCGCCGTGCCGGCGGAGCGGCTGGATATCCTGCGCCGCGCGATCGTAGAGACCCTGGGCGACGCGGAGGTGCAGCGCATCTTCGCCGCCCAGGGCGCGGCGGCGGCGCCCAGCACGCCGGAAGCGCTGATGGCGCGCATCCGGCAGGAGATCGCCCGCTGGGCCGAGGTATCCCGCGCCGCCGGCACGAAGTCGAACTGAGGGAGGACGGCCGGTGGCAGGGCAGACGGTCGCGCAGAAGGTCATCGCCCGCACCCTCGGGCGCGGGTCCGTCGAGGTGGGGGAATACGTCACCGTCTCGGCGGATTATACCGTGTGCCAGGAGCTGTTCTGGCCCGGCCACCAGCGCAATCTCGAACGCATCGGGGTGAAGTGCATCCCACGCCCGGACAAGGCGGTGATGGTGATCGACCACTCCACCTCCGCCGCCATGGGGTCACATCATTACCAGACGCACCGTACCCTGCGGGACTGGTGCGAGGCGCAGGGGATCGAGAACTTCTTCGGCCCGGGCAGCGGCCTGCGGCATCAGGTCATGATGGAGCGCGGCTTCGCGCGCCCCGGACTGTTGATCTTCTCGGACGAAGGTAACATCGCCAGCCTCGGCGCCGTCGGCGCGCTGAACATCCCGATCTCGACGGAGGTAATCGTCTCCCTCATCGAGGATCAGAACTGGCTTTCGGTGCCACCCTCCGCCCGCATCACCCTGACCGGTGCCCTGCCCCCCGGCGTCACGGCGCGGGACCTGATCCAGACGATCATCCGCGATCATGGCGCGACGGACCACCTGCTCGGCTGCTGCGTGGAATTCGCCGGCCCGGCTATTGCCGGCCTCTCGATGGATGACCGGCAGACAATCCTCGCCTCGCTGTTCCATAGCGGTGCCTATACCGGCGTGATGCCTGTGGACGCGGCGGCGCGCGCCTATGTCGAGGAGCGGGCGGCGGGCCGCCCCTGGCACATCGTGGAGGCCGATCCGGACGCCGCCTATGTGCTGGAGGCATCCTACGACCTCTCCACCCTCTCCCCCATGGTGACCCGCCCGCCTGACCTGCATGGCGGCGTGCCCGTCGGCGAGGTCAGCGGAAAGCGGATCGACCAGGCCACCATCGGCTCCTGCGCAGGCAACCGGCTGGATGACATGCGCGCCGCCGCCGCCATCCTGCGCGGCCGCCAGGTGGCGCGGCATGTCACGCTCTACATCACGCCGGGCAGCCGGGAGGTTTATTCGGCCGCCGCGCGGGAAGGATTGCTGGAGGTCTTCTCCGATGCCGGGGCCACCGTGCTGGCGCCGGGCTGCACGACCTGCTGGGGATACCAGGGGCAGCTCAACGACCATGAGGTGCTGATCTCCACCCAGCAGTTCAACTATCAGGGGCGCAACGGCAGCCGCTCGGCCGAGGTCTTCCTCGCCGGCCCCTATGCTGTGGCCGCCGCCGCCGTGGCGGGTGAGATCACCGACCCCCGTCTGATGCTGGGCGAACCCGGCGGGAGCGCGGCATGACCATCCGCCGCCCGCACCGGCTCCCCACCGCCTGGACGATGCTCCCGACCGCTGAAACGGGGGCACGGATCTCCCCGGATGCCCCGGTACGGATGGCCGCCCCCATCGCGGGCGGGCGGGAACCTGACCCCAGGCGAGCTGCTGGCCAGATCGGCCTGGGAGAGACGCCATGAGCGGCACCAACCTTCGCGGCCGGGTCTGGAAATTCGGCGACAATGTCAGCGGCGACGACGGGATCATCGAATTCTCCATCGTGCGCGAAGGCTTCGGCAAGGCCTTCGACGAGGAGGCCCTGCGCGCCATGTGCTTCCGCCGCCTCCGCCCGGAGTTTCCGGCGCAGGTGCGGACCGGCGATATCGTGGTCGGTGGCAGGAATTTCGGGCACCACAATCATGTGGAGGTGAGCGTCGCGATGAAGGCCTCCGGGATCGCGGTGGTAATCGTCGAATCCTGCGAGTCCGGCATCATCCGGCGCGCCCTCAATGTCGGCCTTCCGGTCATGACCTGCCCCGGCATCACGGATGCGGTCGGAGATGGCGAGGTGATCGAGGCGGACCCGGCCACCGGAATCATCCGCAATGCGGCGGGTGCCACGCTGCTTGCCCGGCCGTTCTCGCCCCGGATGGTGCAGATCTGGCAAGCAGGCGGTTCCATACCCCTGCTGGAACGCGAGTTCGCCGAGCGTCGCGCGACGGCGGGTGGCACCTGATGGCCGTACCGCCGCTGAACAGGAAAACAGGAACACCATGACCCCGGATCAGTTCACCTTCATCGACGGGCAAGGGCTGGATACGGCCGCCGCGTACCGCCTGATCGTCGGCTGCGTCGTGCCTCGCCCGATCGCCTGGGTCACGACGGTGAATGAAGATGGGCTGGTGAACGCCGCGCCCTTCAGCTCCTACAATTATGTCGCCACCAGCCCACCCATGCTGGCCGTCAATATCGCCACCCGCGCCGGCGACGGCGCCATGAAGGATACCGCCAGGAATATCCTTGCCACTGGCGAATTCGTCGTCAATGTCGCGACCGAGGCGACGATGGATGCCATGCATGACTCGGCGGAAGAATTTCCGCCTGAGGTGAGCGAGGTTGAGGCGCTGGGTCTGGCCCTTCTGCCGAGCCGCCATGTGCGGCCGCCGCGCATCGCCGCCACGCCGGTGCAAATGGAGTGCCGGCTCGATCAAGTTGTAAAGCTCGGGCGCGGCGTGAATACACTCTATATCGGCGAGGTGGTGGCGTTCCACCTGTCCTCGCAGGTATTCGACGGCGCCCGGGTGGACAGTACAAAGATGCGCCCCGTCGCGCGTCTAGGCGGCCCCTACTATGCCGCGCTCGGTGAGATCATACACCGCCCCATGCGGCAAAGTCCGCCTGGAGGCGAAGGATGGGCTGCGGATGTTCCGCCCCGCCGGGAGACCTGAAGATACTTCGCCTACCGTTCCAATCAGGGCCTGAGCTGGCCCGTTTCTTTCATATCCGGCGGATGTGAAGGAAGCGGCGGTGGGTTCGGTCGCCCGGCGCAGGCGGCGGCCGCATGAAGTATCGTGCCACGGCTGCTGACAGTAGGTACGGGCGGCAAGCGTTCCATCCCAGGTCGTGCCTGCCGGCCCCCGCCGGCTTGGGATGGGGTATGTGAGGATAGGGCCGTGCAGGTGCCGCAGGGGACCATCGGCAGGCAGGAGCTGCTGCCTTCGGCGAGCCGCCCTTTGTGCAATGCTTTTCCAGAATGGGATGCTAGGGTTTTTGCACGAACGGCGCGGAAAGCGCCAAGGGAGGGATATGTCATGCTTCAGCGTCTGACATCCATTGCTGCCGTCGGCCTACTGACCCTCGGCGCCAGCCTGCCCGCGGCAGCGCAACAGGCCGAAGTGCCCGCCTGGGCGCAGGGGCGCACCGGCGCGCAGGCCAATAGCACGCTGGCCCCCCACGCACCGCGGCTGACCGCGACGCCGCCCGAACGTATTCCAGTGAATAGCATCCGCCTGCCGGAAGGTTTCCGGGCAGAACTCTGGGCCAGCGGCATGCCGGGCGCCCGCATGATGGCCCGGGGTGAGGATGGGACGGTCTATGTCGGCACCCGCACCATCGGCCGCGTCTATGCCGTGAGGGATGAAGGCGGCACGCGCCGCTCGCGCATCCTGGCCCAGCGGCTCGGCCAGCCCAATGGTGTGGCTGTGCGGGATGGCGCGCTCTACGTCATCGCGCTGCATCAGGTGCTGCGCTTCGATAATGTCGCGACCACGGAGGAGCCGAAGCCGGTCGACCTCACCGAAGCCTTCGCACTGCCGACCGAGGCGCATCACGGGTGGAAGTTCGCGGCCTTCGGGCCGGACGGCAAGCTGTACATGAATGTCGGCGCCCCCTGTAATGTCTGCGACGTCGACGAAAGCCGCCACGCGGTCATCCTGCGCTACAACCCCGACGGTTCGGGGCGCGAGGTGGTGGCGCGCGGTATCCGCAACTCGGTGGGCTTCGACTGGCGTCCGGGGGGCGGGCCCCTCTACGCCACCAACAATGGCCGCGACTGGGCGGGAAATGACACGCCGGAAGACACGCTTCACCGCCTGGAACGCGTGGGTGAGCATCACGGCTTTCCCTTCTGCTCTGGCGCCGCCTGGCAGGACCCTGATTTCAGTGCCCGGGCCTGTTCGGAGTTTCCGCGCCCTGTGGCGCTGCTCGGGCCGCATACCGCGCCGTTGGGCATGCGCTTCTATGACGGAACCATGTTCCCCGAAGCCTATCGCGGCCGCGCGTTCATCGCCCGCCACGGTTCCTGGAACCGCGATGCCAAGAGTGGCTTCGATGTCGTGACCGTCCGCCTCAATGAGGATGGCAGCACCGGAACGGTGGAGCCATTCATGACTGGCCTGCTGGACGGTGCTGCCGGCAGTTTCGCCGGCCGGCCGACGGATGTGCTGGTCATGCCGGACGGCGCGTTGCTGGTCTCCGACGAGGATAACGGCGCCATCTATCGCATTTCCTACACCCGGTGAGGGTCGGGATGCGGCGTCTGTGGCTGGCCTGCGCCCTGCTGGCCGGGTGGGCGCTGCCAGCTGTGGCAGAGACAGCCACGGAGCGCGGCGCCATTCTGGCCGAAGCGCGGGGCTGTGGCGCCTGCCATGGCGAAAGAGGGGTCTCCGCCATGCCGGATATCCCTTCCCTCGCCGGGCAACAGCCAGGCTTCATCACTCTGCAACTCGTGCTCTTCCGCGAGGGGCTGCGGGATGTCCCCGCCATGGTTGCCGCGGTGGAGGGGCTGAGCGATAGCGAGCTGGAGGATCTCTCGGCGCATTTCGCGGCGCTGCCCCATGCGGCGCCTCCCGACCGGGCTCAGCGGCGCGCGGCCCTCTACGATAATGGCGCCGCCCTGGTGACGCAGCTGCGCTGCGGTATCTGCCACCTGCCCGGCCTCACCGGGCAGAACCAGGTGCCTCATATCGCCGGCCAGCGCGAGGACTTCCTGGTGGCGACCCTGCGCGCCTACCGGGATGACCGGCGCCAGGGCAGCGATACACAGATGAATGGGGTGATGCGCGGGCTGAACGATTCCGATATCGACGCGATCGCCCACTACCTTTCCCAACGTTGAGGGCCGGCGCTTTTCTGCCGGAGCCGCTGTTCCTGGCGGCGGCGGCACTGCCTCCCATGATGCGGCGCCGGCAGGCGGGGTTATGCGTGTCCGGGCGGCGACCTTCGGCGCAGCCGCGGTCCCGGAAGTTTTGCCAACTTCAACCGAAACAAGCCTTCCGTCTGCCTCGACCTGAGGCAGACGGAAGGTACGGGGGGAAGCGGATGTTCTCGGTAGCGATATCCGCTCTGTCGCGCTGAATCACGCCATTCCGCTGCGCTGCAACCTCGCTTGGCTATGGAGGAGTGCCAGCCCTCCTCAACGCCTCAGAACAAGTCAGCCCCAGGTTCCTGGCCGAGTTCAGCCTCCAAGCTTCACGCCTGCAGCCCGTGCAACCTCGCCCCATTTGCGGATTTCGCTGGCAACGAAGGTGTTGGCTTCCTCGACCGTCTGCGGCGCGGCGGTTCCACCCAGTTCCAGCATACGGGCCGCGATCCGCGGTTCCCGAAGCAGGGCGGTGACATCGGCATTCATCCGCTCAACAACCTCCCGCGGTGTCGCCTCGGGGACGCAGAGGCCGCCCCAACCGATGGCTTCGTAGCCGGGCAGCGATTCAGCGATTGTCGGCACCTCAGGCAGCTGCGGTGCCCGGGTGGCCGAGGTGACACCAAGGGCCTTGATCCGCCCACCCTGGATATGCGGCAGCGCGCTCGCGACGCTGTCGAACATCATGGGGATATTGCCGGCAATCAGGTCAGCCATCGCGGGTCCGGACCCTCGATAGGGCACATGCGTCAGCTTCACTTCGCCACGGCTGGCGAACATCTCGGCCGAGAGATGCTGCGAGGTACCCGGCCCGCCGCTGCCGTAGTTGATCCCGCCAGGGTCCGCCTTGGCCGCCGCAAGCAGCTCGGGCACCGTGTTCGGCGAGAAGCTGGGATGGGCGACGATCAGCAGCGGTATGGTGAACACCGTGGTGATGTAGGTGAAGTCCCGCACCGCGTCGTAAGGCAGGTTCGGGATCAGGCTCGGGTTGATCCCGTTGGTGCCGCTGGTGGAAGCGACCAGGGTGTAACCATCGGGGGCGGAGCGTGCCCCGGCCTCCATCCCGACCACGCCCGCGCCGCCCGCCCGGTTCTCCACAACGATGCGCTGTGGCCACCGCTTCGAAAGTTCGTCCGCGATGTAGCGCAGAATGGTGTCTGTCGCCTGACCTGGTGGAAACGGGATCAGCAGACGCACGGGGCGGCTGGGCCAGGTCTCGGCAGCCAATGGGGCATTGGCCAGAACGGCCGCTCCGGCGAGGCTGAGGCCAGCGCCGAGCAACTGGCGGCGGGCCGGGTAACGGAACATGCGCAGTCTCCGGAGATATCCGGCGGCGGTATGCTGCTCCGCCCTGAGGCAATCAAGTTAGCCCTGCTGTCCTATTTCACTGACCCGAACAGGTCAGGCCGATGTCGGACACCAGGCCGCCTTACCGCTCCTGGCCTCGTTTCGTCCTCCAACAGACCGACAGCCTTCAGTGTAATTCTCCGCCGCGGGCTCGGCGGGTAGCACGATGCACGCTTGCCTCACGACCCCTGCGACTAGTTGAGCAGTGAATGCCCCACGCGGACGGTGCGGACCACACGGACGGCCTTATCAGGCGCTTGGCCTCATCCCTCCGAACCATGCACCGGGCCGGTGTCGGACAAGAATGCGGCGGATGGATCGAAGATTTACTGGAAAAGATGATCTGCAGCGGCGGCCGTCTCTCCGCCAGTAGCGTATCGGGCCGAAGCTACTGGCGGAGGAAGAAAGCAGGCCGGTGAGGTTTGACCAGGGACAAGCCCTGGCCGCCCCTTCAGCGCATCAGGCCGCGCCGTTCCATCCACGCCTGGATCCGGCCAGCGACCTCATCGCTGTTCGTGTCCATCATCATCATATGGCTGTTGCCGCGGAGACCTTCGGCCGGCAGGTCCATGATGTCGGCCGTCCCGCCGGCATCGCGGATGGTGCCAGCCCAGCGCTCGACATTGCCGCGGATTTTCTGCCAGAAGGGAGACTCCGTGAAATGGTCACCCCAGACGACGAGGTGCGGCACATCGCGCAGTGGCGACGCGTCGGTGCCCACCGACGGGGTGCCGGACGGCTCGATGGCGATCACGGCGCGCACCTTGTCCGGCGCCGCCAGAGCGGCGTTGAAGGCGAAGTTGCCACCCTGGCTGTGCACGATGATCACGCAAGGGCAGACCTGCTGGACATAGGCATTGTAGGCCGCCTGGATCTGGCTGTCCGTGGTCGTCCAGCGGGGCACGGACTGGCGCGCGAAGGCGTCCCAGGCCGCTACGGGAAAGCGTGTATCGGCGAAGGCCCTGCGCTCGGCCGCTCTGGCGTTCCAGCCGGATTGCGGTCCCACGCGGAACAGGCCCCAGCCTTCGCCCATCGCGCGGAAGACGGGCTCACCCGCGAAGATCTCCGGGAATCGTGCCCAGCCGGAGCGGCCGCGCTCCATGGCATCGCTGACATAGACGTCATGGCCCTGGCGCAGAAAATACATCTGCCATCCCGGTCGGCCATCCGGCGTCGTCTCCCAGGTCACGCCCGTCAGGCCGCCACCATGCCAGAGCAGGAGGGGATGACGGGCGCGCGGTTGCACCAGCTTCACGTAATTCGCATACATCTGCTCGACCTGGAACTCACCGTTCGGGTCCATCTGGATCGGTGGTGCGCCGGGGGATGGGACGATCTCGCGCTTCGGCATACCCTCGAGGGCCACGACACGGCCGCCGACATGAAAGCTGCCGATCTCCTGGATCTGTAGCGGTGGCAATGTCTGCGCCTGGGCGGCGCCGATCCCGAGCGCGAGAGCCAGGACGGTCAGGGGGTGCTTCATCATGCGTTCCTCCGGTTCTGAAGCGCCGGAGGTTGCCACGGCAATCCAGCATTGCGCCACCAGCCGCCATCAAGCGCGACGGTTTCTGAGGGAATGCCCCAGCGGCGGAAGCGGATGCATGGCGCCATTGGTCGTGAGCACGGCCTCTTCCGGGCGCCGGTTGCCTCCGGCCCGAGCAGGCGGGCGCAGGCATATCGCCCGACCACCCGGAGGCGGGCCGCTCGGACAGGCCGGCGAGGCCGCCGGAGTTGGTGGGGCGCCACACCCCTGAAGCGGCTCCGCGTCCTGATCAGCGTCAATGGTCCAGGGCGTAGCAAACCCGCGCGGAACCACGGCGAAACAGATCGACCTGACGGGCCGCCCTCGGTGCCCGCTTTCCTCAGCGCATGGGCAATGGGTAAAGCAGACCGCCCCGCGTCCACAGCTCGTTCGGCCCCCGCGCCAGGCCGATCGGCGTCTTCAGGCCCATGTTGCGCTCGTAGATCTCGCCATAATTGCCCATGGATTTGATGACCTTCACAACCCAGAGCGGGTCCAGCTTCAGGGCCTGCGCGATCTCCGGCGTCGCGCCCAGCAGGCGCCGCGTGTCGGGGTTGGTGCTTTCCTGGCGCATCTGCTCGACATTGGCTGCGGTGACGCCGCGTTCTTCCGCCTCCATCAATGCATTGACATACCAGCGCACCAGGTCGAACCACTCCTCATCGCCCCGGCGCACATAGGGGCCGTAGGGCTCCTTGGAGAAGCGCTCCGCCAGGATGGTCCATTCATTCGGGTTCTGCAGCGAGGAGCGGCTGGCGGCGAGCTGTGAGGCATCGGTGCCGAAGCTGTCGCACCGCCCCGCCTGCAAGGCAGCGACCGCCTGGTCCGTGCGTTCGAACAGAATGGGGGTGAAGGTCAGGTTCTGTGTCCGGAAGTAGTCCGCTGTCACCAGTTCGTTTGTGGTGCCGCTGATGAGACAGATCGTCGCCCCCCCCATCTCGGACGCTTTGGTGATCCCGGCGCCAGCGCGTACCATGAAGCCGTGCCCGTCGTAGAAATACGGCGTCACGGCCCGCAAGCCGAGCGTGACGTCGCGCATGAGCGTATGGGTGCTCGTGCGGAACAGAACGTCCACTTCCCCCGAACCCAGCGCCGTGAAGCGGGTGGAGGAGCTGAGCGGCTGGAAGCGCACCTTCTCCGCATCCCCGAACAGCGCGACGGCCAGTCCACGGCAGAGGTCGATATCCAGGCCGCGCCAGATGCCCCGGGAATCCGGCAAGGCGAAGCCGGCAACGCCGGTGTGGATGCCGCAAACCAGCTGTCCACGCGCCTTCACGGCGTCCAAGGTGGCGCCTGCCCTGGCCGGCTCAGGCAGGGAGAAGAATGTTGCGGCAGCGGCCAGCGCGGCCATCCAAGCACGCTTGATCATGTGTCGCATCCCTGTCGTTCCGAAGTTGCAAGGGTGCAGGTACGCGCTGACAGGCGTCAACACGGTGCCGGTTGATACAGCCGGAACGCCCCACATGACGGGTCATCAGCTTGCCGATGCCATTTCGAACCGTGGCGCCTCGGTACAGCACCTGCCGCGCCAGGATATCATCGAGCCCTTCCGCGGGGTCCTGAAGCTTCCGGATGGGATGGGGCGCTGCGGCAGCGGACCCGCTGCCCGCGCAGGATCGGCTAAAGCCCTTACAACGAGCAACGGCGTAAAGGTTCGGTTTGTCGCTCCGTCGGTGCTAGGATGCCCATCCCTTCTGAGAGTGCTGCCTTTGATCGAACAGTATGGCTGGTCCGATGCACTGCGACTGGCCTTCGAGCCGCATGCGCGGGCCGGCCACCTCCCCGGGCGTATTGTCGTCCAGCAGCGCGAGGCGCATCTGGTGGTCACGGATGCCGGCAGCCTGAGCGCCAGGCTGTCTGGCCGCCTGCGCCACGAGGCCCGGGAGGCAGGCCATCCGGCCGCTGGTGACTGGGTGGCTCTGTCGGCGAAGGCCGGCGAAGGTAAAGCTACCATCCATGCCGTCCTGCCTCGCCGCACCGCATTCGTGCGCCGGGCGGCCGATAGCGTGCAGACACTACAGGTCATCGCCGCCAATATCGACGTCGTCTTCATTGTCACCTCGCTGAACGCCGAGTTCAATCCGCGCCGGCTTGAGCGCTTCCTTGCGGCTGCCTGGCAGAGTGGCGCGCGGCCGGTGGTGGTGCTGACCAAGGCCGACCTGTGCGAGCAGCCCGAAGGCCAGGCCGCCGAAGTGGCCACCCTGGCGGCGGGCTGCCCGATCCTCATTGTTTCGGCGCGACAAGGGCTGGGCCTGGGCAGTTTGATGGATCACATCTCGCCGGGCGAAACCTGTGTGCTGATCGGCTCATCGGGTGTGGGCAAATCCACCCTGGTGAATGCTCTTCTGGGTGAGGAGCGGATGGCAACCCAGGATATCCGCGCGGCGGATGCCCGGGGGCGCCACACCACCAGCCATCGGCAACTTGTCCTGCTCCCCGGCGGAGGGATGATCCTCGACACGCCCGGCATACGCGAAGTCGGCCTGATTGACGCGGATGAGGGTCTCAGCACGGTCTTCGACGACATCGAGCACTTGGGCATGAATTGCCGGTTCCGCGACTGCGGGCACAGTAGCGAACCGGGCTGTGCGGTACGCAGCGCGCTGGACGAAGGCCTCCTCGATGCCGGCCGCTGGGCGCATTTCCAGAAGCTGAGCCAGGAACTGGCGGCGTTGGGGGTAACGAAAGACCGGATGGCGCAGGAGGTCGAACGCCGCCGTCAGGCTGCGCTGCAGAAAGCGTATCGGTCGAACAAGAAGGCTCTGCGGGACCTGTGACGCCGGGCTGACGCCCCGTGAGCTGAACGCCTCCCGGGAGCGCACTGCGTTCTGGTGCGCAACAGCACCGGGAGGTGGTGTGGACATCGGTGCCGAAACGATGGCCAGGGCTGGGCGCATAGCTTCCCGCCGCGGCCACGGCTTATTGGCTCAGGCGTGGCAGGAGCTGGGTGGACGCGACCGGTCCGCTTCCGGCGCCTGGGTCAGCACCGGATGCCGTGCGCTGCGGTCTCCGGCGGAGAAGCGCGCCGGCCAGCCTGTCGCGCCTTCCGTCGCGATCCGGTTCGGCACCGGCACGGTCTTGCCCGGCAGTTGGAGCCAGGCCCCCTTCTTGCCCCGCCCGTACCCGGATCCTGGTGACGGGTGAGATCGCGGGGTAAAGCGCCACGACCTCACCGGCGCTGTCCTCTTCTGGATGGACGCGTCCTGAGCCTGGCTGGTCAGCTGGATCAGCGACTACAACCCTGGACTGGCCCGAGGACAATCAGCACCGGGTTCCGTCCCAGCCGCCAAAATGTCAGGGGCATGGGGCCGTGCATCTCGGGGCCTCCACCGGGCCGCGGTGCCTGATGAGGCAAGCGCTCATCATGATGACCATGTTAGCGGCAGAACTGATCATGATCTGTGCTCAGCGCGATACGCCTGCCAAGCGCTTGAGCATCGCGACGTATTGGGAGAGGCTGTGCCCGGTTCGTCCGGGCTTGACGCTGCTCATGGTGACTGCTTGCATCCGTGTCATCCAGCGAGGAGAGCGGCCATGCACCCGATCATCACCCACTGGGGCACGTGTGCATGAGCACGGAGCTGCTGATTTCTGGTGGCCGGATCTTTCGGGGGCTGCGCGGCGGATTTGCCGACGCGCTGGCCGTGCGCGACGGCCGCGTTGTTGCCGTGGGCACGGAGGAGGAAGCGTCCCAAGGAGTGAGCGCGGCGGCACGGCGTATCGATCTGGGCGGCCGCGTGGCGGTGCCGGCCTTCAATGAAGCGCATATGCATCTGGCCGCTTTCGGGCTGGCGCTGAATCAGGTGAACCTGCGCGCCGAGGAAGTACGCACGCTGGACGAGGTGCTGAGGCGCATCGGAGAGGCAGCGAAGCGCGCGCCGAAGGGGCAGTGGATTTCCGGCCGTGGCTACGACCACGGCGAGTTGGATATCGGCCGCCATCCCCTGGCGGAAGAACTGGATCGCGTGGCGCCGGACAATCCGGTGTTCATTATCCGCACCTGCGGCCATGTCTGCGTCGCCAATTCCATGGCGATGAAGCTGGCGGGCGTCAGCCACAACACGCCGGACCCCGAGGGCGGGCTCATCGAGCGCAAGAATGGCCGCCTGACCGGATTGTTCGCCGAGCGCGCCATGCGGATGATCAAGCAGGCGATGCCGGCCTATGCCGAGGCGCAGCTGGTGGATGCGATCGACCAGGCCGGACAGCGGCTGGCGAGCTATGGCTTCGCATCGGCCAGCGACATGAATATCGGCATGACTGCCGGCATGGCCGAAGTCGCTGCCTACCACCAGGCCGAGGCCGAGGGGCGGCTGCACCAGCGGATGTGGCAGGTGCTCTTCGGCAATCCCGAAGGCATCGCGCAGCAGGCCTGGGAGGCGGGCATCCGCCCCGGCATCGCCGCCGGCGCGACGGCCGGGAACCTGTTGGCCTGGGGCGGCATGAAGGTCTTTGGCGATGGCTCCGCCGGCGGCCTGACAGCCGCCTTCTTCGACCCCTATCTCGAAAGTGCTGGTGGCGGCACGGGCATCTTCTGCTTCCCGGACGATGCGATGCACGACATGCTGGCGCGTTATCATCGTCAGGGCTGGCAGTTGGACATCCATGCCATCGGCGATGCCGCTATCGAGCAGGTGCTGTCCGGCATGGAAAGGGCGGATGCGCCGGACGCGCCGATCGCCGGCCGCCGGCACCGCATCGAGCACTGCGGCTTCCTGAACCGCAGCCAGCGCCAGCGCATGCTGCGCCATGGCATCCTGCCGGTGCCGCAGCCTGTCTTCATGTACGAATTCGGTGATCTCTATGTCACCAACCTGGGGCAGGAGCGTGCCGCCGCCGCCTATCCGATGGCGACCTGGCTGCGTGAGGGCCATCATCCCTCCGCCTCCTCGGACAGCCCGGTCTGCACGGTGGACCCTTTCCCCAATCTCTACGCCATGGTCACGCGCAAGACGAACAAGGGCACTGTTCTGGGGGCGGAGGAAATACTGACCATGGAGGAAGCGGTGCATTGCTACACTTGGTGCGGCGCCTTCAGCCAGTTTGCCGAGGGTGAGCGCGGCACACTGGAGCCGGGGCAGCAGGCCGATATCACCATCCTCTCCCGCGACATCTTCGCGGAGGAGCCGGAGGCACTGTTCTCGACCCAGGCCGACATGACCTTCCGGGGCGGCATGACGATCTTCGACCGCCATGGCGAGGTGGCGGCCCTCTCGGCGGCGGCGGGCTGACGCCATGCTGCGTCACGTGGTGCAACGCCTGCTGCTGATCGTGCCGGTCATGCTGGGCGTGCTGCTGATCGGTTTCCTGCTGATGCAGGTGGTGCCGACGGACCCTGCGGTGGTGCGGGCGGGTCCCACCGCCACGGCGGATGTGGTGGCCGCCATCCGCCGCGACCTGGGGCTGGACCAGCCGATCTACGTGCAGTTCGCCATCTATCTGTGGCGGCTGCTGCAAGGCGACCTCGGCGTCTCCATCATCAACAACGTCCCGGTGACGCAGGAACTTGGCGTCACCATCGGGCCGACGCTGGAATTGATGTTCGCGTCCCTCTTCTGGTCCATCCCGGCCGGGATCGCGCTGGGCACGGTGGCCGCCTATTATCGCGGCACCCTGCTGGACCGCGCCATCACCGCGCTCTCCGTGGCGGGAGGCTCGGTACCCGTGTTCTTCCTGGGGCTGGTGCTGATCTGGTTTGTCGGCTTCCAGTGGCAGTTGCTGCCCTTCACCGGGCGCGGCGGGCCGCTCTGGACGGTGGAAGGCTGGCAGGCCGTGGCGCTGCCGGCGCTGACGCTGGGCGGCGTCTTCATCGCCCCCGTGGCGCGCATGACCCGCACGGCGGTGCTGGACGTGCTGGGCGCCGAGCATGTGCGCACCGCCCGCGCCAAGGGACTGACCGAGCGCGCCGTGGTGCTGCACCACGCGCTGCGTAACGCGCTGATCCCGGTGGTAACGCTGATCGGGCTGCAGATCGGCTTCCTGCTGGGCGGCGCGGTGGTAACGGAAACCGTCTTCTCCTGGCCCGGCGTCGGGCGGCTGGCGGTGGGCGCCATCCTCTCCTCGGATTTCCCGATGGCCCAGGGCACCATCATCGTGCTCTCACTGGGCTTCATCCTCATCAACCTGGTGGTGGACCTGCTCTACGTGCTGCTCGATCCGCGCATGAGGGGGGCCTGAGCATGGCCAGCGCCACCACGGCCCCGGCCGCCGTCACGTCTCCCATACCCGCCCCGCGCCGCGCCCCCGGCACCCTGCGCCGCCTGGTGCGGGAGCCCGTGGCGGCGGCGGCCCTGCTTGTCGCCGTCCTGCTGGTGCTCTCGGCCCTGCTGGCGCCGGTACTGGCGCCCACCGACCCCTTCGACAACGACCTCGGCTCCGCCATGGCGGTGCCGGGCACGCCAGGTCTGCTGCTGGGCGCGGATGCGCAGGGGCGCGACATGATCACCCGGCTGCTCTACGGGCTGCGGATCACCTTCGTCATCGGCATCGCCTCGGTGATGCTGGGTGGCCTCGTGGGCGCGCTGGTAGGCTTCGCCGCCGCCTTCTACCGCCGCGTGGACGGGCTGCTGATGCGGCTGATGGACGTGCTGCTCTCCTTCCCCGCCATTCTCTTCGGCCTAGCGCTGGCGGCCATCTTCGGCCCCGGCATTCTGGCGGTGGTGCTGGCTCTGTCCGTTGCCACGGTGCCGCTGATGGCGCGCATCGTGCGCGGCGCCGCGTTGGTGGTGATGCGCCAGGATTATATCGAGGCCGCGCGCGCCACCGGCATGGGCGATGCCCGGCTGATGCTGCGCCACGTGGCACCCAATTGCCTGTCGCCCATGTTCGTCTTCGCGACGCTGCGCTTCGGGCAGGTCATCCTGCTCGGTTCGGCGCTGTCCTTCCTCGGCCTCGGCGCACAGCCGCCGATGGCGGAGCTGGGTGCGATGGCGGCTGAGGGGCGGAACTTCCTGTTCTTCGCGCCGCATATCGCGGTACTGCCCTGCGCGATGATCTTTGTCTTGGTCTTGAGCTTCAACCTGCTGGGCGATGCGCTGCGTGACGCGCTGGACCCCCGGCTCCGCGTCTGATCCTGCTGCAACCGAAAGGCCCAAGGATGTTCCAGTTGCTGAAGCGCCGCCGCATGGCCGGCCTGCTGAGCGGTTCCCTGCTGGCGCTGGGCGCCCTGCCGCCCGCCGCGCAGGCGCAGATAGCGCCCAAGGACACGCTGGTGGTGCTGCGCGAGATCGATGCGGACCGCTACGATCCCGCCCGCACCTCGGCCACCGCGGCGGGGGAGGCGCTGTTCCTGCTGACGGATACGCTGGTGTCGCTGGACTGGGACCAGAAGACCATCCGGCCCGGTCTGGCGGAAAGCTGGACCGTCAGCGAGGACGGCAAGCTCTATACCTTCAAGCTGCGGCGTGGCGTGAAGTTCTGCGATGGCAAGGATTTCACGGCGAAGGACGTGGTCTACACCATCAACCGCTTCATCGACCCCGCGCTGCGCGGCCCCGTGCGTGCGCGCGCCGGGCAGGTGAAGGAGGTCCGCGCCGTCGATGACTACACCGTGGAATACGAGCTGCAGCAGCCCTTCAGCGAATTGCTGCTGCAGCTGACGCAGTATTTCATGGGCATCGTCGATCAGGCGACGGTGGAGAAGCTGGGCGACGGCTTCGGCGTGCAGGGCTTCAATGGCGTCGGCCCCTATTGCTGGAATAGCTGGTCCCCCCGGCAGGACATGGTACTGACCAAGAACCCCGCCTACAACTGGGGTCCGCCGATCTACCAGAACCCGTCTCCGCAGGTGGGCCGCATCATCCTGCGCGTGATCCCGGAAGCGAATACGCGGCTGGCCGCCGTGCAATCCGGCCAGGGTGACGTGACGCAGTGGATCCCATATTTCGCTTTGGAAGGGCTGAAGCGCATCCCGACGGTGAAGCTGCAGGAGCAGCCGAACTACTTCTATGACAACTTCATGGGCTTCAAGGTGGACAAGCCGGTGATGAACGACCCGGCGGTCCGGCGCGCCATCAACCTGGCCGTGAACAAGGAGGCCATCAACAAGGCCGTCTGGTTCAGTGCCGGGCAGGTCGCGAACGGCTACGTCAACCCCAACGCGCAGGATGCCAGTGCCGAGGCCGCCGCCAAGGTGGCGGGCTTCGACCCCGCCGCCGCCCGCAAGGTGCTGGACGAGGCCGGCTGGACGATGGGCAGCGACGGCGTGCGGGTGAAGGACGGCCAGCGCGCCACCTTCCTGGCCTATGCCATCCAGCATGCCTACAACAACGGCATGATGCAGGCCATCCAGGCGGACCTGCGCCGCGTGGGCGTCGAGATGCGCGTGCAGCTCTGGGATGCCACGGTGGCCTGGGGCAAGCTGGCGACGCAGGAATTCGACGCCTTCATCATGTCCTACCCTTACGCCTCGGCCACCGATGCGCTGGGCCTGTACTTCCCCAGCACCAGCCGGCCGACACCCAACCGCATGAACTGGAACAACGCGGACACCGACCGGCTGATCAACGCCGCCCGTTCCGCCCTGGCGCCGGAGGACCGTGCCAAGGCCATCGGCGAGGCGCAGATGATCCTGGCGGAACAGAACCCCTGGATGCCGCTGATCCGCCAGCCGCTCTGGCTGATGTCCGGGCAGCGGGTGGAGGGCGCGCGGCCGCATGGCATCTACGGCGCGGCGCTCTACAAGGGCCTCGACATCCGGCTGACGCGCTGAGACGGGAAAGACAGGGACATGACCACCACGCTCGTTCAGGACGCCGACCTTGTCATCGCCTGGGACAAGGCCGCCGGGCAGCATGTCTACATGCCCGACGCATCCGTGGCTTTCGAGGATGGCCGCATCACCTTCGTCGGCCGTGGCTATGAGGGGCCCGCCGACCAGGTGATCGATGCCCGCGGCATGATGGTCATGCCCGGGCTGGTGAACATCCACTGCCACCCTTCCAGCGAGCCGATGAACAAGGGGCTGATCGACGAGATCGGCTCCCCCGGCCTGTATAATTCGTCGCTCTACGAATACATGCCGATCTTCCGCGCGGATGCGGAGGCGGTGCCCTCCTGCGTGCGCGTGGCGCTGTCGGAACTGCTGCTCTCCGGCGTCACCACCGTGGCCGACCTCTCCATGGCGCATCCGGGCTGGCTGGACCTGCTGGCGGAAAGCGGCATGCGCGTCTGCGTCGCTCCGATGTTCCGCTCGGCGCGCTGGTTCACCAAGAACGGCCATGTGGTGGAATACGAATGGGACGAGGCCGCCGGCGAGAAGGCGATGGCCGAGGCGCTATCGCTGGTGGAACGCGCGGAGCAGCATGAATCCGGCCGACTCTTCGGCATGGTGGTGCCGGCGCAGATCGACACCTGCTCCGAGACCCTGCTGCGCGAGAGCGCCGAGGAAGCGCGCAAGCGTGGCTTGTCCTGGCAGATCCATGCGGCGCAGAGCGTGGTGGAATTCCACGAGATCACGCGCCGCAGCGGCTTCACGCCCATCGGCTGGCTGGACAGCATGGGGCTGCTCTCGGACCGCGCCATCATCGGCCACGGCATCTTCCTGGACGACCATCCCAGCACCCGCTGGCATACGGCGAACGACCTGGACCGGCTGGCGGAGACCGGTACCACCGTGGCGCATTGCCCCACCGTCTTCGCGCGGCGCGGCATCACCATGAAGCATTTCGGCCGCTACCGCCGCCGTGGCGTCAACATGGGCATCGGCACCGACACCTATCCGCACAACATGCTGGATGAACTGCGGCTGGTCTCCTACCTCGCGCGCACGCAGGCGGAGGACCCGCGCAGCCTGTCCTCCACCGACCTCTTCGATGCGGCGACGATCGGCGGCGCCCAGGCGCTGGGGCGGGACGATATCGGGCGGCTGGCCGCCGGTTGCCGCGCCGATTTCGTGATGGTGGACGTGACCCACCCGATGATGCGTCCGGCCCGCGACCCCATGCGCAGCCTGATCTACGCCGCTGGCGACCGCGCCATCCGCTCCGTCCATGTCGATGGTCAGGAGGTCGTGCGGGAAGGCCGCGTGCTGACCATGGATTACGAAGGCGCCGCCGCGCACCTGGATGAAGCGCAGAAGCGCATCGTCGCCGGCGCGCCGGAGCGCGACTGGGCTCACCGGCCGGTGGAGAAGATCTCTCCGCCGACCTTCCGGTGGGCACGATGACAGAGGAGCTGCTGCGCGTCGAAGGGTTGCGCACAGTCTTCAAGACTTCCGCCGGGCTGGTGCGGGCGGTGGATGGGGTGGACCTCTCCGTGCCGCTTGGCAAGACGCTGGGCATCGTAGGGGAAAGCGGCTGCGGCAAGTCCATGCTGTCGCTTTCCATCATGCGGCTGGTGCCTTCGCCGGGGCGCACGGTGGATGGCCGCGTGCTGCTGGCCGGGCGCGACCTGCTGCCGCTTTCCGCGCGCGAGATGCGCATGGTGCGCGGCGGCCAGATCGCCATGATCTTCCAGGAGCCGATGACCAGCCTGAACCCGGTGCATACCATCGGGCGGCAGATCGTGGAGGCGATGCAGGTGCATTCCCCGGAGCTGAATGCCGCCGCGCTGAAGGAGAAGGCGGTGGCCGCGCTGAAGCGCGTGCGCATCCCCTCGCCGGAGCGGCGCTTCGACGAATACCCGCACCAGCTTTCGGGCGGCATGCGCCAGCGCGTCATGATCGCCATGGCCCTGGCCTGCGAGCCGCGCCTGCTGATCGCGGATGAGCCGACGACGGCGCTCGACGTGACGGTGCAGGCGCAGATCCTGGACCTGCTGCGGGAATTGCAGGCTGAGACGGGGATGTCGATCATCCTCATCACCCATGACCTCGGCGTCATCGCGGAGATGGCTGACGAGGTTGCGGTGATGTATGGCGGTCAGGTGGTGGAGCGCACCAGCGCCCGCGCCTTGTTCGAGGACCCGCAGCATCCCTATACGCTCGGCCTGCTCGGTTCCGTGCCGCGGCTGGATGAGAGCCGCGAGCGGTTGCTGGCGATTGACGGCGCCGTGCCGCCGCCCTTCGCCTTCCCCGATGGCTGCCGCTTCCACCCGCGCTGCCCCTTCGCCATCCAGGCCTGCCGCGAGGCATTGCCGCCGCTGCGGGCGCTTGGTCCGGGGCATGAGGCCGCCTGCATCCGCGCCCCGGTCGAGGAAGCGCTGACCCTGGAAACCGCCGCATGACGCCTTTGCTGGAAGTGACCGGGCTGGCCAAGCACTACCCGGTGAAGCAGGGCGTGATCCGCCAGCGGCAGGTCGGCACGGTACGGGCCGTGGATGGCGTGTCCTTTGCCGTGATGCGCGGCGAGACCCTGGCACTGGTTGGAGAAAGTGGCTGCGGCAAGTCCACCACCGCGCGGCTGGCCCTGCGGCTGATCGAGCCCAGTGCCGGCAGCATCCGCTTCGATGGCCAGGACGTGACGAAGGTCACGGGTGGCGCGATGCGGACGCTGCGCCGGCGCATGCAGATCGTGTTCCAGGATCCCTATGCGAGCCTCAACCCCCGCATGACGGTCGGCGATGCCATTGCCGAGCCGATGGCGGTGCATGGCATCGGCGACGATCGCTCCCGCCAGGACCGGGTACAGGAACTGCTGGAACTGGTCGGGCTTCGCCCCTTCCATGCCGGGCGCTACCCGCATGAATTCTCCGGCGGCCAGCGCCAGCGCATCGGCATCGCCCGCGCCCTGGCGGTGGAGCCGGATCTGGTGGTCTGCGACGAGCCTGTTTCCGCGCTGGATGTCTCCATCCAGGCGCAGGTGGTGAACCTGATGAAGGACCTGCAGGCGCGGCTGGGCCTGTCCTATCTGTTCATCGCACATGACCTGGCGGTGGTGAAGCACATGGCGGACCGCGTTGCTGTCATGTATCTTGGCGCCATCATGGAGATGGGCAGCAAGGCGGAGCTTTTCGCCAGTCCGCGCCATCCCTATACCCGCGCGCTGCTGGCCGCCATCCCGCATCCCGATCCATCGCGCCGTGGCCGGGTCACGCCGCTCGGTGGTGACGTTCCCAGCCCGATGGCCGTGCCGACAGGCTGCCGCTTCCACACCCGCTGTCCTTTTGCCCAGGCGCGGTGCCGTGAAGATGTGCCTGTGCTGCGTGAGGTGGCGCCGGGCCAGCAGGCTGCCTGCCACTTTTCCGAAACCTTGCCAGACGCCGCCCTGGATTATTCCGGCGGCCTGACACCAGCGGCGGCAAGGCGCCTGGCTCTCTATGATCACGCCAGGCAGCGATCAGGCGGCAGGGCCATGGCCGGATTGAATGTCTGACCCTGCGCTTATGGAGCGCGGCGACGTGAACTTCTTCTCGGAGACCCTATCACTACTTTGGCAGGTGGCGTTTAGGCGGCGGCGTGACGGACCGTCGACAGTGGGGACATCGCCCTGGCGACGGCGCTTGGTTCATCTGCAGCAGGCGCGCGATGATGGCGTGACGCAATGCGGGCAGGCTCGGCTCTGGTGGTGGACCGATGCACCTTTTTCCCCCGCTTCGCCGCGACACTCAGGCGTTGGTGCTGCAGGAAGGCATAGGCAAGCATCGTCATGAGCGCGTGTCGGTGCAGGCCTGTCCAGGAGCGCCCTTCAAAGTGATCGAGACCAAGTTCTTCCTTCATCTGCTGGTGCGCCTGTTCGCACACCCAGCGCGCCTTGATAGCCGCCGCGAGGGTTCGGAGGCTCGCGCTAGCAGGCAGGTTGGACAGGTAGTATTTCCGTTCGCCCGAGGAGCGGTGCTCGCCGATCACCCACGCCTCTTCGCCGGGCATGTGCTGCCCGCCGCCGTCACGGATCCGCTGCGGTGGCCCATCTGCCACCCGAATGCGCTGAGCGGCAAACCGGGCGCTCAGCCTGCCCTTGCTGCCGCGGCGCCAGCTGACCTGCCGCCAATCTGCGCCGGTGAGCATTGTTTCAGCCGCGACTGACAGGGTATCAGGGATGTGCCGCTGTCGTGGCCTGCCGTGACCCGCGATGGGAAAGATCAGTTGCACGTCGGCGGGATAGACTTTTTGCTGACGGGGGATGCCAACCGCCCAGAACAGGCCGCGTTCACTCAAGCCCTGCCGGAACGGGGCGCTCAGGCCATACCCGGCATCTGGACTTGCCCTGGGAAAGTGGAGAGCGGTTGTTGAACTATGCGACGGCCTCGAAGGCACAAGGGCTCTGATAGGCAAGTGCTGAGTGCCGTCGCCGCGGATTGTAGAAGCTGTCGATATAGCGGCCAAGGGCGAGTTCGGCCTGCTGACGTGTGAGGAAGGTGGTTCGCCAGACCATCTCCGCCTTCAGGGTCTTGAAGACGGTCTCGACCATGGAGTTGTCGAAGCAGTTCCCCCTGCCACTCATCGAGATGGCGATGTCCGCATCGCGAAGCATCTTCTGGTACGCGCCCGAGCAGTATTGGCCACCTCGATCGGAATGCTGCACCAAGCCCGGTGGCGGTCTGCGCAACAGCAGGGCTCTTCGCAGCGCGGCCATGGGAAGTTCCTTCTTCAAGCGATCACCCACGGCCCAGCCGACGATCCGGCGCGAGTACAGGTCAACCACAATAGCCAGGTAGAGCCAGCCCTCTGCTGTCCAGATATACGAGATGTCGCTGCCCCACTTCTGGTCCGGCCCGGTGGTTGTGAAGTCCTGCTCCAGCAGGTTTGGGGCGACCGGATTGGTGTGCTGGCTGTCGGTGGTGCGCTTGAACCGCCGCTTCTGCAGCGCTTTCAGCCCATTGTCGCGCATCAAGCGGGCTAGCCGATGGCGCCCGATCGAGAGACCCTGGGCCTTCAGCTCGGCATGCATACGCGGACTGCCATAGGTCTCGTTGGAACAGGTGAAGTGACCGCGAATATGAGCCAGGAGGATCAGGTCCGCCCGCTGCCGCCGGCTGGCCATCCTCCCCTTCCAGGCATAGTACCCCGCTCGCACTCACGCCCAGAATACTGCACAGACGTGGCACCGGTGCTGTCGCCTTCTCCGCATCGATGAGCCGGAACTTCATCGACTTGTCTCCTTGGCGAAGATGCCGATGGTGGGTTCAACTGGTCAGCGCAACATGATTGATTTCATGATGTTCCGGGAGGATCCACGATGGCGCGAACCGGCCGGCCTGGCTTATCTGCGGAGCAGAAAAGGGAGCTTTGGATCCGATGGAAGGACGGCCAGTCGCTCAGTGACATCGGACGGGCTCTCGGCAAGCCCGCGGGCTCGATCTTTGGTGTGCTGCAAGCCAAAGGCGGTATTGCGCCGCCGCTGCGGCAGCGATCTGCCCGCGCTCTGACGCTGGAGGAGCGCGAGGAGATATCGCGGGGTCTGGTGGCTGGCTTATCTTTACGCCAGATCGCGGCGCAACTCGGCCGATCGCCGTCGACCATCAGCCGTGAGATCGGCCGCAATGGTGGCCGCATGCAGTATCGTGCTATGGCTGCTGATGGACGAAGCTGGCAGCAAGCGTGCCGCCCCAAGCCGTGCCTGCTGGCCACCCATCGGTCTCTGCAGGCCGTGGTGGCAGAGAAGCTGGCGCAGCAGTGGTCGCCACAGCAGGTATCCGGCTGGCTTGAGGTGGAGTACCCTGACGACGAGGCCATGCGGGTGTCGCACGAGACGATCTACAGGAGCCTGTTCATTCAGGCGCGCGGCGTCCTGAAGAAAGAGCTGCTGGCGACGCTCCGGAGCCGCCGTCTGATGCGGCGCGCCAAGACTTCCACGACGGAAGGACAACCCAGAGGGCAGATCATCGGCGCCGTGTCGATCCGCGAACGCCCCGCCGAGATTGAGGACCGTGCTGTTCCAGGCCACTGGGAAGGCGACCTGCTCTCAGGTGGCAAGAACACGCATGTTGCGACCCTGGTGGAGCGCCGATCCCGCTTTCTGATGCTCGTCCAGGTGGATGGCAAAGATACCGAGAGCGTGGTTGATGCGCTGGTCCGGCAGGTCCAGCAACTTCCGCGGGGGCTGATGTCGTCGCTGACCTGGGACCGCGGAATGGAGCTGGCCCAGCACAAGCGTTTCGCTGTTGCGGCGGATGTTGCGGTATACTTCTGTGATCCCCGCAGCCCCTGGCAGCGGGGCAGCAACGAGAACACCAACGGTCTTTTGCGGCAGTACCTGCCCAGGGGATCGGATCTATCCGTTCACAGCCAGGATGATCTCGACACGATCGCCCTGCGGCTCAACACCCGGCCAAGGAAAACCCTTGGCTACAAAACACCAGCCGCTACCCTTGCCCAGGCCGTTGCGCTGACCAGTTGAACCCACCGTTGCTTTTTCTAGCAGGTCCCGCTCTTGCCGCAGGATCTCGTTCTCCCGCCGGAGCCGCGCCAACTCCTTCTCCGCATCCGGGTGAGGGCCGGCCAGCAGCTCCGTCTCCTGCAGGCGACGTCTCCAATGGGTCAGCGTCGACTTGCCTACCCCGAGGTCGGCCGCCACTTCGCCCACCGGCCGCCCGCTTGTCGACAACAGTCGGACCGCCTCACGCTTGAACTCCTCCGTCCAGCCACGCTGGTGTGGATCTCCCATCGCGCCCTCCAGGTTCTCATGACCTTACCTGAGCGCTCTCCACTTCTCCCGGGGAAGTCCAGTCCACCCAGACCGGCGTCAGCTCGCCGGCCCGATGCAGGCGGGCGAGTGCCGTTGCGTCCCGTCGGTCAGTCTTGATCCGATCGCCAGGTTTGCGCGGGATCAGGTTCGGCGCGACCACCACGCATTCATGGCCGCGGCTCCGGAGGTGTCGGTACACTCCGTAGCCGCATGGGCCGTCGAAGGCAGTGCCTTCGACCATAGACGAAGCGCAATGCCCGGCCGCCCCGGCCGAGCCGAGCCGCCAGCCTGTCGAGAGCCACGGGATCGTTCGGGATCTCGCCCGCGAACCGCACCTCGCCATCCCGGCCGGCCTCCGCAACACACACGGCAATCGTCGCCTTGCGCACGTCCAGCCAAACAAAACTGATATGCTCTCCCACGGCCCGTCTCCTGTGCTGAGGCAAGGCGCCGGCCCACGCGGCGCAACCCTCGTCATTCCTGCACAGTTCAAGGCGGGCCACCCCGCCTCAGACGGACATCTGGTCTAGCCACATCCGTTGTGGCATTGACCCGGCGTTCGCTCCGAGGCGCCGCAAGCTCGGTGCTGCGACCTGCGGTTGGCGCCTCAGTTGGCGAGGCCCGGTCGGGTCGATGCAGGATTTCAAGCCTGATGCGCGGCCAAGCTTCGCCGTAGTCGCGTCAGCGCAGCGGGCAGGCCGCGCACCTTCAGCACTCGGCCGGCTTCGTCGTGTTCTTCGGACAAGACCCGCATGCTGTCATAGATCTCGCCGATCAGGCTCTGATTGGCATAAGGCAGCACCAGGACATCCTCGACCATGGCTTCCTCGAAGAAGGCGATGATGCTGTCCCGCAGCGCGCTCACATCCTCCGGCCTATGTGCGGAGAGCAGAATTGCATCGGGATGTTTCTCGATCAAGGCGGCGCGGCCGGCGGCATCCACCCGGTCCAGCTTGTTCAGCACCAGGCGGGACGGCACGGCATCCGCCCCGATTTCACGCAGCACGCTGCGGGTTACCTCCAACTGCGCCTCATAGGTTGGATCTGACGCATCCACCACGAAGAGCAGCAGCGAGGCCTCCAGTGCCTCCGTCAGGGTCGAGCGGAACGAGGCGACCAGGTCATGCGGCAGTTGCTTGATGAAGCCCACTGTGTCGGAGACGAGCACGCGCGGCCGGGTTTCCGGCTGCAGAATACGGACGGTGGTATCGAGGGTGGCGAAGAGCTTGTCCTCCACCAGGACCTGGCTGCCGGTCAGCGCCCGCATCAGAGATGACTTGCCAGCATTGGTATAGCCGACCAGCGCCACCCGCAGCTGATCCCGCCGGGCGGAGCGGCGATGGTCGCTGTCGCGCTGCACCGCTTCCAACTGGTCCTTCAGCTCTGCGAGCCGGTCGCGGATCTTGCGGCGGTCGAGGTCGAGGGTGCTCTCACCCGCGCCCGGGCCCTGCCGCCGCTCACCGCCGCCCGAGGATTCCCGCAGACGGGGCGCGACGTATTTCAGCCGCGCCATCTCGACCTGTAGTTTTGCCTCGCGCGTATTGGCATGGCGGTGGAATATCTCGACGATGACGCCGGTGCGGTCCAGTACCTGGGCGCCGGTGGCACGCTCCAGGTTGCGGATCTGACTGGGCGAGAGTTCATGGTCGACGATGACGAACTCAGGCTTCCGGCTGGCGTCCGGTTCAAGCTCGCCGAGGGTCACAGTTTCGTCCGCGCCTTCAAACCGCTGCCGCGCTTTGGATTTTGGAGGCGTCGCCATCGAGGTCACCACACCGGTGCCGCCGGTCAGCGCGGCTAGTTCCGCCAGCTTGCCGCTGCCCAGCAAGGCGCCGGCGCCGGTGCCCTCACGCCGCTGCGACACCGCGCCCACTACCTCATAGCCCAGTGTTTTCACCAGGCGACCCAACTCCTCGAGGCTGGCTTCATGTGCCACGTCATCGACGTCGGGCGTCTGGATGCCGATAAGGACGGCGCGGGGGATAGGGGGCTTGGTCTCCATGGCCCCTTCAGTAGCATGGATTGGGGCGAATCCTGGAAGCCCGGGACAGCCGTATGCGGAAGGCACCGCGATACCGGTTTGGCGAAGCGAAACAGGAAAAGAGCAGACACCCGTAAAATGCGGAGCTTATCCTTGAGAGAACACCAAAATAAAACTTGCCATATGAAATAGGGACATCTATATAGGCGTTGTCAGTTTCGTTGTTCCGGTTTGCGTCTCCTACCCATTCATTTGGGTTCTGAGTGTTTCCGTTTCAAATTGAAGATGATCCGCCGCGCAATATCGCTCGGCGGCATTCCGTTTTGATCGGAATATTCTCATGGCAGTCGGCACCGTTAAGTGGTTCAACAGCACCAAGGGCTTCGGCTTCATCCAGCCTGAGGACGGCTCCAAGGACGTCTTCCTGCACATCTCCGACGTGCAGCGCGCCGGCATGGACGTTCGCGAGGGCGACAAGATCGCCTACGACGTCCAGAGCGGCCAGCAGGGCAAGCTCTCGGCCGGCAATCTGCGCCAGGCCTAAAGGCGGGGCGGCCGTCTGGCCGCTCCCCATATAGCCATCGCAGCGCTCGCGCTGTGATGGGCTTCGAGCCTCGGTTGGACCTCCAACCGAGGCTTTTTCTATGGGTTCCGACTTGGCAGGGCCGCGCCTTTCAAAGCTGGTCGCTATAACCGGCTGCGGTGCTGGGATCCGGGAAGGTCACGCTCACCGCTGTTCCCGTTCCACTCTCTCGGCGCACAATTTCCACCTTGCCTTGGATCTGCTGCGCCAGGGTCTCGATCAGCTTGAGGCCCAGTGAACCCTTCCTCCGCGACGGCGGCAGGCCGATGCCATCATCCTCGATCCTCAGCCTGACCAAGCCATCGTCAGCAAGGCTCAGATCAACCAGGATCCGACCCCGTCGGCCCTCCGGAAAGGCATGCTTGAAGGCATTGGTCACTGCCTCGCCGACGATGAGCCCGAGCGGAATGACGACGTCTGGCGACCAGACAGCCTCCTCGTCGGCCTCGACTTCAACCTCGATCTGACCTGGCTTGGTCACCAAGCCCTCTACCATGCTCTGGCCCAGCCGCAGCAAATAGGGCGCGACCTCGATCGTATTCGGCGTCTCACTCTGATAAGCCAGCATTTCGTGCACTTCGCCGATGCGCATGAGCCGCCCCGTGGCCACGTCCAGCGCTGACCGAACCAGTGGTTCTGACTGCCGAGCCTGAAGCTGCAACAGCGCCGTCGCGAGCTGCAGCGCGTTCTTGGTGCGGTGATGGACCTCCTGGATCAGAAAGTCACGGAAGCTCAGCGCCACCTCGCCTTCGGCCAGACTGTCGCGCAGCAGGGCCTCTGTGCGCCGGCGCCGCTCGACCTCTTCTTCCAGCTTGTCCTTGGCATGTTGCAGCCGCTTCGTGCGGGCTGTCACACGCCGGTCCAGTGTCGCTTTCGCTTCCCGAAGCTCCTGCTCCCGATGCACCCGGTCGGTGATGTCGAGGAAGGACACGAAGTGGCGGACAACCCGGTCATTCTCGACCATGGGATCAACCAGGGCCGCCACCCAGATCTCGCGCCCATCCTTGGTGTGGAACAGGATATCCTCGGTGAACTCGCGGCGGGCCGCCACGGCGTCCTTGATCCGCTGTGCCACACTAGGATCGGTGTGCCGCCCGATCAGGAAGAAGTAATCCTGCCCCAGCACCTCTTTCCGGTCATAGCCGCACATCTGCAGGAAAGCGGCGTTGCAGTAGATGATCGGGTTACCCGCGACGTTCGGGTCTGTGATCGCCATCGGCATGCGCGTGGCGTCGAAGGCTTCGACGAAGGGACCACCCAGGGCTGCCAGATCAACAACAGCGCGTTCTGACTGCGCCTGGCCCTGGCGGGTTCGGGACTTCTTCTGCGCGGGCACGGCGTTCTCCTGGATTGGGATCGCCGTTCTGGGGAGCAGCATGGATCTTATAGGGCACAGCAGAGGGAATGCCCAGGATCTGTGAACCGATGCGGGCTACCCGCCTGCGCGTCCCGCTGCCATCTATGAAGCCCGATGAGCACGCCGGACCGGTGTTGCTTGAGCGCCGAGGAGCGGCCAAATGAGCGCGCCATGGCCACCATCATCTTCGGCATCGAACTGCTTGCGACCTTCACAGCCCTTGCTGCCGCATGGCTCTGGTTCCATGCCAGCGGCGGCCGTGTGCGGCGCGTTCACACCCGTGACCTCATTGACGGCGGGGACATCAATCGCCTCGTCGTCGCCATGAACCGCGCCCAGATGCTCAACCGGCGTGCTGCGCTGGCGGCGACGGCTTCGGCGCTCTTGGTGGCGCTCCTGACCGCGGCCAACATCATCAAGGGGCGATGAGCCAGCTGCACCGCCGCACAGAACCTGCCGCGCCAACCTGCCTGGCGCCGCCGGGAAGGCACCGTCTCGCTGCGATCCTACTGCTGGTGAGTCTCGCCTTCGGGGCTCCCGTGCCCGTCCAGGCACGGGATAGGGACGCCACCTGCTCCGGAAGGGTGCACGTGAGCTTTGTCTACGCTGTGATGCTCAGGGCGGACGCCTACGAGTACCGCGCCCACCTCCGCAACCTGACCAGCCGGACCATCGGCTGGACCCTGACGGTCGGCTCATGGCCGGATGGAGTGAGCCCGCCGCTTGAGCATCCGATGCGGGG
Organism: Roseomonas marmotae; assembly: GCF_017654485.1. Taxonomy (NCBI): domain Bacteria; kingdom Pseudomonadati; phylum Pseudomonadota; class Alphaproteobacteria; order Acetobacterales; family Roseomonadaceae; genus Roseomonas; species Roseomonas marmotae. Next base: position 138,413 of record NZ_CP061092.1, on the reverse strand, counting down.
CTTTCTTGGCCCGCATCGGAGCGAGACGCTGCGGATCGGCAGGGGCCCGACCGCCGCCATCAATCTGGCAACGGTCGAGGTGCTCTATGATCGAGAGGGCGGCGCCGCACCCTTCATCAGCCTGACCGGCTGTTCGGAACGCCCGCCCCATCCGGCGGGATAACCCACCGCATTCCAATGCTCAGGCCGTGGGCGGCTGCACTATGGGCGGAACAGGCCCGGCGCCGGGGCGGCGGAGCGCCACGTCCACGTTACCCGTTCCGACAGTGGCGAGTACCTTGTCGATGCGGCGCCCGTCCAGGTCGACGACCTCGAAGCGCCAGCCATGTGCTTCGACCGCCTCGCCGACCTGCGGCAGCCGGCCCATCGCGTGCAGGACGAGCCCGGCGACCGTCTCATAGCCGCGCTGGCCGCGCAGGTTGATCTTGAGCCGGTCGGCCATTTCGTCGGCGGGCATCCACCCCGCCAGGAGCCAGGAGCCATCGTTGCGCTGGACGGCGGCAGGCTCCTCGCCCGCGTCAATGTCCGATTTGAAGTCGCCCACGATGGCGCCGGTCAGATCGGTCGGGGTCACGATGCCCTCGAAGTCGCCATACTCGTCAAGCACCAGCGCCATCGGAACATCCGCCGCGCGCAGGGTCGCCAGCAGGTCCAGGGCGTCGGCCGTGTCGGGTACGACGGGTGCCAAGCGGGCCAGGGCGCGGATGTCCATCGGCTCGCCTCGCAGCATGGCAGCCAGAAGCTCGCGCGACTGAACCACGCCGATCATCCGATCCGGCGACCCGTCGCCCACGGGCAGGCGGGAATGGGGCGTGCGCATCAGGACGGCATGGATGGCTTCGTCACCCGCCGCGGCATCAATCCAGTCCACCTCGCCGCGCGGCGTCATGACACCCCGCACAGCGCGGTCGCCGAGCCGCAGCACGCCGGAAATCATCCGGCGTTCGGCGGTCTCGATGGTGCCGTGACGTTCGGCCTCGGCGACCAGGGAGCGCAGGTCCTCGTCCGTCACCTTTTCCTCCGCCTCCTCTTTCAGGCCCAACAGGCCGAAGATGAGGTTGCTGGAGGCGTCCAGAAGCCAGACCACCGGCGCTGCCACCCTGGAGACGATGCGCATCAGCGGTGCCACCCGGCAGGCCAGACCCTCTGGGTTGCGCAGCGCCAGGCGTTTCGGGACCAGTTCGCCGACCACAATGGAGAGGTAGGTCACCAGCGCCACGACGAAGCCGAAGCCCAGGGGGTTGGCGACACCAGCCGGCACACCGAGGCCAAGCAGGATCTCCGTCAGCCGCCCGCCCAGCGCCGCGCCGGAGAAGGCGCCTGCCAGGACCCCCACCAGGGTGATGCCGATCTGCACCGTCGACAGGAAGCGGCCGGGATCCTCGGCAAGGTCCAGCGCCGCCTGGGCACCCGAACGGCCCTCGGCGGCCAGCGCCCGCAGCCTTGGCCGCCTGGCAGAGATCACCGCGAGCTCGGAAAGGGAGAAGATGCCGTTCACGACGACAAGGACCAGAACGACGGCAAGGTCGAGCAAGTATTCCTCCTGAGGGCCGCCGCGAAATGTCAGGACGACATCCCATGAGGCAGCCCGATATGTGGCGCGTCGTAGCTTATGGCCTCAGGCCAAGGCTGACGTCACCACGGCCCGGACAATAGCACGGCCCGCAGGAGGAGGAGATGCGGCTGAGGTCAGCTTTTGTACTGTGGCGCCCCTGCAAGACGCCGTTCCGCTTCCGGCCAGTTTTTGCCGCTCCTGAGCCTGCCCTCTGCCCGATAACTCTCTTACGGGTGTTATGGGTCTGTTCAGGGCCGAATGGGTGGTGTGTTGTGGTGTAGCCGCCGGGGCGGGATGGTGAGACGCCTACCCCGCTGCCTGCGCGTTCCTTACTCCGTCCAGCACCGCCTCGTGCGTCGTCAGGATCCGCCGCAAGGTGGGTTTCCCTTTGTCGCTCGCCTCGGCGATGCGCCCGTGCATTTCCCCGATCCCATCGTCATCTGCTCGGCCAAGTCAGAAAGCCGCTCCTGCAACTGCTCGTCATCGCCCTTGAGCGCGGACGCAGTGCTTATGACGGAGCTGCCTTAAAGGCATTTGCTCGGTTCAGCGCATCCCAACGCGGAAAGCGGCGAGACTGCTGCCTCGCCGCTCTTCCAGGAGCGCTCTCGATGAAGGGCTGGCCTAGTTGACCCGCACCGGGGACTGACCATTGACCGTCTCGGCCAGAGCGGAGCCACCAGTGGCACTCTGCTCGTACCGGATCACCGGCTGGCCGTCTTGGTTGTCCACGATGGTAGCCACCCCGGCACCCCAGCCCTGGCTGGCTGCGCCATGGTACGCGATCACAGGCTGACCACCCTGGTTGTCGATGATTAGCGCCGTGCCGTTGGAGATGCCTGCGGCATGCGGCTGCGAGGCCATGAACTGCTCGATATTGCTATCGCCACCATCGGCCATGGCCAGGCCGGAGAAGGAGGCCAGCAGAGCGGTAGAGAGAAGAAGCTTACGGAACATGATGAAAGGTCTTTCAGGTTGTGTGAAGCGGCTTGTGCCGCTCTGTTGGGAAGCAAATATGAATTGGCTATGCGCGACTGAATGATTGGCAAAATAGATACCCGTCATCAGCCCAGATGATCACGCGACGGAAAGCCTATCGTTTGCTCAGGAAGGCAAGCCAGGGTGTCAGCCCTGCCTCGGGGAGGGAGGGCGTTCTGTGCCTTGGCGGCCGGGCCTTGTCCTGACGGCCGCTCTTGGCAACCATCTGCTATGCGCCGCTGGTAAGAGACGCTGCGGGATGCTTGCCCTTCCCCAGGGCGCCGGAAGCCAGATATCCCACTCATCCAGATCAGTCAGGATGGCCGGCATCGCCCCCGAGTAGACGGCGCCTATCTCAGCGCCGGGCTCTGCAGCCAAAAATCCAAAGAGATCGGCTGTCATCTTGCTTTCAGTGTCCACATGCCGGTCCGGGCCGACCAGCACGCTCTGTCCATCCTGCACATCAAGCGCAGGCCGCACGTCGGCTTCGGAAGCAGTAAGCGACGACAGCAAGCTCTGGACCGATACCGCCCTGTATCCAGCATCTTGCAGTAGAAGGATCACCTTGCTCCAGCTTGATCTATCGGCCCCGGCGACATGGGTCAGGACAATGGCCCGCGCGGGCACTTTGCCTTCATCTTGCGCAGAGATAGGAGCCTGATAGGCAAGAGCCAACCCGCCCAGGACGACGAGCGCGATGCTCAAGGGCGATGAATGAATCCGCATCGACTGTCTCCTCGTGCTGCCGCAGCGGGATCACTTCCGCCAAGAGACAAAGGTTGTTGTCACACGAGGAATATCGCGCACGCACCGACGCCGGGGGAGTCATACTCAGGTTTGGCATCGCCTGCCGTGCACCCCAAACATGAGTATAATTGCAGGCCGCGTGCCGGTCGGGGATGGAGGAGAACTGCCTCGACGGAGGGCTAAACCCCATGACCCCGAGGCTGGCCATGTCAAGACCGATCCTGTGCACGATCCTCCCGACGATCTGGGAGCCCAGTCTGTTCAACGAGAGCTATCACCAGATGCGTACCATCTAAAGTTTCCGATGCAGATGGTCTCGATCAAGGCGTGCTGTATCAAGGATCCGTTCGGACACGCTGGTTTCGACAACATGATCCCCGCATCTCGGCGGCGCCGCAGTCGTACCGCCACCTCTACCGGATGCGACGTGGTGGCGAGGTCGATCCGGACCACTGTCTCGATGGTTGTCCCACAGGCGTCAGCAGCCATCGAGATGATCATCTCCGGATGGCCAGAAGCGCCTTCAAACATGCTTGTTAGCTCAACCGGACCGGCAAGCTCCGCACCGCACTTCGCGCCTTCCTATTGTCTCCTTAAGCAGGATCCTCGATCGCGGCCACGGTATCAGCTCAGCACCAGGCACAGGGGAATGGACGCAAGCTCAATGGACATGACAGCAACCCGGCCTGGCAGCGCAGCCTAGTCGAGCGGCTATCGCAGCACATGCTTCGCGCTGCACTTGCGGCACTGAGGCAAGTAGCGTGCAGGGCAATACCCGAACGTGACGAAACGTTGATGAGACGAAATCAATCGATTATCCTGCTGCCCCAAGCGGATCGATACAGTGAATTGCAGGAGGCGATGATGCGTGACGATGCCGCCGGAAGCCGACTGGCGCACCGGGTCTATTGCGGCGCCGCGCTGCTCGTCGCGCTCTCGATCTTCGCGCTCGATGTGCTGAGCCCGCTTCAGGGCGCAGTTGCGGTGCTCTACACCTCGGTCGTCCTGCTCGCTTCTCGCGCCCACGGGCGTATGGAAATCCTTGCCGCCGGAGCGCTCGGGGCCCTGCTCGCCCTGATAGGCTATGCCTTCACCCATGTCGGCGAGCCGCTCGGATCGGCAGCGGTGCGCCTTGGGGTGAGCCTCGTCGCGATCGGAACCACGACGCTCCTGTGCTTCCGCAACCAGGTAGCCGCCGAGGAGAAGCGCGAATCCGAACTGCGTTACCGCACCATCTTCAATGCCGCCGCCCTGCCGATCTGGGAAGGCGACTGGTCCGCTGCCTATACGATGCTGCATGGCGGTCGGATGCCGGATGCGGAGACGCTGGACCGGATCGCGCGCAGCGCGGTCATCCGCGACGCCAATGATGCGGCGGCGCGCCTCTTCGGCCTGCCCGATCGCTCGGCGCTGATCGGCAATACAATCATCCGGCATCATACCCCTTCGGCGGAGGCCGCGCTCGTCCGTGTCATCCGGGCCTTGCTGCGTGGCGAAGCGGTCATCAAGGAGGAAGCCCAGTTCCTCACCCTGTCAGGCAACATCGTCGATGTCATCATCCATGTCACGCTTCCGCCCAGCGACGGCGAATGGAAGCGGGTGCTGCTGATGGCCATCGACCTCACCGAGCGCAACCGCGCCGAGCAGCGTTTCAACCAGGCACAGGCCGAGCTCACCCATGTCTCACGCGTGACCACCTTGGGGCAGCTCGCCGCGTCAATCGCGCATGAGGTGAACCAGCCGCTTTCGGCGATCATCACCTATGCCAAGTCGGGCCAGCGATGGCTGCGCCGCGAGACACCGGATCCGGTGGAGGCCGTCACTTGCCTTGAGCAGATCGCGTCCAACGGCGCCCGTGCCGCCGATGTCATCGCCCGGATCCGGGCCCTCGCGCGCAACGCCGAACCACAGCAGGAGCCCTTCGCGCTGCAGGCGATGGTCGAGGAAACCGCGGCGCTCCTGAAACGCGACCTCGATGCCAACGGCATCAAGCTGCACCTGAAGTTCGTGGACGGCCTGCCCCTCGCTTTCGGCGATCGTATCCAGATCCAGCAGGTGCTGATGAACCTGATGATCAATGCCGAGCAGTCGATGGGGTCCAACCCGGCGGATCAGCGCGCACTTTGCGTCGAGGCGTGGCGGGATGACGACCGCCTGCGGATCAGCGTGAGCGATTGCGGAACGGGCATTGCCGGCGATCCAGAGCATCTGTTCGTCCCCTTTTTCACGACCAAGCCTTCCGGCCTCGGCATGGGGCTGTCGATCTGCCGGTCGATCATCGAACGACATGGCGGCACATTGGGCGCGGCCAATAATCCGGAAGGCGGTGCGATCTTCACCTTCGCGCTTCCTGTGGTTCAGCAGCATGAGGCAGTGACATGACCGATCGCGGCCAGGTGTGCGTGATCGATGACGATGCGGATATGCGCGGAGCACTGGGCAGCCTGTTCCGATCCGCGAACTTCGACACCAGGCTCTATGAGACGCCCGAGGAGTTTCTCGCCGCAGGCCCTCCCGGCATGCCTTCCTGCCTTGTCCTGGACATTCGCCTGCGGGGGGAAAGCGGGCTCGACTTCCAAGACCGGCTCATCGCCGGCGGCATCGCGATTCCGGTCATCCTGATTACGGGGCATGGCGATATCCCGATGACGGTGCGCGGCATGAAGGCCGGCGCCCTCGATTTCCTACCCAAGCCATTCAGCGACGAGCAGATGATCGCGGCGGTCGCAGCCGCAATCGAGGCCGATCGCATCCGGCGCCTGAACGGCGCCGAAGCGGACGCGCTGCGGCAGCGCTATGCTCGGCTGACACCGCGAGAGAAGGAAGTGATGGCGCTTGTTGTCGCCGGGTTGATGAACAAGCAGGTCGCGGCCCGTATGGCACTGTCCGAGATAACCGTGAAAATCCATCGTGGAAACGTCATGCGCAAGATGGAGGCGCAGTCGCTCGCCGATCTCGTGCGAATGGCCGAGCTGCTCGAGGTGCGCAACCAGACAGTCCACCGGTATAATGTTTGAGTATGATGGCACTTTGGCCCTTGGGCGCGTTTGATGCGTGGTGATCCGGCGTCTCTCATCGTTCTTTTTGGAGTAACCACCGCGTGCCCCGACCTTCGTTCATCGCCATTGTCGACGACGATCCGGACGTTCGTGCTAGCCTGGCCAGCCTGATGCGTTCGGCCGGACTGGCGGCGCGCTGTTTCGAGGGAGCGCGCGAGCTGCTCACCGATCAAGACGCGAGAGCCTCGGCCTGCGTCGTCACCGACCTTCACATGTCCGATATGAGCGGACTTGAACTCCAGAGCGAGCTTGCCCGCCGCGGATGGCCGCAGCCGGTGATCTTCATGACGGCCTTTCCCACGGACACCACGCGGACCCAGGCCCTGGCTGCGGGGGCCACAGCCTTCCTGACCAAGCCGATTGACCCGGACGCCCTGCTCGACGCGATCAAGAGCGCTATGCATTAGAGCCGCGGCGGCACCGTGGGCCGCCAGTGCTTGCCTCGCCATTTCACCGCGTGCGGAAGGCGCGCTCAGGCCCGGAAAAACCGAGGCCTCGGCGCTGCGCCTTGGCCTTATTCGCTGCGGCCCATAGCGATCCGGTATTGGCACGGCCCGGATATAGCGCGAGCATCGCATCGTAGAGTTGGCACGCGTCGGCGGTCGTGCTGTCGATCCGGTTGAAGTCACGCAGATACTGGCGCGTTTCTGCAATGATCCGCAGATCGTCGTCATTGCCGGGAATCTTGGGACCGGCGATCACCGCACGGGGCTCCAGCGCCGCTGGCCTGTCGAGCGCAGCGATCCATTCAAGTCTGCTCTCGGTATCGGTCTCGCTAAGATGGGGATGGACGCCGTTACAGACGTGCCGCCGCCGATTAATCCGATCGAGTGGTAGCGGTCCGGCCGGTTGCCACGATCCTCAACTCACACCCTTCCAGCTGCAGCATGCGCTCCTCGGGCGGGTCGGCGACGCAGACCTGCTCCGGAATCTGGAAAGAGCCGCCGCCAGAAGCCGTCTTTCCATGCCTGTCTCGGCTGGCCGCGCATCGCCTCCACCACCGCGGGGAAGGCGACCGCCCGCGCCTCCGGAAAGCGGGCAAGCAACGCTGGCAGCCCGAGGAAATGCCCGCCATGCCCGTGGGTCACATAGACGGTGGTGAGGCTTTTGCTGCGGCCGACCAGCCAATTGACCAGGATCTGCGACTCTCCGATGGTCGTGAACCTATCCACGAGGACCAAGTCGCGCGGCCTGGATCAAGGTTGAGGAACTCGCTACCCACACTCCACGGTTTCGGGTGGCAGGCCCCCTCAAGGCTCGGCTGTTGGACGCAGAGGACATGCCAGCGGAGAGCCTGGATGGTGGTGGAGATTGACGTCATGGAGATTTCCTTGTTCCAGCCGGCCCATTCTCCAGGTCGGTCGCGCATGGGCGCCGGCGAAGGCGCGCAGCACCAGAAGTCGGTGCTGATCGCGGGAAGCTAGTCATGCAGGGCGCGCCGGTCGACTGTACGTAAGGAGGCTCCCGCGCGATCGCCGCGATGCCCGTTCCTTCGGTCGCACCAAGCAGATTGCGCTGGCCCGCCACGCGAATGCCGGGCGTGCCATCGATGGGCAACGCGAGACTCGTATAGCCGAGAGGCGTCTCCGCTGCGGTGAGCAGGATGGTCACAGCGGTATGGGCAGTGGGCCGCCTCATGGATGCTCCGGTATTGCCTGTCGGCAGCCTCGGCCTACATCCGGTCCGTTTCAAATCCAGGGATCTGAGGCAAGCGAGCGTTTCCTCCGGAGTGCCGAGCTCGGATCAGCCTTCTGTCCTCCTGGAGCCAAAGGCCATTCCCCGCGTGAAGCATACGGAGGTTTGAAATCCCCTCGGCGGATCCCACCCTGTTCCCAGCGTGTCCACCAGTCTCACCAGATCGGCCAGCGACCTGGCCTCCATCTTGCGCATGACATTGCCGCGGCTGGGCCGCGGCAGCCGTCCCGATCAGCTGCACGCGCCAGTTCGGGGATGCTTCCCACGCCCGGCCAGCATTCCGGCCAGGCGCCACGCTGCAGCGCAGAAACCTTCGTATGATAGAGCTGGAGGAATGCGAACCCTTATCAAGGGGCTCATCACCGGCGTTCCACGGCCCGTCCGATGCGCGCTTCAGCTGGAGAAGCCGCTTCACTGCGGATCCAGCCGCGAAGGGCTGAATGCGCAATGGACTACCGACCGGAACAGGCGATGGAGGATTGCGCATGGAAAGCATTGCCTTGAGCGGACCCTATCCAGCCGCCTCTTCCGACCTCGCCACCTCTCGGATCGCGCCGGTCCCGCAAGGCCCGGAAGACGCCTCCGGTGTGGGAACGGCGCAATCGCCGCAGCAACCGGCCCGGCCGCTCCGGCACCTCCTGCCGAATCTCCTGCCCCTCGTGCTGGCTGCCCTGCTCTGCGGCGGGATCGCGCTGGGTTGGGACGATTGGGTAGGTGGCGCAGCCACGCAGTGGACGGACGACGCCTATCTTGCGAGCGACCTGACGCCGCTCGCAGCCCTGGTGGCCGCGCCGGTGAAGCGGGTGCTTGTCGACGACTTCCAGGCGGTCCGGAAGGGTGACCTCCTGATCGAGCTGGATGAAAGAACCTATGCTGCGGCCCTGGCCCAGGCGGAGGCCAATGTTCGGGCGTCCCGGGCGGCCCTCGACGACCTGAATGCACAGCAAGCGCTGCAGGAAGCGAACATCGCCTCGGCTGAAGCGGCGGTTGCAGGCGCGCAGGCCGGCGGGCACCGTGACTCCCTGGAGGCCGCGCGACAGCAGCAGTTGCTGGCCAGCGGCATCGCCGGCACGCGGCAGAAGGTGGAGCAGGCCGAAGCTGCGGCTCAGGTATCGGCGGCTCAGGTGGCCCAGGCACGGGCGGGCGTCGAGGCAGCTCGCCGGCAGCTCGCCGTCCTTCAGAGCAAGCAGCCGGAGTTGGAGGCAGCTCTCGCTGCTGCGGAGGCATCCCGGGACCTCGCGCGGATCAATCTGGGCTACACGCAGATCGGCGCGCCGACGGACGGCGTGGTGAGCCAGCGGCGCGTGTTTCCCGGCCAGTATGTCGGTATCGGCACCCAGGTGATCTCGGTTGTGCCGCTTTCGCGGATCTATGTCCTCGCCAATTTCAAGGAGACGCAGCTCGGCCGGATGCGCCAGGGGCAGCCGGCCGATATCCGCGTGGATGCCTTTCCTGGCCTCGCGCTGAAGGGGCACGTAGCTTCCTGGTCGCCCGGCACCGGCTCGCAATTTGCCCTGCTGCCGCCTGACAATGCCACGGGCAACTTTACCAAGGTGGTGCAGCGGCTGCCCGTCAAGATCGCGCTCGACCTTGGGCCTGACCTGATCGGGCGCCTCCGTCCCGGCATGTCGGTCGAAGTGACGGTGCATGTCGAGGAGCCGATCCCGTGAGCGCGACAGTGGCCGCCCCAGCCGCGGCGCCGAGCGGCGCAACGCCTTCCACGCACCCGCTGGTCGGGATCGCCGCGGTACTGCTTGGCGCCGTGATCTCGACCCTCTATGGGCGCATCACGAGCCTGGGCTTGGCCGATATCCGCGGCGCCGTGCATGCGGGCTTCGACGAGGGCGCCTGGATCCCGACCGCGGCAACCGTCGCGCAGATGTTCATCGGGCCGCCGGCGGCCTGGCTGGGCATGGTTCTGGGGGTGCGCCGTGTCCTGATGGCCTCTGCCATCATCTTCGGAATCGCTTCGGCCCTCATCCCCTTTTCCCCCAACCTGGAAACCCTCCTGTTCGGGCAGGTCGTGGCAGGGCTGGCCTGCGGAACCTTCATTCCGCTGGCCATCGGCTTCGTCATCCGGAACCTGCCGCCGGCCTGGTGGCCCTACGGCATTGCCGCCTACGGGCTGAACCTCGAGCTCTCGCTCAACATCCCGGCTTCGCTCGAAGGCTTCTACCTGGACCAGCTCAGCTGGCGCTGGATCTTCTGGCAGGGTGCGCTGCTGGCAGCTCCGATGGTGGCTTGCGTGGCCTATGGGATGCCACGCCAGCCGGTGGACAAGCTGGGCGCCCGTATGGGTGACGGGTGGGGCATGCTGCATGCGAGCATCGGCTTCTCCCTCGTCTATGCGGCATTGGATCAGGGAAACCGGCTCGACTGGCTGAACTCCGGCCTCATCTGCGGGCTGCTGGCGGGCGGTACCGTGATGATCGCGGCCTTCATTGTCAGAGAGGTCACGGCGCCGAACCCGTGGCTGCGCCCGAGCCTGCTGCTGGATCGCAACCTGGTCCTGATCGCGGGGCTGCTGGTGCTCTACCGCTTCGTGCTCCTGGCAACCGCCCTGCTCATCCCGCAATACCTGACCACGGTACAGGACTTCCGCAGCCTCCAGGTCGGGAGAGTCCTCATCTGGGTTGCCTTGCCGCAGTTCCTGCTCGCCCCCCTGATCGCCGCCCTCCTGACGCGCGTGGACCCCCGGATCGTGTTTGCCGCGGGTATGACGGCCATCGGCGTGGCCTGCCTCATGTGCACGCAGATTACCGGCACGTGGCAGACGGGAGAATTCCTGCCATCGCAGATCCTGCAGGCCTGCGGGCAGTCCATGGCCCTGATCTCTCTGGTCCTGTTCGCGGTGCGGAACATGCGCCCGGCGGATGCCCTGGCGCTCGGCACCATCCTCCAGACATCCCGCCTCCTCGGAGGTGAGCTCGGCAGCGCCTTCATGCAGACCTATCTGCGCGTGGCCGAGCAGGCGAACTCCTACTTGCTCGGCCTCCACGTCCAGTCCGGCAGCGGCCTCGTGCAGGAACGGCTCGCCAAGCTCACGGCTGCCTTCATCGCGCGCGCTTCCAGCGCGGTGGAAGCGCCATCCCAGGCCGTATCGGCACTCAGCCTACAGGTGCGTCAACAGGCCACCATCCTCGCGATCGCCGATGGCTTCACCGTGGCAGCGCTGGCCGTGATCCTTGCACTCGTCCTGTCCTCGCTGCTCCGCCCCAGTTCCGGGAGCAGGTGAGCGATGCAGGCTTGGCACCTCCTGTCACCCGGCGGATGCGGCAGGACATCCATGCCGGATACCCCGGCGCCACCATGCGCGCCGGCAGATCCGAGCGTGGTGGGCGAGACCGCGCCTCATCATCCGCCGGTGATGTGGCCATGGACGATTCCTCCTTGCCCACCGTCTGGCCCCTCTACGCCGGGATCCATCCGGCCATCACGCCACCCCCAACATTGAATGAGGACGTATCATGACAATGAAGCGCCGAACCTTTGCCGCCGCATTGCTGGCCACTGCCGCGGCGCCCTTTTTCACCTCGGCCCGCGGGGCGGCGGCTGCCCAAGCCGTTAAGGCGCATAACGTCGTCCTGGCCCATGGCCTCTTCGCCGATGGATCGTGCTGGACCGAGGTGATCGCCCGCCTGCAATCGGCGGGGCTCAATGTCACCGCCGTCCAGAATCCCCTGACGACGCTGCCGGAAGCGGTGGCCTCGGTGGAGAAGGTCCTGGCGCGGCAGGACGGTCCGACGGTTCTGGTCGGGCACTCCTTCTCCGGCATGATCATCACCGAGGCCGGGGTTCATCCCAATGTTTCCGCCCTTGTCTATGTCGCGGCGCGAGCGCCGGATGCCGGAGAGGATTATGCCGCGCTCGCCGGGAATTTCCCGGCGCCCCCGGCATCGGCTGGCATCGTCTTCGACGGGGATGAGGGACGCCTCAGTGAGGCCGCCTTTCTGCGCAACTTCGCTGGCGACGTGCCGCGGGCAAAGGCAATGGTTCTCTACGCCGTGCAGGCCCCCTTCCAGAAGGCGTTGCTCACCGGAAGGACGGCGTATGCCGCCTGGCGTTCGAAGCCCAGCTTCTACGCGGTCTCTTCGGAGGACCGCACGATCAATCCGGATCTTGAGCGATTCATGGCACACCGCATGGGCGCCCGGGTAGTCGAGCTGGCATCCAGCCATCTCTCAATGATCTCGCACCCCGACGAGATCACCGCTTTAATCCTGGAAGCGGCGGGTCGCGGCACCTAGCACTACCTGGGCATTTTATGATGAGGTGACAGGAACCTGCGTCGGCAGTGCGGACATCGGATCGGCGTGACGAGATGGCTGAACAGGCGGTCGAGAATGGCGCGTCGCACGGCGGGCAGGCTTGGTGAGGGTGGCGGGCCCGGCATTGGGGGCCGCATTTTCCCCCCGCCTCGTCCGGCGGTGCGCGGCGAGGCGGAGGTGCTGCAGGTAGGCACAGGCGATGCAGCTCATCAACGCGTGTCGGTGCAGGCCTGTCCAGGACCGTCCCTCGAAGTGGCCGAGCCCGAGTTCCTGCTTCAGCTGCTGGTGCGCCTGTTCGCAGATCCAGCGTCCTTTGATGGTGGCCGCCAGCGCCCGCAGCGGTGTGTCGGCGGACAGGTTGCTCAGATAGTACTTCCGCTCGCCGCTAGAGCGCCATTCGCCGACCAGCCAGGCTTCATCACCCGGCAGATGCCGGTTGTTGCCCCAAACCGCGCCGTCGCCCACCCGGATGCGCGCCGCGGCGAACCGGGCCGCCAATGCGCCCTTGGTACCCTGCCGCCAGGCGATGCGGCGCCAGGTTTGCGAGGCCAACACCCTCTCCCCTCTGCTGGCTCTTCGTTCGGCACTGGCTTACGAGCCCGTCCCTGCGGCGGCACCAGCTGCACGGCGGCGCTGTAGACCTTCTGGTTGCGCGGGATGCCCACCGCCCAGCGCAGATCCCGAGCATCCAGGCCCTGCCGGAACGCCGCACTTGCGCCATAGCCCGCATCGGCCAGCACAGTGCCGAACCGCACGCCCGCCGCCCTCAGCCGGTCGAGTTCGTCCAGTGCGATTTCGGCCTTGGTTCGCGGCGCCATCGCCGCCTCCGGCACGCCTGCCTGGCACAGCGTGCAGGGTCATCGGTCCACTTCTCCGGCAGGAACAGCCGTAGACCGACCGGAACAGGCACCTCGCCCTGTGCCAGGGTGAGCGACACCAGCGATTGGCAATTGGCCTTCTTGCCGAGTTGGCCGCAGTACTGCGGCAGCACGCCGACTGACATCGTGCCTTTCTTAGGCAGCGCCGTGTCATCGATCACCAGCCAAGCCTGCGGACCGCCGACCAGCTTGTCGGCCTGCTGCGCCAGCACCGACCACAGCGGCGCATCATCCCAGGCGGGGCTGGCGATGAAGTGCTGCAGCTGGTCGTGGCCGCCCAAGCCAAGCCGGGCGGCCATCGGCTGCAGGCTCTTGCGCTCGCCGGGTCCGAGCAGACCCCGCAGGTAGAGCGGTGCCCAGGTGCGGCGGGTCTTGCGCCCCAGAACCTCCAGGAACGGCGCTAGCCAGCGATCCAGATCTGCTCCACCACCAAGGATGCTCGTCATCATCGTCGCCTCCAGCAGGAGGCGTCGCACACCATCAGATCATACGCAAACAAAATGCCCAGGTAGTGATAGATGGGTTTCACGACATTTGCGACCTTCGTGCTGATCGGCGCGGCCCAGGTCGCCAGCCCCGGCCCTTCGACAGTCTTCTTGCTCAACAACGCCATCATGTATGGCCCGCGGCGGGCGATCCTGGTTTTGAGCGGCGATCTAGTGGCCATCGTCATTCTCGCGTCACTCTCGGCCGCCGGCGTCGGAGCGCTGCTGGCAACCAACGTTACGCTATTCACCGCGTTGCGCCTCGGAGGAGCCGTCTATCCGCTCTGGCTCGGCCTTCGTTATTTCCGCGCGCCTTCGGTTGTCGTGGAGGATGGCGATGGCGATGGCATGCCAGCCGGCCAGGACGGCGGCAGCCTCGGCCTCTGGCTTCAGTCCTTCGGGATCGGGATCAGCAACCCCAAGGCAATTCTCTTCTTCGCCGCGCTGTTTCCGCAGTTCGTTCCGGCAGACGGCGGCCCCGGCCTGTTGGCGGTGCTTGTGGGCACCTTCGTGGCGACAAAGCTCTTCGTGCTGGCGGGCTTCGCATTCGGCGCCCGGCAACTTCGCAGTCTGTTTTCCGGGCAGGACAACGGCGCTCTCGGCCGCCGTCTGACAGGAGCCCTCTTCATCATGTTCGGTCTTGGAATGATCTGGCCTATCCTGGCTTGAGGTGCCGCGAAACCTCGGCGGGGGCTCATCCGCACATGTGCGAAATGGAGATGATCCATGGCCTGTTTCACCACCGCTGGCGCCATCCGGATCTTCTACAAGGATCGGGGTGCTGGTCAGGCCATCATCTTCACGCAAGGCTGGCCCCGCTCGTCAGACGCCCAGGATCGAGGACCGCACACAAGCCTCCCGCATACCTCGCTGCCAAATTGCCGAACACCGTGCTGGAGCAAGCAGGCGTTCCGCGCAGAACCTTCTGCCTCTGGTACGGCCGCTATCCCGAGGAGGCCCGAAGGCGCTGGAAGATCGGTGCTCGGCGCCAAGCTGGGCGCGGAGCCGTGTTTCGGCCGACATTGATAACCGGATCGTCGAGCTGCTCCTGGAGCAGTTCAGGCTGTCGCCACGCGCCCCCTGTCGGGCGCTTCACCGAGGAGAGCACTACTTCGTTTGGGAGGCCACGGTTTACCGGCTTTTGAAGGCGTATGATCTGATCACCCGCCCGGTATAAATAGTGATCAAGGCTGCCGATGCGTTCCACACCGAGACTGCCGGTCAAACGAGATGTTGGCAAACTGACTTCACCGCCTTCAGGATCAGTTACTTGGCTCCGTCCTGGGCGGCCACCAGTTCAGTTCCCGAGGCTGGGTGGCCACGAAGATAAAGGCTCAAGCCGGCGCCGCGTCTGGAGATATTGCCATGGACAGCCTGAAGCCGCGAAGGAGGCTTGCGTCCTGCTCAGACGCATGGGCCGGCATCAGCATGATGGGAGAACTCTCTCCCATCTGCGACAACATCTCGGGCAGGCTGATGAGGGTAACCAGACCCCTCACGTAGCGAATGCCCTCATCCTCCTCCTGCGCGCCGGCGCCGAATGGCACCGTCGCGGTTCCCTCCGGCTCAGGCGCGGTCTCATGACCGGAGGCGCTGCTGAAGCCTCGGATGGAGACTGCCCCTCGCTTCTTCTCCACAACCCATCCACGGATGCCGGGTCCGTCGTTCCGCCGCGCCTCGAGCCAGAAGAGCGGCGGCAGGACGTCCAGCACGGCCGGGGAGCGCGACACCTCGGAGAGGGCCAGCCCGCGTGCCAGACCTACGATATCATCGCCGATTGCCACGGCGGACGCGCCCTCCGCACGCAGGCGCTGCGCCGCACGCCGGACGTCCACGGGTGCGTGACCGCTGAGCATGGCGACCAGCAGGCTGGCCTCGGGGAATCTCAACTTCGGCATCTCCGACATCCTGCGCCTTCTCCGTGCCGCCCAGTGATGCCCGAAGGCGACGGGCGGCGCCAACCCACCGGGACGATCAGTGGCGGCGGGGAGCTGATGGGGGCCCGGCCGGCGCCCAGTCGTGGTGCCCTCAACATGGTGCGAGCAAGCCATCTGCCGGATCGGCCCCCGCCGATGACCCGACGGGAGCGTGACCTGCGCGACGGTGCCGCACCCGCTCGGCTCCAGCATCGGGGAGGGTGAGCGCCTCAACCGGCCACGGCACGTCGCGGAGCGGACAGTCGGGCGTGTTCAGGCTGATGCCTCCACCATCCAGCCCGCCAGAACACCAATGCCGGCCATCAGGTCGTCGATCTCCATGGCTTCGTCCGGGTTATGGCTACCATTGACATTGCGCACAAAGATCATGCCCATCGGGACACCCATGGCGGCGAAGGTAGCCGCGTCATGCGAGGCGGGGCTGCCCAGCAGCTGCCAGTCCAGCCCCTGCGCGACCGCCTGCCGCTCCAGGCAATCGCGGATCGCCGGCGCCACCGGGCCGACTGGCGCGGAGGCCCGGGCGCCCAGCGCGAAACGGACGCCACGCCGCGCCTCGATCTCCGCCACAAGCTCCAGCACCTGCTTCTCCAGGCCCGCCAGCACGGCCTCGTCATAGGCCCGTACATCCAGGCTGAGCAGGAAGCGGCCGGGCACGCTGGTCATGCCGTGTAGCGCGGCATCGGTGTGGAAACGGCCGATGGTGGCGGCCATGGGGATGCCGGCGGTCTCCTTCTCCGCCCAGATGCGGTCGAGGCCCGTGGCGAAATCGGCGCCGGCCAGCGCGGCATCCTGGCGGAAGCGGCGGGGCAGCCCGACATGCGCCTGCTCGCCCGTGACGATGATATCGGGGTAACGGAAATTACCGGGAATGCCGGTGCCGATGGCGATGGGCCGGCCGGCCTTCACCAGGCTCGGTGCCTGCTCGATATGCAATTCCACGAAGCCGGCGACACGGGCCGGGTCCAGGTGGCGCGCGCCGGTGCGCAGCGCCGCGAGGTCTGCGCCCTCCTCCTGCATGTGCCAGGCGAGGCTGCGGCCGCTGTCGATGCGCGTGGCGCTGTCCAGCACCCCCTGCGGCAGCACGCCGAAGGCAGCGCGGCTGCCAATATAGGAGACCTGGAACCAGACGCTTTCCTCGGCCCGGATAGCCATCACCGTGACATCCCGCTCCGGCACGGGGCGCATCGTACGCAGTGCCATCACGGCCGCCAGTCCGCCGACCACGCCAGCGGCACCATCGAAATTGCCGCCATGTGCCACGGAATCCAGGTGCGACCCGGTCATCAGCACCGGCGCCGCGCGGTCGCGGCCTGGAAGCGTGAGATAGGTGTTGCGCGCAGCGTCCTGGCTGACCTCCAGCCCCAGGTCACGTGCCGCCCCGGCCAGCAGGCGGTGCGCGAAGGACTCTCCCTGGCCATAGGGCGCGCGGGTCACGCCGGGTTCGTCCAGTGTCGCATTCCGCAACTGGTCGAACAGGCTTTCCACCAGCGGGCGCGTGGCAGCAACAGCGGCGGCGAGCGATGTCATGTCAGGGTCCTTGTCCGGTGCGGTAGCTGGCGCGCTCATACCCGGCCCATACCATCATCCTGCGCAGGGAGCACCAGCACCCAGTCAAAGGCAGCTTGTCTGGTTGTGGGACCTCCTTGGCATCCTCAACGATGAGGCGTGCGCGGGCGATGTCCTCTGGTCCGGCTCGACCTTCAGGTGTTTCGGGTTTGGGGCGGGCGAGCCTGCGCCGAGCTCGGAGGCGTTGGGAGTGTCAGAAATTTCGTGTGCGGCGGGGCATAGTGGGGACAAAGGAGACCTCCCATGGCCCGACGGAAAGAGCCGCGGATTCCGGATGCGATCCTGGACCAGTTGTTGGCCGGTGCCGATGCCCGATCAGCCTTCGAGCAGGGCGGCCTGCTGGATGAGCTGAAAAAGGCGTTCGCCGAGCGGGCGTTGAACGCCGAGATGGACCACCACCTTGCCGGAGAGGGTGGCGAGGGCAACAGCCGCAACGGCTATGGTCAGAAGTCGGTGGTGACCGACAGCGGCAAGCTGGCGCTGGAGATCCCGCGGGACCGGCAGGCGAGCTTCGATCCACAACTGATCGCCAAGTATCAGCGGCGCTTCCCCGGCTTCGATGACAAAGTCATCTCCATGTACGCCCGTGGCATGAGCGCGCGGGAGATCGTGGGTCACCTGCGCGAACTCTACGGCATCGACGTCTCGCCGGACCTGATCAGCGCTGTGACGGATGCCGTGCTTGATGAGATTGCCGCCTGGCAGAACCGGCCGCTGGAGCCCGTCTATCCAGTGGTGTTCTTTGATGCGCTGCGGGTGAAGATCCGGGACGAAGGGCTGGTACGCAACAAGGCCGTGCACATCGCGCTCGGCGTCCGGGCCGACGGCGGCAAGGAGATCCTGGGCCTGTGGCTGGAGCAGAATGAGGGCGCGAAGTTCTGGCTCCGGGTGATGAACGAGCTGCGCGGCCGGGGTGTCGAGGACCTGCTGCTGGCCGTGGTGGACGGGCTGAAGGGCTTTCCCGAAGCGATCGTGGCGGTGTTCCCGGAAGCGGTGGTGCAGACCTGCATTGTCCACCTCTTGCGGCAGAGCCTGGACTTCGTCGCCTACAAGGACCGCAAGGCGGTGGCCGCGGCGCTGAAGGCCATCTACCAGGCAGTGGACGCCACAGCCGCCGAGGCGGCCCTGGCCGCTTTCGAAGCGGGCTTCTGGGGCCAGAAGTACCCCGCCATTGGCCAGAGCTGGCGCCGTGCCTGGACCGAGGTGGTGCCGTTCTACGCGTTCAGCATCGAGATCCGGCGGTTTCTCTACACCACGAATGCCATCGAGGCGCTGAACTCAAAGCTGCGCCGGGCGGTCCGAGGCCGAGGGCACTTCCCCACGGATGAGGCTGCCCTGAAGCTTCTGTATCTGGTCTTGCACCGGGCGGAGAAGGAGTGGACCATGCCGCCGCGGGAATGGTCCATGGCCAAGGCTCAGTTCGCCGTCCTGTTCGGCGAACGCTTCACCCGCGCCATGGCCTGAGCGTGTTTAACCGCTCCGCCGCACACGAAATTTCTGACACTCCCGAGGCGTTCCCTGACGGCTTGGTCGGGTGTCTCGCCGTTGAGGACGCGCTGGCGGCGGGCGTTGTAGGCGGCGTTGAAGCCTCGGAGCAGCTGTCCGACCGGGCTCGCTGACCGGCGTCTTGTTCGTCCTGACCACTGGTGCTGCCTAGGAGCGGCTGCCGGTGAAGATGGGCTGTAGGGTGGGTATGGCCTGCTGGACCTGTAGGCTAACGACCGCTTTGCCGAGAGGCATGCCGAAGAGCGGACTGGCCGCTCTCGGCCAGCTCCGGCCATGAATACCCGCCCCACGAACTGCTGACTCATTCGTGTGAGGTGCACTGGCGAGAGGCGTGATTCGGTGTGCTCCGAACTGGTGAAGGGCACGGGATGGGCGCGCCATTGGCGATCTGGACTTCCCCGGGAGAAGTGGAGAGCGCTCAGGTAAGGTCATGAGAACCTGGAGGGCGCGATGGGAGATCCACACCAGCGTGGCTGGACGGAGGAGTTCAAGCGTGAGGCGGTCCGACTGTTGTCGACAAGCGGGCGGCCGGTGGGCGAAGTGGCGGCCGACCTCGGGGTAGGCAAGTCGACGCTGACCCATTGGAGACGTCGCCTGCAGGAGACGGAGCTGCTGGCCGGCCCTCACCCGGATGCGGAGAAGGAGTTGGCGCGGCTCCGGCGGGAGAACGAGATCCTGCGGCAAGAGCGGGACCTGCTAAAAAAAGCAAAGGTGGGTTCAACTGGTCAGCGCAACATGATTGATTTCATGATGTTCCGGGAGGATCCACGATGGCGCGAACCGGCCGGCCTGGCTTATCTGCGGAGCAGAAAAGGGAGCTTTGGATCCGATGGAAGGACGGCCAGTCGCTCAGTGACATCGGACGGGCTCTCGGCAAGCCCGCGGGCTCGATCTTTGGTGTGCTGCAAGCCAAAGGCGGTATTGCGCCGCCGCTGCGGCAGCGATCTGCCCGCGCTCTGACGCTGGAGGAGCGCGAGGAGATATCGCGGGGTCTGGTGGCTGGCTTATCTTTACGCCAGATCGCGGCGCAACTCGGCCGATCGCCGTCGACCATCAGCCGTGAGATCGGCCGCAATGGTGGCCGCATGCAGTATCGTGCTATGGCTGCTGATGGACGAAGCTGGCAGCAAGCGTGCCGCCCCAAGCCGTGCCTGCTGGCCACCCATCGGTCTCTGCAGGCCGTGGTGGCAGAGAAGCTGGCGCAGCAGTGGTCGCCACAGCAGGTATCCGGCTGGCTTGAGGTGGAGTACCCTGACGACGAGGCCATGCGGGTGTCGCACGAGACGATCTACAGGAGCCTGTTCATTCAGGCGCGCGGCGTCCTGAAGAAAGAGCTGCTGGCGACGCTCCGGAGCCGCCGTCTGATGCGGCGCGCCAAGACTTCCACGACGGAAGGACAACCCAGAGGGCAGATCATCGGCGCCGTGTCGATCCGCGAACGCCCCGCCGAGATTGAGGACCGTGCTGTTCCAGGCCACTGGGAAGGCGACCTGCTCTCAGGTGGCAAGAACACGCATGTTGCGACCCTGGTGGAGCGCCGATCCCGCTTTCTGATGCTCGTCCAGGTGGATGGCAAAGATACTGAGAGCGTGGTTGATGCGCTGGTCCGGCAGGTCCAGCAACTTCCGCGGGGGCTGATGTCGTCGCTGACCTGGGACCGCGGAATGGAGCTGGCCCAGCACAAGCGTTTCGCTGTTGCGGCGGATGTTGCGGTATACTTCTGTGATCCCCGCAGCCCCTGGCAGCGGGGCAGCAACGAGAACACCAACGGTCTTTTGCGGCAGTACCTGCCCAGGGGATCGGATCTATCCGTTCACAGCCAGGATGATCTCGACACGATCGCCCTGCGGCTCAACACCCGGCCAAGGAAAACCCTTGGCTACAAAACACCAGCCGCTACCCTTGCCCAGGCCGTTGCGCTGACCAGTTGAACCACCACCGCCTTCTTCGCCAAGGAGACAAGTCGATGAAGTTCCGGCTCATCGATGCGGAGAAGGCGACAGCACCGGTGCCACGTCTGTGCAGTATTCTGGGCGTGAGTGCGAGCGGGGTACTATGCCTGGAAGGGGAGGATGGCCAGCCGGCGGCAGCGGGCGGACCTGATCCTCCTGGCTCATATTCGCGGTCACTTCACCTGTTCCAACGAGACCTATGGCAGTCCGCGTATGCATGCCGAGCTGAAGGCCCAGGGTCTCTCGATCGGGCGCCATCGGCTAGCCCGCTTGATGCGCGACAATGGGCTGAAAGCGCTGCAGAAGCGGCGGTTCAAGCGCACCACCGACAGCCAGCACACCAATCCGGTCGCCCCAAACCTGCTGGAGCAGGACTTCACAACCACCGGGCCGGACCAGAAGTGGGGCAGCGACATCTCGTATATCTGGACAGCAGAGGGCTGGCTCTACCTGGCTATTGTGGTTGACCTGTACTCGCGCCGGATCGTCGGCTGGGCCGTGGGTGATCGCTTGAAGAAGGAACTTCCCATGGCCGCGCTGCGAAGAGCCCTGCTGTTGCGCAGACCGCCACCGGGCTTGGTGCAGCATTCCGATCGAGGTGGCCAATACTGCTCGGGCGCGTACCAGAAGATGCTTCGCGATGCGGACATCGCCATCTCGATGAGTGGCAGGGGGAACTGCTTCGACAACTCCATGGTCGAGACCGTCTTCAAGACCCTGAAGGCGGAGATGGTCTGGCGAACCACCTTCCTCACACGTCAGCAGGCCGAACTCGCCCTTGGCCGCTATATCGACAGCTTCTACAATCCGCGGCGACGGCACTCAGCACTTGCCTATCAGAGCCCTTGTGCCTTCGAGGCCGTCGCATAGTTCAACAACCGCTCTCCACTTTCCCAGGGCAAGTCCACACCTTCTCGACAAAGAGCGGGTCATTGGAGAGCTTGAAGGTCTCGCTCCGGTGCGGCTGCAGCCTGAAGGCCCGCCAGATGCGGTGGATGGTCGATGGCGCATACCCGACGGCCCGGGCCATGGAGCGCAGAGACCAATGTGTCGCACCTGGCGGCGTTGTTTCCAGCGTCAGCCGGATGGTATCGGCGATCGCATCATCGCCGATCGTGCGGGGAGTGCCGGGTCTGGGCTCATCGAGCAGCCCGTCCAGGCGATGCACGGCGAAGCGGCGCCGCCACTTCGAGACCGTGTTGGCGTCCGCGCCGACCTCAGCGCCGATCGCCTTGTTCTCCAGGCCCGCGGCGGCGGCCAATACAATGCGGGCCCGGCGCGCCATCGCCTGTCCGGTCTTGTGAGCCCGAGCCAGGGATTCCAGTTCCCGACGTTCGGCCTCACTCAACCTCATCGTTACCGCCGGTCTGCCCATCGCGGCTCTCCCTACGTTCACCCGCATAATCGTAGGAATTTCGCGATCAGGACACTAGAACGTAACAATATCACCTTGCAATGGTGCTTCTGCTCCGAGGAAGCGCAGACATGAAGAGCGGTACTGGCGCTGCCTGGCGGCGAGGGCCACCCTCTGTTGGAGAGCGGGCATCCCGCTATGCGCGCCGCCTTCTCGGCCGGAAGCGGCGCCGGACCTGATTACGGCAACGCTCGCTCAGTTGGACGGCGAGCACGACGGCCAGGAGGACGCTTCGAAAACCTCGTGGTTGAGGCGCTGAGCCGGTTCACTGAGGTCAATCAGTGGGGGGCAGTGGCGATGGCAGGTCAGCCGGGCTTCTTCGATGTCGATGAGCGATATGCGACGCGGCCGCCGGCGGCGCGCACATGGCGCTCAACCGCCTCCTGCTGGGCCTCTAGTCCGAGGCCGCTGGCGCCCTGCTTGTCGGTCGAGACGCGGTAACAGGCGATGAACCCCGGAACGCCGTCCCCGCCCCCCAGCCGCTTCAGCGGGGTTTTGCGGGCCATTCTGGCTCCCGATCATGGGTCGGAGGGGGTGAACACTACGAAACGGTCGTTTGACGAAATGTGCAGGCCACCAGGAGCAGCCTGGCCGCTCATCCACACACGGTCGTTGGTCGGAGCGGAACATCCGCATCCAGTGACAGGTGGGCGGCCCTCCCGCACGGCGGCTGGAGGGCAGGAATCGAGAAGGCCTGATGTTACCCTGGCCGCGACGCCAGAAGCGGTGCGGCCAGCCAGAGGGCCGGCGGCGGCTCAGGCCGGCATCTCAGCCCATGGCGGTCGCGCTGTTCTGGGCGAAGAAGCCGGCGAAGCTGTCACGCTGCTGCTGCGTCATGTGCAGCCCGCGCTTGGTGCGGCGCCACAGCGCGTCCTCGGGGTCTCTCACCCATTCCTCGGCCCGCATCCATTCCAGCTCGCGCTCGGTGATGCCGCCCCCTAGATGCTGGCCCAGCTCTGCGGCTGAGCACGCGTGGCCCAGCACGCGATCCAGCTCCGAGCCGTAGCAGCGGAACAGGCGCCGCAGCAGTGCGGCGTCCAGGAAGGGATATCGGCGCGCTGCTTCCTCGATGAAGCCTTCGGCGCTGAGGCCGCCGAGATCGCCCCCGGGCAGGGCGGCGCCCGCCGTCCAGGGATTGCCGCCCTTGCCGAGCGCGCCCGCCAACTGCGTCACCACATCCTCGGCGAGGCGCCGGTAGGTGGTGATCTTGCCGCCGAAGACCGAAAGCATGGGCGGGCCGTTGCGGTCCAGCTTCAGCACGTAGTCTCGCGTCACAGCGGAAGGGTCGCTGGCGCCGTCATCGTGCAAGGGGCGAACGCCGGAATAGCTCCACACCACCTCATCGGGCGCGATCGGGCGGCGGAAGGCGCGGGAGACGGCGCGGCAGAGATAGGCCGCTTCCTCGGGGGTGCAGCGTGGCGGCCCGTCGGCCGGGTCATGCGGCACGTCGGTGGTGCCGACCAGCGTGAAGCGGCCTTCATAGGGGATGACGAAGACCACGCGCCGGTCGTCGTTCTGCAGGATATAGGCCTGTTCGCCCTCATAGAGGGCGGGAAGCACGATATGGCTGCCCCGCACCAGCCGCACCTTGTCTGGCGCGGCGACGCCTGTCGCATCCAGCGCCTGCATGACCCATGGGCCCGCCGCGTTGGCGATGGCGCGTGCCCGCATCTCGCGGATGGCGCCGGTGCCGGTGTCACGCAGCGCGCAGGTCCAGTAATCCACACCGCGCCGCGCCGAGACGAACTCGGTTCGCACGCAGATCTCGGCGCCGCGCGCGGCGGCATCGCGGGCGTTCAGCACGACGAGCCGCGCATCCTCCACCCAGGCATCTGAATAGGCGAAGCCATGGGCCAGCCCCTTGCGCAGCGGCGCGCCCCAGGGGTGGCGCCGCAGATCCAGCGACTGGCTGGCCGGCAGCGTCACGCGCCTGGCGAGGTTATCGTAGAGGAAAAGCCCTGCCCGCAGCATCCAACGAGGCCGCATCTGCGGCTCGTGCGGCAGCACGAAGCGCATGGGCCAGATGATGTGGGGCGCCGCGCGCAGCAGCACCTCACGCTCGGCCAGGGCCTCGCGCACCAGGCGGAACTCGCGGTGCTCCAGGTAGCGCAGCCCGCCATGGATCAGCTTGGAGGAGGCGGAGGAGGTGGCCCCGGCAAGGTCGCCGCGTTCGGCCAGCAGCACCGAGAGGCCCCGCCCAGCCGCATCCCGCGCGATGCCGGCGCCATTGGCGCCACCACCGATGACCAGGAGGTCCAGGACATCAGCGGCCATCACAGCAGCCTTGTGCGCAGCCGGGTCACCACCACTTCCGCGATCAGGACCACCGCCAGGATGGACAGCAGGATGATCGCCACGCGGTCCCAGTGGAAGAAGTTGATGGCGTCATCCAGCACCAGGCCGATGCCGCCGGCGCCGACGAGGCCTAGCACGGCGCTTTCCCGCACATTGATGTCCCAGCGGAACAGGGCGATGCCCCAGAAGGCCGGCTGCACCTGCGGCCAGACGCCCTTCAGCACCTCCGTCCCCCAGGGCGCGCCCGTGGCGCGCAGCGCCTCGCGCGGGCCATGGGCGGTTTCCTCCAGCGCCTCGCTGAGCAGCTTGCCCACGAAGCCCACGGAGCGGAAGGCGATGGCGAAGACGCCCGCCGCCGGGCCCGGTCCGAAGATCGCCACGAAGAGCAGCGCCCAGACCAGCGAATTGACCGAGCGGGAGGCCACCAGCCCGAGCTGGGCCAGCACGTTGAGGGGCCGGATAGGGCAGATGTTGCGCGCCGCCAGCAGGGCCAGCGGCACGGCCAGCACGAAGCACAGCAGCGTGCCGAGGGTCGCGATGTGCAACGTCTCGACCAGCGCGTGGTGCACCTCGGGCCAGTAGTGGGAGAAGGCCGGAGGCCACATCCGCAGCAGCAGGTCCGCCATCTGCTCCGGCGCGTCCACGAGGAACTCCGGGATGATGTCGATGCTGCGGACCGCCCAGACCACGGCGGCGACGCAGACCAGCCAGACCGCCCAGCGGCCGATGCGCTGCGCCGGGGTGTGGCGGGTCCATTCGCGGCGCAGCGGCGCCATCGGGTCCCGCACGTCGGAGGGAGGGGAGACGATGTTCATTGCAGCGCGGCCCGCACGCGGCCGGAGATCAGCTCGGCCAGGAAGATCAGGGCGATGATCGACAGCAGGATGGCGCAGACGAAATCATAGTCGAAGCGCTTGAAGGCGGCGAAGAGCGTGCCGCCGATGCCGCCGGCGCCGACAATGCCCACGAGCGTCGAGTTCCGCAGGTTGCTGTCGAGCTGGTAGAGGCAGAAGCCGACGAAGCGCGAGGCCACCTGCGGCATCACCGCGTAGCTCATCACCTTCATCGGCCCGGCCCCGGTGGCCCGGATGGCCTCGACCTGCTTCATGGAGATTTCCTCCACGGCCTCGGCGAAGAGCTTCGCAATGAAGCCGATCGAGGCCACCACCAGCGCCGCCACGCCGGCCAGGGCGCCGAAGCCGATGGCCTTCACGAACAGGATGGCGACAATGACGTAGTGCAGCGAGCGGCATACCGCGATCACCGCGCGCACCGGCCCGGAAATCCACCAGGGCGAGAGGTTGCGCGCCGCGAGGATGCCGAGCGGCAGGGAGATGGCGATGCCGATGGCGGAGGCCAGCACCGCGATCTGCAGGCTTTCCAGCAGCCCTTCCAGCAGCAGGCCCCAGCGTTCGAAATTGGGCGGCACCATGCGGCCGAGGAGCCGCGCGCCCTCGCCCATGCCGAGGCCGACTCGCTCCCAGGTCAGGCCCAGCGTCGTGCTGGCCCAGATGGCATAGGCGGCCAGCGCCAGCAACGCGAGGCGCATCGGCCAGTTCGGCGCGAAGGCGCGCCGCGCGGTGAGGGTGGCGCTCACAGCCAGTCCTCCCCGCCATAGATGGCGCGCAGATGGTCCGTGCGGAGATCCTCCGGCGGGCCGTCGAAGATCACGCTGCCATCGGACATGCCGACGATGCGGCGGGCATAGCGCTTGGCCAGCTCGACATTGTGGATGTTGATGATGACGGGGACGTTCTCCGCTGCCGTCAGCTTCGTCAGCAGTTCCAGCACCTCGATGGCGGTGCGCGGGTCGAGGCTGCTGGTCGGTTCGTCCGCCAGCAGGATCTCGGGGCGCTGCATCAGGGCGCGGGCGATGCCGACGCGCTGGCGCTGACCACCCGAGAGCGCATCCGCGCGCCGGGTGGCGTGCTCCGGCAGGCCGACGGCATCGAGCAGGGCGAAGGCGCGCTCGATATCCGCCTGCGGGTAGCGGCGCAGCCAGGCGCGCCAGAAGGAGACGTAGCCGAGGCGCCCGCTGAGGACGTTCTCCATCACCGTCAGGCGCTCGACCAGGTTGTACTCCTGGAAGACCATGCCAATGCGCCGCCGCGCCAGCCGCAGGCTGCTGCCCCGCAACCCCGTCAGCTCCGTGCCGTGCAGCGTGACGCTGCCGCGGGTCGGCTCGACCAGCCGGTTGATGCAGCGGATCAGGGTCGACTTGCCGGTGCCGGAAGGGCCGATGATGGCGGTAATCCCCTCCGCTCCGATCGCAAGGTCGATCCCCTTCAGCACCGGCTTGCCTGGAGCGTATTCCTTGACCAGCCCCCTGATCTGGAGGGCCGGGCCAGGGGATGCGGCGAGAGTGGCGGACATGGTCTTCGCGGCCTTTTACTTTGTCGGCGCGACGTGGGTGGGGGCAGCGGGCTGCTGCTGGGCGCGCTTGCGGGCCTCGGCCTCCAGCTCCTTGCGGCTTTCCGCGTCGAAGGCGGCGCGGTTGTAGGGCGCGTTCACCGCATCGGCCACGGCGCGCACGGGCGCCCATTGCTCGGCATAGGTGGCCGGCCAGAAGCGGTCATTGCCGCCGAGATCCTTCGCCATCTGCTCCGGGAAGCGGTAGGAGAGGAAGCACTCGCGGATCTTGGTGGACAGTTCGGGCTTCAGGTCGTGCGCGACGGCGAAGCCGCTGGTCGGGAAGGGCTCGCTCTCCCAGATGACGCGGAAGGCGTCGCGCTTCACCTGGCCGCGTTGCACCATGCGGTTCCAGACATCGGAGGCGACCGGCGCGGCATCGTAGTCGCCGGCATTCACGCCCATCACGCTGCGGTCATGGCCGCCGGAATAGACCACCTGATAGTCCTTGTCCGGCGTCAGCCCCAGGCCAGGAAAGAAGGCGCGCGGGGCGAGGTTGCCGGAATTGGAGGTGGCCGAGGTATGGGCCACGCGCTTGCCCTTCAGGTCGGCGAGCGTCTTGTAGGGGCTGTCCGCCTTGACCAGCATGGCCACACGGTAGCTCTCGAAGCCATCGGCATCGCCCTTCACGGCGAAGGGCACGGCGCCCGCGAGGTTGACGGCGAAGGCCGTGGGGCCGGTGGAGAAGCCCGCCACATGGAGGCGCCCGGAGCGCATCGCCTCGACCTGCGCGGCGTTCGAGGTCACCTGGAAATAGACCGCGCGCTTGCCGGTGCACTGCGTCAGGTGATCGAGGAAGGGCTTGAACTGGCTGGCATAGAGCGCCGGGTCCTCGACCGGGGTATAGGTGAAGACGATGGTCGAGGGATCGCGCAGCTTCGAGGCGTCGGTCGGCGCATCGGCCACCATGTCCCGGTTGGCGTCGCAATAGCCTTCATCGAGCGCGCCACGGAAGGCGCAGGATTCCTGAGCCGCGGCGGGCGCCGGCAGGGCGGAGAGCGCCAGCAGGGCCAGGGCGGGAAGGGTCAGGGCCGGGATGGCGCTGAGGGGCGAAAGGGTCTTCATGCGGCGTTCTCCTCCAGAGTAAAGCCGCGCGCCTTGAGCAGCGCGTCAGCGAATTCCGCGAAGCCCGCGCCGCCTTCGGCACGGGTCATAAAGGCAGGGGGCGTCTCCATGCCGGCCAGGAAGGGGGCGACATTGGCCACGCCCACGGAGCAGCCTATGGCAGCGAAGAGGGGCGCGTCATTGCCGCTGTCGCCAATGAAGGCGACCTGGTCCTCCAGCGCCTCCAATGGCGCGAAACGGGCGGCGAAGAGGGCCTCGATCCCGGCGCGCTTGTCCCAGGCGCCGATCCAGGCATTCACATGGATGGAGGAGATCTTGGCCTGCGCGCCCCCCTCAGCGAAAATGGCGGCGATGCGTTCCGCCGCCTCGAGGCCGAGCGGCCCCGCATCCTCGCAGAAGTCGATGGCGACATCGAAAAGCCGGAAGGGCTGGTCGGCGGAAAGCGCGCTGCCGGGCACGGCGCGCAGCACCTCGCCGGCGAGGGCCATCAGCCGGCCATGGCCACGGAGGCGCTCGGCCTCGGGCTGTGCCTGCCAGCGCCGCATGCGCCGGGCCCCGCGGTCCATGGCGTACCAGAGGGCGCCGTTCTCGCCCACCACGGCGGCCACGGGCCATTGCCGGGCAATGGCATCGCACCAGCCGGCGGGCCGCCCGGTGACGGGGATGACGGCGATGCCCGCCGCATCAAGCGCCTCCAGCGCCGCATAAGCTCGGGCCGGCAGGCGGCCATCGGTCGTCAGGGTGTCGTCGATATCAGTCAGCACATAGCGAATCGTGGCGAGGCGCGAAGCCTGCGCGGCGGCCAAGGGCTGCGGCATGGCGTTTCCAGAGTTTTGTCTCATTTTGCGTGCCCGACATTCCACCTTTTCATGTGGAGGGTCAAACACAAATCCGGCGGATAGCCTCAGTCTTCCCCGGCGATCCTCACCGCGACCCGCGCCTGCCCCAGCGCCGTCGCCAGGGGTCCGGCCGGGGCAGCCTCGGTGACCAGGTCGGTCAGCCCCTGCAGGGGAGAGACGCATTCGAGGAATGCGGCGCCGAATTTCCGGGAATCCACCAGCAACAGTCGGCGCCCGGCGCGTTCGAGCATGGCGCGCTTGACCCAGGCCGCGCGGCTTTCTGCCTCGCAGGGGCCTTCTTCGGTCAGCCCGGAGGCGCCGATCACCGCCATGTCCACATGGAAGCGCCGCAGAAAGGCCGCCGTCTCCGGGCCATAGACGCCCCGCTCGGCCAGGCTCAGCTCGCCCGGCGCGATGACGACGCGCAATGTCGGGCAGGCGCCGGCGGCAAGGGCCGCGTCCAGGCTGTTTGTCAGCAGCGTGGCGCGGATCTCACGGCGGGCCAGGGCACGGGCGAAATGCGTGGTCGTGCTTCCGGCGTCCAGCATCACCACGGCTTCCTCCGGCACAAGGGCGGCGGCGGCGCGGCCGATGCGCGCCCGCTCCGCCACCTGGATGCGCTCGCGCTCGCCCAGCACGGGCTGGCTCGCTGCGGTGGAGGCGCCGCCATAGGTCCGCCGCACCATGCCGCGGGCGGAAAGCTCCTCCACGTCACGGCGCACCGTCTCGGCGGAGACGTCAAAATCATCCGCCAACTGGCTGATCCGCACAGTGGGGTCGGTGGAAAGCGCCTCCAGGATCGCGGCGTGCCGGGCGGCCTTTCCTGGGGCGGTGGGCTTACGTCTGGCCATGCCGCCATGATGGCATGGAAAGAGTATATGGAAAGAGTATAATGTGGAAGTTTCCACACTATGAGGAGCAGGCACCGGCTGCCGCCCTTCTCCCGGCCTCCCCCTTTCCCCAGCCGGAGGAGGCGTCTCGGGCGAAGGCCTGACTTGCCTCAAAAGTGGACCGCCGCTGACGTGAGATGAGCGGGACGCGGAGAGGAGGCGGAGATGGCGAAGAGGCAGCACAAGCCGGAAGAGATCGTAGCCACCCACGCCAGGTTGAGGTTCTGGTGGCGCAAGGAAAGAGGGTGGCCGAGGGCGCCCTGATGATCGGGGTCACAGAGGCGACCTACTATCGCTGGCGATCGGAGTATGGCGGTCTGAAGCTGGGCAAGGTGAGTCGGCTCAAGCAGTTGGACGCCTCTAGAAGCCTCGCGGTTGAGGCGCTGAGCTGATTCACTGGCCGCGGTTGGCAGAGGCAATGGCGGGGCAGCCTGGCTTCTTTGATGTTGATGAGCGGTATGCGGCACGTTCCGCCGCGGGCGATCCGTTGGAGCGCCTTGCGGCCGTGGTCGATTTCGAGGTCTTCCGTCCGGTGCTGGATGCGGCGCTGGCGCGGTCGGACCGCAGCCGCGGCGGGTGTCCGCCCTATGATGCGGTGCTGATGTTCCGCATCCTGGCGCTGCAGGCTCTCTACAGCCTCTCCGGGGAGCAGGCCGAATTCCAGCTGCAGGATCGTCTGTCCTTCATGCGCTTTGCCGGCCTCGGGCTGCACCAGGCGGTGTCGGACGCCAAGACGATCTGGCTCTATCGCGAGCAGCTCAAGCAGGCCGGTGCCATGGACGGGCTGTTCCGCCGCTTCGATGAGGTGCTCGCCAGCAAGGACTATCTGGGCACGGGCGGGCAGATCATCGCCGCCCAAAAAGCTCCCCCTGGAGGAGAAGACCGCCATCCGGGAAGGCAGCATCCCAGCGGGCTGGTCTCGCGCCAAGCGGGCGCAGAAGGATTGCGATGCACGCTGGACACTCAAGCGCGGCAGGGCCAAGCCCAAATCAGAAGGCGCGCCGCGCCAGGCCATCCCGATCGCGGTGCCGATCTTCGGCTACAAGAGCCATATCGGCATCGACCGACGGCACGGGTTGATCCGCCGCTGGATGGTCACCGATGCCGCTCAGCATGACAGCCGAAGCTTTCCAACCCTTCTGGATACCAAGAACACCGCCTCCCGCGTTTGGGCCGACACGGCCTATCGCACCGGGTGCAATCCGGAGGTGCTGGAGCAGCGGGGGCTGGCCGAGCGCATTCAGTTCCGTCGAACGCCAAGGCGTGGGCTCTCCGAGCAGCAGGCGAAGGCCAATGCTTCACGTGCCCGAATTCGCTCCGGCATTGAGCATGTTTTCGCCGCGCAGAAGCATCGTATGGCATTGTTCGTGCGCACCGTCGGCCTGGCCCGGGCGCAGGTGAAGATCGGCATGGCCAACCCGGCCTACAACTTCACCCGCCTCGCCTGGCTCAGCACCCGAACTGCGCCCGCATAACCCGACGGCGCCCACGAAAGTGGCACCCGTCGTCCAAAGCCGGTGACCCAGCCGGGGTCAGCAGGGGGCACGTCACAGCCTGAGACGACGATCCTGTTCGCGAAAGCTGCGCAGGGACGGGTAATTCGAGGTCTCCGCTTGGTATCAGCCGCGGCGGCCGCACCACCAAGATCCACGCCCTGAGTGATGAGCTGGGCCGTCCGCTCGCCTTCGTGCTGACGCCAGGACAAGCTGCCGATTGTCGCGCTGCCGAGGTTCTGGTGCGGAGCCTGCCAACCAGCAGCCTGGTCATGGCCGATCGTGCCTCTGACACCAATGCTGTCCGTCAGCAGATCTATCACTACCTGGGCATTTTGTTTGCGTATGATCTGATGGTGTGCGACGCCTCCTGCTGGAGGCGACGATGATGACGAGCATCCTTGGTGGTGGAGCAGATCTGGATCGCTGGCTAGCGCCGTTCCTGGAGGTTCTGGGGCGCAAGACCCGCCGCACCTGGGCACCGCTCTACCTGCGGGGTCTGCTCGGACCCGGCGAGCGCAAGAGCCTGCAGCCGATGGCCGCCCGGCTTGGCTTGGGCGGCCACGACCAGCTGCAGCACTTCATCGCCAGCCCCGCCTGGGATGATGCGCCGCTGTGGTCGGTGCTGGCGCAGCAGGCCGACAAGCTGGTCGGCGGTCCGCAGGCTTGGCTGGTGATCGATGACACGGCGCTGCCTAAGAAAGGCACGATGTCAGTCGGCGTGCTGCCGCAGTACTGCGGCCAACTCGGCAAGAAGGCCAATTGCCAATCGCTGGTGTCGCTCACCCTGGCACAGGGCGAGGTGCCTGTTCCGGTCGGTCTACGGCTGTTCCTGCCGGAGAAGTGGACCGATGACCCTGCACGCTGTGCCCAGGCAGGCGTGCCGGAGGCGGCGATGGCGCCGCGAACCAAGGCCGAAATCGCACTGGACGAACTCGACCGGCTGAGGGCGGCGGGCGTGCGGTTCGGCACTGTGCTGGCCGATGCGGGCTATGGCGCAAGTGCGGCGTTCCGGCAGGGCCTGGATGCTCGGGATCTGCGCTGGGCGGTGGGCATCCCGCGCAACCAGAAGGTCTACAGCGCCGCCGTGCAGCTGGTGCCGCCGCAGGGACGGGCTCGTAAGCCAGTGCCGAACGAAGAGCCAGCAGAGGCGGAGAGGGTGTTGGCCTCGCAAACCTGGCGCCGCATCGCCTGGCGGCAGGGTACCAAGGGCGCATTGGCGGCCCGGTTCGCCGCGGCGCGCATCCGGGTGGGCGACGGCGCGGTTTGGGGCAACAACCGGCATCTGCCGGGTGATGAAGCCTGGCTGGTCGGCGAATGGCGCTCTAGCGGCGAGCGGAAGTACTATCTGAGCAACCTGTCCGCCGACACACCGCTGCGGGCGCTGGCGGCCACCATCAAAGGACGCTGGATCTGCGAACAGGCGCACCAGCAGCTGAAGCAGGAACTCGGGCTCGGCCACTTCGAGGGACGGTCCTGGACAGGCCTGCACCGACACGCGTTGATGAGCTGCATCGCCTGTGCCTACCTGCAGCACCTCCGCCTCGCCGCGCACCGCCGGACGAGGCGGGGGGAAAATGCGGCCCCCAATGCCGGGCCCGCCACCCTCACCAAGCCTGCCCGCCGTGCGACGCGCCATTCTCGACCGCCTGTTCAGCCATCTCGTCACGCCGATCCGATGTCCGCACTGCCGACGCAGGTTCCTGTCACCTCATCATAAAATGCCCAGGTAGTGATAGAGGTTGTTATGGACCTGCGGCCAGTTGAGCAGCCTGCTTGAGCATGATGCACGTGAAGGCGACGAGGTGCAGGTCGGCAAGGGTGCTGGCATAGCGCTCATAGTCCTTCACCAAACGGCGGAAGCGAGTAGCCCAAGCAAAGGAGCGTTCCACCACCCAGCGTCGCGGCAGCAGCACAAAGCCGCGCTTGGCCTCCGGCAGCTTGATCACCTCCAACTCGATGCCATGCGCCTTGGCAGCGTCGGCCGCCTTCTGGCCGGTATAGCCCTGGTCGACATAGGCCAGATCGACGCTCTGGCCCGTCGAGGCCTGCACGGCTTGGGCAAGCCGCCCAACCTCAGCGCGGTCGTCGGCACTGGCAGGCGTAACGTGCAGCGCCAGCAGATGCCCCAGCGTGTCCACCGCCAGGTGCAGCTTGGAACCCTTCTTGCGCTTGGCGCCATCGTAGCCCGCCCGCTCGCCGCTCTCTGGCGTGGAGCGCAAGGTCCGGCTGTCCAGGATGGCAGCGGTGGGCTGCGCCTTCCGTCCGGCAGCTAGCCGCAGCACGGTGCGGAGGTCCTCGGCCAGTGCCTCGAAGCAGCCTGCCGTCAGCCAGCGCTGCGTCTGCTGGTACACCGCCGCCCAGGGTGGCAGGTCATTCGGCATCCAGCGCCAGGGCGCGCCGGTCTTCACCACGTAGCGCAAGCCGTTGAACACTTCGCGCAGGGGATGCTCCCGCTGCCCAGCCTGCTCCGGCAAGAGCGTCAGATAGGGCGCGACCAGCGCCCATTCTTCATCAGATACATCGGATGGATACGGCTTGCGGGAACTCATGCCCCGCAACCTGGTCGTTACCAGCCCAGAGGTCCATAACAACCTCTATCACTACCTGGGCATTTTATGATGAGGTGACAGGAACCTGCGTCGGCAGTGCGGACATCGGATCGGCGTGACGAGATGGCTGAACAGGCGGTCGAGAATGGCGCGTCGCACGGCGGGCAGGCTTGGTGAGGGTGGCGGGCCCGGCATTGGGGGCCGCATTTTCCCCCCGCCTCGTCCGGCGGTGCGCGGCGAGGCGGAGGTGCTGCAGGTAGGCACAGGCGATGCAGCTCATCAACGCGTGTCGGTGCAGGCCTGTCCAGGACCGTCCCTCGAAGTGGCCGAGCCCGAGTTCCTGCTTCAGCTGCTGGTGCGCCTGTTCGCAGATCCAGCGTCCTTTGATGGTGGCCGCCAGCGCCCGCAGCGGTGTGTCGGCGGACAGGTTGCTCAGATAGTACTTCCGCTCGCCGCTAGAGCGCCATTCGCCGACCAGCCAGGCTTCATCACCCGGCAGATGCCGGTTGTTGCCCCAAACCGCGCCGTCGCCCACCCGGATGCGCGCCGCGGCGAACCGGGCCGCCAATGCGCCCTTGGTACCCTGCCGCCAGGCGATGCGGCGCCAGGTTTGCGAGGCCAACACCCTCTCCGCCTCTGCTGGCTCTTCGTTCGGCACTGGCTTACGAGCCCGTCCCTGCGGCGGCACCAGCTGCACGGCGGCGCTGTAGACCTTCTGGTTGCGCGGGATGCCCACCGCCCAGCGCAGATCCCGAGCATCCAGGCCCTGCCGGAACGCCGCACTTGCGCCATAGCCCGCATCGGCCAGCACAGTGCCGAACGCACGCCCGCCGCCCTCAGCCGGTCGAGTTCGTCCAGTGCGATTTCGGCCTTGGTTCGCGGCGCCATCGCCGCCTCCGGCACGCCTGCCTGGGCACAGCGTGCAGGGTCATCGGTCCACTTCTCCGGCAGGAACAGCCGTAGACCGACCGGAACAGGCACCTCGCCCTGTGCCAGGGTGAGCGACACCAGCGATTGGCAATTGGCCTTCTTGCCGAGTTGGCCGCAGTACTGCGGCAGCACGCCGACTGACATCGTGCCTTTCTTAGGCAGCGCCGTGTCATCGATCACCAGCCAAGCCTGCGGACCGCCGACCAGCTTGTCGGCCTGCTGCGCCAGCACCGACCACAGCGGCGCATCATCCCAGGCGGGGCTGGCGATGAAGTGCTGCAGCTGGTCGTGGCCGCCCAAGCCAAGCCGGGCGGCCATCGGCTGCAGGCTCTTGCGCTCGCCGGGTCCGAGCAGACCCCGCAGGTAGAGCGGTGCCCAGGTGCGGCGGGTCTTGCGCCCCAGAACCTCCAGGAACGGCGCTAGCCAGCGATCCAGATCTGCTCCACCACCAAGGATGCTCGTCATCATCGTCGCCTCCAGCAGGAGGCGTCGCACACCATCAGATCATACGCAAACAAAATGCCCAGGTAGTGATAGAGCCAGGGCGCGGTGCCCAACATTCCGTCGAAGCGGAACCAGCTCTGGAAGTGCTGCTTCAGCCCCTTCCTCTATCACGGGCGCAATGCCATTGAGCGCATGTTCTGCCGCCTCAAGGACTTCCGCCGCGTCGCCACCCGATACGACAAGCTGGCCACCAACTTCCTGGCCGCCGTCCAACTCGCCGCCATCGTCAGCTACTGGTTATGAGTCCCGATCATAGGAGAGACTGGCCAGGAACGCCGCGAGCTGGGTGTTGAAGGTTGCCGGGCGTTCGAAATAAGGCGAATGGCCAGCCTTCTCGACGCTGATATGCCGCGCATGGGGCATCGCCGCCGCCATATAGGGCGCGACGGGCGACGGGAAGACCACATCCTCGGCGCCCGTGATCCAGAGCGTCGGAATGGTGATGCCGGAAAGATCGCTGGCAGGACGGGTGCGGCCCGCGATCAGGCGGCGGCGCAATGTTTCCTTGTCGAGTTCGGCGCTCAGTTCGTCGATGGCGCGGTAGAGGAAATGCAGCGCCGGCTGCTCCTCGGCGGCGCGCAGGCCGATGGCGGGATGGATACCGCGCATGGCCCCCTCCCGCAGGGCCTCCGCCGCATGTTCCGACCAGGCCGCGAAGGCGGCCGCGCCGGCGGCCCCTGTCTGCCGCGGATCGATCGGGCCGGAGGTGGCCGAGAGCACCAACGCCTTCAGAAGGCCGGGCCGTGAGAGCGCCAGGTCGATGCCTGTCCATCCTCCCATGGACTGGCCGATCACAACCGGGTCCTTGAGCTCCAGATGCGCGATCAGGGCCTCGAGGTCCCCGGCATAGGCGGCCGGTTCCGGCCCGCCCGGCGGGGTGTCGGAGGGCGCGAAGCCACGGTGGCTGAAGGTGACGCAGCAATGCGTCGCGGCGAAATGCGCTACCTGCTGCCACCAGGACATGTGGTTTCCACCCAGGCCATGGGCAAAGACCAGTGCCGGCCCGCTGCCGGTCGCCTCGTAATACACGCGGCAATCCGGGCGCCGCAGATAGCCGCGCCGGCGCGGGGCACTGCCGCCGGGCAGGGCAAAAGCTTGTGTCGGCAGGGTGGTCATGGCGCCTCTCGGAATCCGCGGCAGCAGCTTGCCGGCAACCCCCGGACCTGTCGAGCCGGTCGGGGCATCCCTATTTCCTGAAGTAACCCCATGTCGTTTCTTATCAGCACCTTACTCCGCGAGGAGATGGGTCCCCCATACCGTTGCCCCGCAGTACTAAGTTCCATCTTTTCGCACCCGCACAAAACTTCACTCATCGTTAATTCGTTAGACTCAATTTTTGCGCCGTTAGACTCAATTTAATCTCTCCTTACGATAAAACTCTCTTGCGGCAACGAAATGGCGAGGGGTATGTAGGTCACTGCACGGCAGCGTGATCGTGGCAATTGGACCATCCCCCTTGAGCGGATATGGGCCTGCTTCAGGCTGCGTATGCTTGTGCTTTATTGTTAACCGAAGTTCTGGGTGACCAAGTCTTCTCAGGCTTCAGAAGGGGAACACCATGTCAGTCGCGACGATTACCCAGCTTTATATCGGATACTTTGGCCGCGCTGCTGATCCGGCGGGCCTGAACTACTGGGTGGGCCAGGAAAACGCTGGCATGCAGCTGGCTGACATCGCCCGCTCCTTCGCGGTGCAGACGGAAGCCACCACGAACTATCCGTATCTGGCGCTGCCGAATATCGCTTCGTCCGCCGGCTTCATCACCCAGGTCTACCAGAACCTGTTCAACCGCGCGCCCGATGCCGAGGGCATGACCTACTGGCAGGGCCAGCTCGCCTCTGGCCGCTCGGTCGGCCAGGTGATCCTGGACATCATCAACGGCGCCCAGGGCGACGATGCGACGATCGTCGCCAACAAGGTCGAGGCCGCCGCCTTCTACACCGACCAGGTCGTGACCCAGCAGGCCCCCTGGACGCTGGAAGGCGACCGTGACGACGCCACGGCCGTGCTGAGCGGCGTGACCGCCGATCCCACCACGGTGGACACCTCCAAGGCCCTGGCCGCCGAACTGGTCGCCGCCGCGAAGGCCGGCACCGGCACCCCGGGTGCCATCCTCACCCTGACCTCGGGCAATGACTACCTGTCCCCGGCGGGCGATACCGCGAGCACCAGGACGACCGCGGGCGACGACACCATCCGCGCCATGTCCGGCGGCCATCTGGGCGACGGCGACGTGATCGATGGCGGCGCTGGCCGTGACACCCTGAACGCCGTCGTGGGCGGCGCCTTCCTGGTTCCCAGCACGGTGGCCCCCATGCTGCGGAACGTTGAGGTGGTGAACATCACCTCGGGGGCAAGCAGGGGCACGGTGACCTTCGACGCCAGCAACAGCACCGGCATCGAACAGATCGTCAACCGCACGACCTCCTCGCGCGACGTGGAGGTGGTGGGCATCGACACCAGCGTGATCGTTGGCATGAGCTCCAGCGGGGGCAGCAGCCTGACCGTGAATTTCACAGGCGTGTCTGGCAAGAATGACGCCGCGACCCTGCTGCTGGACAGCAACGACGGCGGCATTTTCACCGCCGAGGGTATCGAGAGGCTGAACATCAAGACCAGCGGCACGACCAGCTGGGTGGACGTTGCCGAGGGCGACTACACGGCGCTGAACATCTCCGGCTCCGCGGCACTGAATCTGTACAATAGTGACGACGGTGTCACCGTAATCGACGCTTCCACGCTGACCGGCGCGCTGACGCTGGAGGGCGCCACCCTGACCAAGGCCGCAACCGTCACAGGCGGTTCGGGCGCTGACGACATCACGCTGTACTCCGATAAGGCCGTCACGCTCGACGGCGGCGCTGGCGACGACGAGCTGTCGGTCTATGCCGATGCCAACAACACGGTGAATGGCGGTGACGGCGCTGACGACATCACAGTCATGGGCGACGGCAACCAGACGGTCGATGGCGGTGACGGCGCTGATGACATCACAGTCATGGGCGAAGGCAACCACACGGTCGGTGGCGGTAACGGCAACGATACCCTGAATGTCTATGGCAACGGCAATCATACCGTGTCCGGTGGAGCCGGCAACGACGTGATCACGGTGATGGGCGATGGCGTGCACAGCATCAGCGGCGGCGCTGGCGCGGACAAGTTCATGATCGCCGGGATGCAGCTGGGGGATGTGGACCTGGAGGACGCCGCCGCGTTGGTGGAAGCTGCCACGAAGGTTACCGATCTCGCCGCTGGCGAAACCGTGGCTTTCCTCGGCGCGACCTTCGCGGAGCTGACCGGCACGCAGCAGGCCCGGGCCGCCGCAGCGGAAGACCTGGTGGCTGCCTTGGACTACCTTCTGGACCTCGACAACGTCGACGGCAAGTCGGTTGCCTTTGCCTTCGGCGATAGCACCTATGTGCTGGTGAACGACAATGAGTTCAGCAACGGCCTCGATGATCTCGACGGGCTGGTCCAGCTGGTCGGCGTGACCACCTTCAGCCTCACCGGCGACGTCCTGACCGCTTGATCCGGGCGCGGCAGGATCGTCCTGCCGCGGCCAACTGAAAGGCCTGCCATGGCTCCGGCCGTGGCGGGTTCTTTCGCGACGAAAAACTGCGGTCGTCTCGCCCATCGGCCCGGACGGAAAACCGTGGACAGGCGGGCATTCAGGGCATCCGCCAAAGCCCATAAAACCAAAAACCTGTTCTGCTGTCGCAAGACTTTCCTTGTGCGACAAGCACCAGGGCGGGCATTATACCTGCGGTTGTTTATCTGACGCGGCGCATCAGGCAGTACGGAGAAACCGATGTATACCCATCCACAACAGGGCGGCGATGCCGACGTTCGACGCCTTCGTCGTGAGGCGGGTGAATGGCTGCGTGAGCAGCGGGAACGCGCGGGTCTCTCGCAGCGCCAGTTGGCCCAGATGATCGGCGTCGACTACTACACCTTCATCTCGCAGGTGGAATCCGGCCGTGGCCGCATTCCACCGGACCGCTACATCGCCTGGGCCGGCGCCATCGGCGCCGAGCCGAAGGTTTTCGTGCGGGAACTGATGCGCTTCTACGACCCCGTGACCTACCAGATCCTTTTTGAAGACAACGCCCCTCAGGCGTAACCATTATGTCAGCGCATATCCTTCCTTTCAGGGCACGCCAGCTGCCGCCGCAGCCGGAACCCAGACTGCGCCACTGGGCACAAAGCGACCTCGCGGAATGCTACCGGGTCATCGGCCTGCTGGCCCAGTCCGGCCTCTCGACCTCCCTGGAGACGGGGCATAGCGACGAGGGCGACCCCTGGATGGCGGTCCTCCGCAACGACACGCAGGATGTGCTTGTGCATATCGCGCTGGAACAGGGTGTCTATGTCGTTGCCAGCGAGCCTTATAACCTGGTGATGCGCGGCGCGACGCTGCGCCATGTCGTCGATGCGGTCCTGAAGGTGCGGCCGATGATGCTGCCGGGCCGCCGGATGGGCCCGCATGTGCTGCTGCATCCCCTGGCGGCGCTGGCTGCGCTGATCGCCACAGCCTATGCGCTGGATATGGCAGGCTCCGCCCCGGCCCATGCCGCGGAGCTGGGCCAGGACAGTCATCCCTATGTCACGGACCTGGCCGCCGGGCCGCACCAGGCCCATGTGGCGCCGGTGGTGCCAGAGGGGGGGGCGTCCCATCTGGCGATGGATCTGGAGCGCCCGTCAGCGCGGGCACCGCGTTCCGTGCAATCGGTGCAGGATGTCGCGCCAGTGCTGCAGAATGTCGCCACCATGCTGGCCGCGGCCTCGGTGGCCGGCGGCAGCGCCATGGTCTGGTTCCTGTCCGACCAGGATTTCATCTGGCATGAGGGCCATGTGGCGGACGCACTGTCCGGCCAGGTGCCCTCCGCATGGCCCGCGGGGTTGAACCCGCCGCTGGTGGCGGAGGCGCAGGCGGTGATCCTGCCGCCCCCGGCCGCCCCGGCAGAGCATGCCGTCACGTCGTCGGCCGCGGGAGCAGGTATGGCACCAGCCCCGGCACCGCCGCCGCTGAACATGTCCTTCCGGGTGCCAGTGGCCTCGGGGTCGGCCGTGGCGGAGGCGCAGGCCCATCAGCCTCAGGCGCCGGCCTTGCCGGAAGCCCTGCCCGTCGTGGCTCTTCTGGACGACAGGCCGCAAGTGAACACGACGACCGAAACAGCCCTTCCGCCACAGGACGAGGTCCATTCCGCCTCCCCTCCGGCTGTTGTCCCGCATGACGTTCTGAAGGGCAGTGGCGCACCGTTCGCCGCCGCGTCCGTCAGTGGCTTCGTGGCGACGCACGCCATGGAACCGCGCGACGTCCCGGCGCTGGGTCCAGCAGTCAGCGCGCCGGCCTCCGGCATCTCCCAGCCCGCGGCCGCCAGCGCGCTCACGGTATTCGACGCCCTGGCGAGCTTCGATGCATCCATGGCGAACCCCGCTTATCAGCACTGGGGGGCAGCGAAGGAAAAGGTGGCAAGCACCCTCGGCGTCATCACGAATGATCACGCCAGGATTCTCGACCCGGAAGCCGTGGCTGAAGACATCGCCAGGGCGGCAGCGGGGACTGGCGGAACCGCCCCTCCGGAGCTTCCCGAATCATCCCCTGGAAGCACGTTCCCGGCGGCACCGACAGGGTCGCTCATTCGGAGCGCGGATGACGAGGCGTCTGTTCTGTTCGGCCGCCTGGAAGCCTACTTGCGCGCCGAAGATACCCGGGTGCATTTCAGCACGGCCGACTTCGCGATGATGCGCGATGCCTTCCAGAGCAATCCCTTTCTCAAGGACGTGCAGCGCGTCCTCTTCTTCGATGCACCCCAGGCGAAGGCCTCCGTCTTTCTGATCGGCCCTGGCGTCGCCATGGTGGAGGACAGCTCCCTGAGCGCGTCCATGTTTTCCTCGGTCATGGCGAGCGGGACAGACGTGACATTGAATGTCTCGGACAATTACGACGTGACGCTACTGGGCGTTCTGGAACTGAATCATGTTTGATGTCATCGGCCCTCGTGCCCTGGCCGGCGATGGAGATCTTGGGTGACGATGCAATCTACCGGCTCCACTTCTTCCACGCCGTCAGGTCCCTCTCTTCTGCAACTTGCCTTGCGCCGGTGCCGGAAAGCCTTGATCGCGGCGGCGTTCTTCAGCCTCGTGATCAACCTCCTTCTGCTGGCATCACCGCTCTACATGATGCAGGTCTATGACCGGGTCCTGGCGAGCCGCAGCGAAACCACCTTGTTGATGCTCAGCGTGGTCATGCTGGGTGCCTTCCTGGTAATGTGCCTGCTCGAAGCCGTGCGGTCGCGGATCCTGGTGCGGATCAGCGCACGCATCGACGGCATCCTGTCCGAGACCGTCTTCGACAAGCTGTTCACGCAATATCTGCAGGGCGGACAGGGCCAGCGGGCCCGCCCGCTGGCCGACCTCGCCACGCTGCGGAACTTCGTGGCGGGACAGGGCCTCTTCGCATTCTTCGACGCACCCTGGTCGCCGATCTTCCTGATCTTCCTGTTCCTCGTTCACCCCTTGCTGGGTTTCCTGACCGTCGGCGGCGGGGTTATTCTCGTGGGCCTGACGCTGTTGAGCGAAAGGGTTTCGCGGCGGCGGCTGGAAGCGGCGTCGGCCGAGAACGCGGCGGCGATGGGCTTCACCGAGGCCAGCCTGCGTAACACCGAATCCCTCGCCGCGATGGGCATGCTGCCGGCCGTGAGAGGGCGCTGGCTGCTCCGTCACCGGCAGTATCTCGCCCTGCAAAGCACGGCCAGCGATTGGGCCGGCAGCCTGAGTTCCGTCAGCAAGACGGTCCGCATCGTGCTGCAGTCGGCCATGCTCGGCACCGGCGCCATGCTGGCGATCGAGGGCCGCATCTCTCCGGGCATGATGTTCGCCGCCTCCATCATCGGCGCCAAGGCTCTGGCGCCGATCGAGATGCTGATCGGCCAATGGGCTAATCTGGTGAATTTCCGGCTTGCCTGGCAGCGCCTGGAGACCCTGTTGCAGGTGCAGGGGGAGACGGCCGAGAGCATGCGCCTGCCTGCCCCGTCCGGTCATCTGTCGCTGCGGAGCGTCACCGCCAAGCCGCCGGGCGGCAAGGTGCCGACACTGAAGGGGATCAGCTTCGATCTGCCGGCCGGCAGCACCCTGGCAGTCCTGGGTGCCAGCGGCGCTGGCAAGTCG
This sequence comes from Roseomonas marmotae, assembly GCF_017654485.1. Taxonomy (NCBI): domain Bacteria; kingdom Pseudomonadati; phylum Pseudomonadota; class Alphaproteobacteria; order Acetobacterales; family Roseomonadaceae; genus Roseomonas; species Roseomonas marmotae. The sequence goes on along the minus strand of NZ_CP061092.1, from coordinate 96,229 downwards.
ACCCTGGCGCGCGTCATGCTCGGCGTCTGGCCGCTGGAAAGCGGGGAGGTGCGCCTGGACGGCGCCGACCTGCGGAACTGGAAGCCGGCCGATCTCGGCCCGCATATCGGCTACCTGCCGCAGAGCGTCGAACTGTTCGAAGGGACCGTGGCGGAGAATATCGCGCGGCTCTCCGAGATCGAGAGCGAGAAGGTGATCGCGGCCGCCAGGGCCGCGGGGGCGCATGAGATGATTCTCGCCCTGCCGGATGGCTATGACACGCAGGTCGGCGAGAATGGGGGCCGGCTTTCGGGTGGGCAGAGGCAGAGGGTCGGCCTGGCCCGCGCGCTCTACGGCAGCCCCGCCCTGTGCGTGCTGGATGAACCCAACGCCAATCTCGACGAGCAGGGCGATGCGGCCCTGGTCGCCGCCATGCAGCAGCTGCGCGCGGCCGGCAAGACGGTGGTCGCCATCACCCATCGTTCCAACCTGATCCTGCATGTTGATTACGTGCTGATCCTCCAGGCGGGCTCCGTGGCCTTCTATGGCACCCAGGCGGAGGCAACCGCCAGGTTCTCTCGCGCCAGCCGCGCAGCCCCGTACCACGCCGTTGCAGGAGCGGCATGAACATGTCAGTCGCAGCTTCCCTTCCCGGCTCCATGCCGCCACTGCCCGCGGCGCCCATTTCCGTGCGTGGCCCGGCGCTCATCGGCTTCACCGTCATCGCCCTGGCCTTCGGAGGCTTCGGTGGCTGGGCAGCGATGGCGCCGCTCAACAGTGCCGTCGTCGCGTCCGGCGCCGTGGTGGTGGAGACGAACCGGCACGACCTGCAGCATCTCGACGGCGGCATCATCCACGAGATCCTGGTGCGGGATGGCAGCAGGGTGGCGGCCGGAGACGTGCTGATGCGGCTTGATCCGACCCGGGCGACATCGGCGCTTGCTGTCCTGAAGAACCAAATCGATGCCATGTCGGTTCTGGTCTCCCGCCTGCGTGCAGAGCAGATCGGCCGGCCGGTCATCGAGCTGGACCCCGGGATCACGCAGCGTGCTGTCACCGATGCCGGGCTGCGTGACATCATCGATGGGCAGAAGTCGCTCTTCGATACCCGCCGCGCCTCGCTCGCCGGGCAGGTCAATATCCTGCGCCAGCGGATCGCGCAGCTTGATCAGCAGATTACCGGCCTGATGGCGCAGGAGAAGGCGCGCACGCGGCAGATCGCCCTGATCAGCGACGAGTTGCGTGGTGTGGAGGAGCTTCTGCGCGGTGGCTTTGCACCGCGTACCAGGGCGCTGGCACTGCAGCGTGAGCTCGCGCGCCTGGAAGGCGAACGCGGCGAGCATCTGGCCACGGTCGCCCGCACCCGGCAGGCGATCGGCGAGGCCGAGTTGCAGATCGTGCAGCAGGTCCGGACCTTCCAGGAGGATGTGGCGCGCCAGATGCAGGAGGCGCAGACCAGGCTGGCCGAGTTGCAGGAACGCAGCGTCGGTGCCCAGGACGTGGTCAACCGGCTGGAGCTGCGTGCGCCAACCGATGGCGTTGTCGTCGGGATGACCGCCAATACGGTCGGTGGGGTCGTGGCGCCGGGGCGCACCCTGTTGCAGATCGTGCCGGAGAATGACGCCCTCACGGTCGATGTCTCCGTGCAGGTCCAGGATATCGAGAGCGTTCAGCTGGACCAGATCGCCACGCTTCGCTTCTCGGCCCTGCCGCAGCGCGACCTGCCGACGCTGACCGGCACCGTTCGGCAGATCTCGGCGGACCGCCTGCTGGACGAGCGGACGGGCGCGCCGTATTATAAAGTGCGCGTCATGCTTGATGAGGATAGTGCCGGGGCGCTGCACGCATATCGTCTGCTCCCAGGGATGCCCGCGGAGGCCATCATCCAGACCCGGGCACGTACCGCCCTCCGCTACTTCATGGACCCCGTGCTTCACGCTGTCGGGCGCTCCATGCGGGAACGCTAACTCAAGGGCGCCAAGCGCTCTTCTCACCGACGGATTCGTGCCCAAAGATGGCTTCAGGCTTGCGTGCGGTCCATCAGTTCCACTCCGGGTCCAGTGTGGCGGATGGCATTACCAACGGGATGCTGCTGACCCGGCAGTTGCTGCGCGACCTCGGGTTTGAGTCCGAGATCTTTGTCGAGCATCCGGATGCCGCGCTGGCGGGCGAGCTGCATCCCTATCTGCGTCACCCTGGTGCCCTGGCCGGCCCGGACGAACTGCTGCTGGTGCATCATTCCATCGGAATAAGCCCGGCAGTGCTGGCCTGGCTTGGGGCGGTCACATGTCCTCGGGTGCTGGTCTATCATAATATCACGCCGAGCCGCTTCTTCGCCAGCAGCCCAGAGCTGGCGCGGGTGCTGGACCTCGGAAGGCAGCAGCTGAGTCATTGGGCTGTGCAGGAGGGCATGTTCTCCGGCTGCTTCGCGAATTCGACCTTCAGTCTGGACGAGTTGCGGGAGGCCGGTTTCGGCTTCGGGCGGCAGCCGATGGCGGTGCTGCCCATTTTGGCGGATCTGGACATGCTGCGGCAGCGTGCCCGAAGCCTGGCGTGCCCCTATCCCGCACGCGGGCTCAAGCAGGAGCCTCTGCCGCAACGCCTGCTCTTCGTCGGGCGGCTGTCTCCGCACAAATGCCAGCATGACCTGATCGAGGCCCTGACACGGCTCACCGCTTACCGCGCGGCGCCGCTCCACCTCGACCTCGTTGGAGGAGGAGATGCGGACTACCGCGCCCTGCTGGAACGGGCCGCGCGGCAGGCGGGCGTCGCCGATCACGTGCATCTTCATGGCAAGATCAGCGACGAGGCGTTGGCCGGTATCTATGCGCGGGCAGATGCCTTCGTCTGCCTGAGCGAGCATGAAGGCTTCTGCATCCCGCTCCTGGAAGCCAGCCTGCATCGCATTCCCGTATTGGCCTATGATGCGGGCGCTGTGCGGGAGACATTGGGTCAGGGCGGCCTGATACTGCAGAGCAAGGATCCCGATACCGTTTCCGCGGCGATTTCGGCCGTGCTGGACGAACCCCTGCTGCGCCGCCGCATTGTGGAAGCGCAATGGCGCAACCTGGCGCGCTTCGAGCGGCCGCAGCTGCTGCGGGGACTGGCGGATTTCCTGGGCCAGCTGGGCCATGGCATCGCGCTGCCGGAACCGGAACCCGTACCGGTGCCGCGGCCCGGCTACCGCATCGAAGGGCCCATCACCTCCTCCTACAGCCTGGCCATCGTCAACCGGGAACTCGGCCTGGCGCTCACGCGGGCAGGCGAGCCAGTGGCCTTCCGCTCCACCGAGGGCGGCAGCGGCGATTTCCCGCCGGCTCCCGAGGAACTCGTGGCGCTTCCGGATGTCGCCGCGCGCATGGTGGAGGCGTCTGACATCGCCGGAGACGATACCTCCGTCGTGTTGCGGAACCTTTACCCCCCCTATGTGGAAGGCATCAGGCCGGCCGGTCTGCGCGGCCTCGCCTGCTACGCCTGGGAAGAGAGCGGCTTCCCCCGCTTCCACGCGGAAGCCTTCAACCGCAATCTGGACCTGATCACCGTCACCTCCGCGCATGTGGCGAAGGTGCTGCGAGATGCCGGCGTGCATCTGCCGGTGCGCGTTGTCGGCAATGGCACCGATCATCTGCAGCGGGGTGCGGCACCGGACCTCGCCGCGGCGGAGGCGCTGCTGGCCGGGCGGGCGCCCGGGTTCCGTTTCCTGCACGTCTCCTCGGCCCTGCCCCGTAAGGGCGTGGATGTGCTGTTGAAGGCATGGGCCGAGTTCTCGGCCGGGACGGGCCGCGATGCCAGCCTGGTCATCAAGACCTCGCCCGGCGTGCCGCACCAGATCCGGCAGCAGCTGGAGGAGTTGCAGGCGTGCCAGCCGGCGCTGCGCCCCGTGGTGCTGATCGAGGAAGACCTGCCCACCGCCACGCTGCGCGGCCTTTTCGCCATCTGCGACGCCTTCGTCGCGCCGGCCAGGGCAGAGGGCTTCGGCCTGCCGCTGGCGGAGGCGATGCTGGCCCGACGACCGGTGATCACCACGGGATGGGGCGGGCAGCTTTCCTTCTGCACACCAGCCACGGCCTGGCTGGTAGATTATCGCCTGGTCGCGGCCAGAAGCCATCTTGGCGTCTTCAATTCGGCCTGGGCCGAGCCCAGCCTGCCGCATCTGGTCGCCTGCATGCGCGAAGTCGCCGGCGCAGCGCCAGAGGATCTGGCTCCGCGCCTGGGCGCGGCGGAGGCGCTGCTGAAGCGGGATTTCACCTGGGACCGGGTCGCGCAGCGCGTACGGGCGGCGGTGGAGGAGGTCGAGGCGGAGGACAGCATGTCGTTGATGCCGCCCTCCGTCGCCATGGCCACGAGCTGGAACAACCGCTGCGGCATTGCCGCTTACGCGAAATCCTTCGCCTCGGGCATTCCCGCCAGCCGGCTGACGGTGCTGGCCAATACGGATGCCACACTTCTCGGCCCCGACGAGGAGTTCGTCCAGCGGGTCTGGCGCACCGGCCGGCAGGATGACCTGCAGGCCCTGGAGGACGCCATGGCGCCTCACGACGTGGCGGTCTTCCAGTTCAATTTCGGCTTCTTCCGGCTGGATGCGCTCGGCCGCATCCTGCGCCGGCGTGCGCTGGAGAAGAAGCGCAGCTATGTCGTGCTGCACAGCACCGCCGATGTCCTTCGCCCGGACATGAGGATCTCGCTGGCCGAGATCGCGGAAGACCTGGCCTGCGCCACGCGGCTCCTGGTGCATGGGATCGAGGATCTGGAGCGGCTGCGCGGCTTCGGGCTGACGGAGAATGTGCAGCTTTTCCCGCATGGCGCGCCGGAGGCCCCGGCGGCACCGGGCACCGCCACGCCGCCGGCCTGGCCGGGGTTGGAAGGGCGAAGGGTCATCGCGACCTTCGGCTACCTGCTTCCCCACAAGGGATTGCGGGAGATGATCCAGGCGATGCCGGCATTGCTGCGGCAATGCGCCGCCGCCGGCCTGCCGGCGCCGCATCTCCTGATGGTCAATGCGCTGTATCCGGCCGAGGTCTCGGCCGCTGAGCATGAAGCCTGCAAGGCACTGATCGCCGAACTGGGCCTGTGCGACGACATCACCCTGCTCCCGGATTACCGGGAGGAGGCGGAGATACTCCGCCTGCTCGGCATGGCCGACCGCATTGTCTATGCCTACCAGTCCACCCAGGAATCCAGCAGCGCGGCCGTACGCATGGGCCTGGCCAGCGGACGCCCGGTGGCCGTGACGCCCCTGTCGATCTTCGATGACGTGATGGACGTCACCTACCGTCTGCCCGGAACCGACCCGGACAGCCTGGCGGCCGGGCTCCTCGCCTCCTGGGGCGAGCGGCGGGAGGAGATCGATGCCATCGCCGCGACACAGGCCCGCTGGATCGGCGCGCATCGGTGGCAGCAGGTCTCCCGCCACGCCTGGGACCTGATGCGCGCGCCGCGCTAGCACCGCGCGATCCTTCACAACGCGACACGGATAAGCCCCATGAACCGGCCGGTCAGCAAACATCCCGACCTCCCGAACGATGTTCTGGCCAACCGGCTGCAGGCGGAACGCGATCTCATGCGCTGCAGGCGAGCCATGCCACCCTCTTCCCCGCCGGCAGGCGGCATGGTCGCTCCGCAGCCAGCGGGCGTATGGGCAGAAGGCCCGGTGCCGCTATCCGCCAATCCCATCCCGCTTCCGCGTGCCTATGGAGAGAATGCCCCGATGAGCAGACTGCAAAGCCTGGCCCGTATTCCTCTTGTGGGGCAGGGTCTCCTCTGGGCCCGCAGCCTGCTGCAGCTGCAGGGCACGCGCGATGCCAGCACCCGTGTCATGCAGGACATCGCGGCCCTCCGGCGCCGCGTCACGGCCATGGAAGACGCGCATCGCGAACTCGCGGTTTCCCTGCGCGATGCCCATGCCGTGCTGGTGGGGCTGCGGGCGGAGATCGACCTGATCCGCTCCCAGGCCCATGACCAGAGCCAGGCGACCGACAGTGCCATGAAGGCGCTGAACGATGCCATCGAATGCCTCCGCGGGAATGCCTCGGCCCGCCTGGCCCGCATCGAGATGGCCGTGCAGGGCCGGCAGATAGAGGACCGGATCCGCGAGCTTCAGGCGGCCCTGGAGACGGAACGCGACAAGGGCCAGCAGCTCGATCGCCGCCTCGGCCGGCTTGTGAGCGAAATGGCGCTATGGCGGCAGCGGCTGGAGCGTGCCGCCGCGGTCGCCGCGCCAGCCCCTGCCGCGCCCCCTGCCCCGGCGGTCCCCATGGTTGACCTGGATGCCTTCTTCCTGGAATTCGAGGACCGCTTCCGCGGCACGCGGGAAGACATCAAGCAACGCCTCCAGGCCCACCTGGACATCGTGCGCCTGACCGATGCCGGCGCGCCGTCGCGGCCGGTGCTCGACCTGGGCTGCGGGCGCGGCGAATGGCTTGAGGTGCTGCGCGACGAGGGCCGGCAGGCACGCGGCATCGACCTCAATGCGGTGAATGTCGGGCTCTGCACGGGGCTGGGCCTGCAGGCGCAGGTGCAGGATGCGATCGCCGCGCTGCGGGCGGCGCCGGATGGCAGCCTGGGATGCGTCAGCGCCTTCCATCTCGTCGAGCACCTGCCGCTGGAAGTGATGGTGACATTGATCGACGAGGCGCTGCGGGCCCTGGCCGAGGGTGGCCTGCTGTTGCTCGAGACACCCAACCCGGAAAGCCTCATGGTGGGCGGCCGCACATTCCACTTCGACCCGACCCACATGCGGCCATTGATGCCGGAGGTGCTCTCCTTGCTGGTGCGGGAACGCGGCTTCGCGCAGACCGAGATCGTCCGCCTGCATCCTTATCCGCAGGCGATGCGCCTGCGGGCGGAGGGACCGGCCGAGAATCTGCTGAACGACCTGATCTTCGGTCCGCAGGATTATGCCATCTACGGGCGGAAGGGATGAACGGCCGCCCCGTCATCCCCTCCCCGCTTCTCAGGCCCGCTTCACATTCCAGAAGATAGGGAAGGACGCCGGCACGATGTCCACGATATCCGTGCGGAAGGCCGTGGCATTGAAGAGCTGACCGAGGGGGATGAAGGGCACCTCCTCGAAGGCGATGCGCTGCATCTCGCCCGCGATACGCCTCTGCTCCGCCCGGTCCGGCGCGTCGAGCCATTCCTCCCGCAGCGCCTCCAGGCGCGGGCTGGTGGGCCAGCCGAACCAGCCCTGCTCGCCATTGCCGCGCAGCGGCACGTGGCTGGAGGGATCTGCCACCGTCAGCCCCTCATAGGTGGTGGGGAAAGCGCTCCAGCCACCCTTGTCGGGCGGGGATTTGCTGGTGCGCCGCTGCACCAGAGTACCCCAGTCCATGCTGGCATATTCCACATTCAGGCCGAGCTGCTTGAAGAGATCCGCCGTGACCTGAGCGAAGGCCGCCTGGATCGGGTAGTCGGACGGCGACATCAGCACGACCGGCTCACCCTTGTAGCCACTCTCCTGGATCATCTGCCGGCCGCGCGCGATGTCGCGCGGCCCGGTCAGCACCTCTATCCCCACTTCATTCGCCATCGGCAGGCCGGGGGTGAAGACGCCCGCGGGGATGCGGAACAACTCCGGCTCCGCGCCCACGGCGGCGGCCATGAAATCCTCCTGGTTGATGCAGGACAGGACGGCGTGCGACACCTTTGGGTTATCGAAGGGCGGGTGCAGGTGGTTCAGCGCGAGCATGCCGATCACGCCGACCTTGTCGTTCACCGCGACCTGCACGTTCCGCATGCGGCGCAGCATGGGGAGAAGGTCGAAATCCGGCCGCTGGACCCAGTCCACCTCGCCATTCTGCAGCGCCCCGACAGCGGTCGAGGCATCCGGCATCACGATCCATTCGACCCGGTCGAAATGCGCGACCTTGCCGCCGGAGAGGAAATCCGGCGCCCCGTCCCGCGGCTGGTATGCGTCGAAGCGTGTATAGAGGGCCTTGGAACCGGAGACCCATTCATCGCGGATGAAGCGATAGGGGCCGCTGCCGACATATTCGGAGATCTGCTGGAAGGGATCGGTCCGCGCGATCCGCTCCGGCATCATGAAGCAGGTGTCGGAAAGGGCATTCGTCATCAGGCCGTAAGGCTTGTTGAGGCGGATCTCGAAGCGCCGATCGTCCAGCGCCCGCATCTCCTCCGTGCGGGCCAGCAGCGTCTGCCCGAGAGGACGGCGCCGCGCCCAGCGCTGGATGCTGGTGATGCAGTCGACCGGCCGCACCGGCTCCCCGTCGTGGAAAAGCAGGCCCTCGCGCAGGGTGAAGCGCCAGGTCAGCCGGTCGTCGGAAAGCTCGTGCCCCGCCACCATCTGCGGCTGCGGCTCGAACCTGCTGTTCAGGCCATAAAGCGTGTCCCAGATCATCGCGCCGTGGTTGCGGGCGATGGTGGTCGTGGTCCAGACCGGATCGGGATTGGCGAGGTTCCCTTCCGGCACGAAGCGCAGGACCCGCGCCTTTCCCTGGGAGAGCGCCGGCCTGGAAAGCACTGCGGCGGTCGTGGCGCCGGCAGCGGCGCCCAGCAGGGTTCTACGCTTCATGGTGGGGACTCCTGGGTGGAAGGCACCGCTTCGCCAAGCAAGTAGCGCGCCAGGAAGCGCAGCACGCCCAGATAGACCTGTCGCCGGTTGTCGCGCTTGAGGAAGCCGTGTCCTTCGTCGGGGAAGGTGATGTAGTCCACGGGGATGCCGCGCCGGCGCAGCGCCTCGACGATCTGCTCGCTTTCATGGGGCGGCACGCGCGGGTCGGTCATGCCCTGCGCCACCAGCATCGGGCAGAGGATGCGGTCGACCCGGTGCAGCGGCGAGAGGCGCTCCAGCAGCTCGGCGTCCCGCAGGGGGTCGCCGTATTCGGCGGCGCGATGGCCAACGCGCCAGGGCCCCGTGCGCTCGAAGAAGGTCTTCCAGCGGGCGATGCCGTAATAGTCGATGCCGGCGGCCCAGATCTCGGGGTATTCGGTCACGGCGGCCAGCACCATCCAGCCGCCATAGCTCTGGCCCATGATGGCGATGCGGGAATGGTCGAAGCGGCCGTCGGCCGAAAGCCAGGCATGGGCATTGGCCAGGTCGCGCACGCTGTCCAGGCGCTTCTCGCGGTCGTCCAGCGCGGCATAGTCGCGGCCATAGCCGGTGGAGCCGCGGACATTCGGCACCAGCACGGCGATGCCGAGGGAGAGGACCATCTGCAGGTCCGGCCGCCAGTTGGGCAGTGCCTGCGCGGCCGGGCCGCCATGCACCCAGACCAGCACCGGCCAGCCACCGGCCGGCGGCGCGCCTTCCGGCAAGGCCAGGAAGGCCGGCAGCTGGCGGCCGTCGCTGCTGGGGAACTGCACGAGGCTCCAGTCACGCAGATCGGCCGGGGCGTCGCTGGCAGCGAAGATCAGGCTGGACGAGGCTTCGCCCAGGCGGTGCTGCCAGATGGTGCCGGGGCGCGTCGGGCAGGCCAGGTCGAAAGCCAGGGTCGTGCCGCCTGGATGCCAGGTGATTTTGGTGATGACGCCCGGCGGAGAGGCGGGGGATTCCAGCACGGCGCCGGTGCGGGCATCCAGGATGTGCAGGCGGGAATAGCCGGCCTCGTTCACCACCACGGCGAGGCGCGACTGGTCGGGCGAGACCTCCAGCTGCTCCACATCCGCATCGGGGGTGAAGAGGAATTCAGGCGTGCCGCCCGGAGCCTGGAAGGCCAGGCCGAGGAAATCCCGCCCGCGGTCGGTCAATAGCCAGAAGCCGGCGCCGTCCTGTCGCCACTGGGGCTTCATATGCCGCCACTTGCCCTCGTGCGGCGTCAGCGGCGTGGTCGCGCCACTCCCCAGGTCGACGCTGATCAGATCGCTCTCGAAGCTCTCGGGCGCGGTGGAGAGGATGATGGCCAGGCCATCGGGGTGCCAGGCGGGCAGTTCATGCGGCCCCTGCACCTCCAGCACGCGCGTGATCCGGCCGGTCGCCAGATCGATGACACAGGGGTCGGTATGGGCGGGGTCTCGGCCATTGGCGGTGCAGGCCAGCCGCGTCCCGTCCGGGGAGAAGGCGCCCCAGCCATGGATGGTCCCGGGGTCCGCCGTCAGGGCCCGTGGCTCACCCTCCGCGGGGAGGTGGTAGAGCTGCACACGCTCATCGCCCGCTTGGTCACGCCCGAAGACGGCCCCGCCATCCACGGGGCTGCCCGCCACGAAGGCCACGGCATCCCGGTGCGCGCTCCGGGGCCGCGCCGCGCCGCCATCGGCCGGAAGCTCCCAGACCTGGGCCGAGCCGCCGGCATCGCAGAGGAAATACAGCCGCCCATCGGCCGCGTAGGAGGGGCCGACGGCGGCAGGGGCCGCCAGCAGGCTATCGAGGCGTGTGGAGATGTCAGACATCCTGTCATGTCAGACCCGTTCCGCCACGAGATCAAGGGGGACGACGGACCGGCTTCCCGACGAAGACCGGCCCGGCAACGGCAGTTCATCCCGCGAGGGCGCGCCACGGCCCCCGCTAGAAGGTCCTGGCGCCGTTGACGAACATCCGGACCGAGTAGAGCGAGGTGGTTCCGCAGATGAACATCCGGTCCCGCTTGGGCCCGCCGAAGCAGAGATTGGCCACCACCTCCGGCACGCGCACCTTGCCGATCAGCGTGCCGTCAGGGTCATAGGCATGCACGCCGTCGCCGGCCGAGGTCCAGATCCGGCCTGTGTCATCCAGCCGGAAGCCGTCGAACAGCCCGGCGGTGCAGTCGGCGAAGACCTTGCCCCCGCTCAGCCTGCCGCCCTCTTCCACCTGGAAGACCCGCATATGCGCCGGATGCTCCGGCCCATGGGTGCGGCCGGTATCGACGATATAGAGCAGACTTTCATCCGGGGAGAAGGCGAGCCCGTTGGGCTTCACGAAGTCATCGCAGACCACCGTGATCCCGCCCGACTGCGGATCAACGCGATAGACATAGGAGGCGCCGATCTCGCTCTCGGCCTTGTTGCCCTCATAGTCGGAATCGATGCCGTAGGTGGGATCGGTGAACCAGATCGAGCCGTCGGATTTCACCACCACGTCATTCGGGCTGTTCAGCCGCTTACCCCGGTAGCGGTCGGCGATGACGGTGATGCTGCCGTCATGCTCGATGCGGGTCACGCGCCGTGTGCCATGCTCGCAGGTCACGAGCCGGCCCTGGCGGTCCACCGTATTGCCGTTGCTGTTGTGGGCGGGCTGGCGAAAGACGCTGACGGCATCGCTGGTCTCGTCGTAGCGGAGCATGCGGTCGTTTGGCGCATCGGACCAGACGAGGTAGCGCCCTGCCGGGAAATAGGCCGGCCCTTCCGCCCAGTGGCACCTGTCATAGAGGCGGTGAACATGGGCCGTCATGTTGGGCAGGCGCGCGAAACGCTCGTCCAGTACCTCGTAATCGGAAGCGGACATGTGTTTTTCCTCCCGAAGACACCATGCGTCGGGCGGCACCGGGCCGCCAGCCCGCCGTTCTGCCCCGCCCGAGCCCTGCTCGCCCCGGTGATATCGCCCGGTCCTCGTTCATCCGGCCTCCGGCACAAGTTCTCCACGCGGTGATCCACAGCCCTGTCCCCGTAATCTGGGGAAAACCCGCCGGGCCGCCATATTCCGGCTTCGGCACCCGGATGCACGGCACCCGGCAGGAGCGGATCCAGGCCCGCCTGGCATGCGGCGAGCACGACCCCAGCGTGCTCCGGGAGCATGAAATGCCACGCCATATCCGCCCGGGCGCTGGCTGATGCCCGCTCCTGCCTGTATGGGGTCCGGCGGATGGCTCTCCACGGCGTTCCCGGCGCGCCCCTGACATGGGGCACGGCAAACGATCCCTCCGTGGCGGCGTTGAAGAGGCCATCATCCCTGCTGAGGTATCGGAACCATGTTCACGCTCGAAATCGGCGGCCAGCCGACGGCCATCATGAATGTCGAGGAAGAGGATGCGCGCGCCATCCTCGAGAGCGAAGGCTTCAAGGCCGACCTCATGCGCCTCCGGACGGACAACGCCCCTCTCTGGGACGGCCAGGCCCCGCTCAACCTGCGCCCCTCGAATGAAGAGGAAATCGCCGAGTTCGAGGAGAGCGAAGAGGACGAGGAAGAAGAAGAGGAAGAAGAGGACGAGGATGCCGCGACCATCCTGTTCCTCGTGCCGCTCGACGAGGAGGAGGACGAGGAAGGCGAGGAGGACGATGCCGAATAGCCGGAACGGCACCGTCCGGGGCGATCCCGCCTTTCCGCAGGAAGGCGGCCTTCAGTCGGCGTATTGACCGGCTTCCTGGATGATGGGGCGCCAGCGTGCCACCTCCTCCGCCAGGTAGCGGGTGTGATAGGCGGGGGTGGCGCGGTCCTGGCTGGCCGGGGCCGTGACCAGTTCCCTGAAGCGGGCGAGTAGCCGCTCATCGCGCAGCGCGGCACGTATGGCCGTGGAGAGCCGCTCCTGGACCTCCGCCGGTGTGCCGCGCGGCGCGTACAGGCCGTGCCAGGTGCTCATCAGCAGGTCCGGCGCCCCGGCCTCGGCAGTGGTCGGCAGGTCCAGCCCTGCCACCCGCTGCGGCAGGGTGACGGCATAGGCCTTGATCCGGTTATCCCGGATGAAGGGGGCGGTATTGGTCGCCTGGTCGCAGAAGAGATCGATCCGGCCCGCCATCATGTCGGTGATGGCGGGTGCGCTGCCGCGGAAGACCACGCTGGTCAGCGCCCGTCCAGCGGCGCGTTGCAGCAGCATGCCGCAGAGCTGGTTGGCCCCGCCCAGGCCGGAATGCGCCAGGGTCAGGACATCGCCCTGCTCCCTGATGGCGGCCAGAACGCCCGTCAGATCCCTGGCAGGGAAGTCCGGTCGCGCCACCACGGTCATCGCCGCATCCGAGACCAGGCCCAGCGGCGCGAAGCTCTCCTGCACGTCATAGGGCAGCTTGCGGTAGAGCGTCGCCGTGCTGGCATGGCCGATATGGTGCATCAGCAGCGTGTGGCCGTCCGGCCGCGCCTGGGCGACACGGGCGGCGGCGATGGTGCCGCCCGCGCCGGTGACATTTTCCACCACCACCGGCTGGCCCAGATCCTTCGACATCCCCTCGGCCACCAGCCGGCTGATGACATCGGTGGGCCCGCCGGCCGTGAAGGGCACAGTGATGGTGATGGGGCGGTCGGGGAAGCCCTGCGCCCGGGCGGAGCGCAGGGCGGGGGTGGCGAGCAGGCTGGCGCCCGCCGCCAGCAGGGTGCGTCGTTGCAGCATGGACGGAATTCCTCCTGTTTTGTTCTAGTTAGGTCCGCAGGCTGGCCGGCTCAGATATTGGCGCTGTGGATGGCGTCGCAGACCGCCTCCGTGACCTCCTTCGTCGTGGCCTTGCCGCCGAGATCGGGCGTCAGGATGCCCGCGCCCGTCACCCGCTCCACCGCGCGCATCAGCCGCGCGGCGGCCTCCGGCTCGCCCAGGTGCTCCAGCATCTGCGCGCCGGTCCAGAAGGTGGCGACGGGGTTGGCGATACCCTTGCCGGCGATGTCGAAGGCCGAGCCGTGGATCGGCTCGAACATCGAGGGGAAACGCCGCTCCGGGTCCACATTGCCGGTGGGCGCCACGCCGAGCGAGCCCGCCAGCGCGGCGGCGAGGTCGGAGAGGATGTCGGCATGCAGGTTGGTGGCGACGATCGTGTCCAGGCTCTGCGGCTTCAGCACCATCCGCATGGTCATGGCATCCACCAGCATCTTGTCCCAGGTGACATCGGGGAACTCGCGCGAGACCTCCTCGGCGATCTCGTCCCACATCACCATGCCGAAGCGCTGGGCATTGGACTTCGTCACCACCGTCAGCAGCTTGCGCGGCCGCGCCTGCGCCAGCCGGAAGGCGTAGCGCATGATGCGCGTGACGCCGACGCGGGTGAAGATGGCCACCTCGGTCGCCACTTCCTCGGGCAGGCCCCTGTGCGCGCGGCCGCCATGGCCGGCATACTCGCCCTCGGAATTCTCGCGCACGATCACCCAGTCCAGGTCTCCCGGGCCGCAGTCGCGCAGCGGCGGCGTCACCCCCGGCAGGATCTTGGTGGGGCGCACATTGGCATATTGGTCGAAGCCCTGGCAGATCGGCAGCCGCAGCCCCCAGAGGGTGACGTGATCCGGCACATCCGGCGCGCCGACCGCACCGAAATAGATGGCATCGAACTTCTTCAGCGTCTGCAGCCCGTCGGCCGGCATCATCACGCCATGCCGGCGGTAGTATTCGGAACCCCAGGGGAATTGCTCGACATTCAGCCTGAAGCTGCCCATGCGCCGCTCCAGCGCCTCAAGGGCCTGCAGGCCGGCGGCGACGACCTCGGGGCCGATGCCATCGGCCGGAATGGCGGCGATGCTGTATTCGCGCATGCTGGGCGTCCTCCTGTGGTTACCAGGCAGGCTAGAACCGAGTGACGCCGGAGACCGCATCCAAAAAATTATGCAAAAATAGGAGATAATTCTCTCCAGGGCGCTATCGGCCCGGCGGCGGTCGGATAGTCTGCAGGCGGAAGGCCGGCAGGAGGATGGATTGGAGCTGAAGCAGCTCAGGTGCTTCCTGGCGGTGGCAGATGAGTTGCATTTCGGCCGTGCCGCCGTCCGGCTGAACATGCTGCCGACGGCGCTCGGCCGGCAGGTGCGGCTGCTGGAGGAGGAACTGGGTACCGCGCTTCTGCGCCGCACCACGCGGCAGGTCACCTTGACCGTAGCCGGCGCGGCCCTGGCGGCCGAGGCGCGCGCCATCCTGGAACACGCCGCCGCCGCCAGCCGGATGGTGCGCGGCCTGGCGCAGATGCCGGATGAGACGCTGCGGATCGGTGCCATCGACAGCGCGGCCGCCGGGCTGCTGCCGGAACTGCTGGCCCGCTTCCGGGCCCTGCACCCCCGGATCGAGATCCGGCTGGTCGAGGCGAAATCCGTGGAGATCCTGCCGCAGTTGCGCGGTGGCCGCCTGGACCTGGGCTTCATCCGTCCCCCGGCGGCGCCCGAGCCGGGCCTGGCCTTCCGGCTGCTGTTGCAGGAACATCCCGTGGCCGTGCTGCCGCGCCGGCATCCGCTGGCCGGCCGCCGCCGCCTGCATCTGGCGGAACTGGCTGGGCTGCCATTGATCCTTCCGCCGCGCCACGCCCGTCCGCACAGCCATGACGGGGTGATGCGGCTGTTCGCCAGCCTTGGCCTCTCCCCGCGCGTGGTGCAGGAGGCGGAGGAGAAGCAGACCATCGTCAACCTCGTCGCCGCCGGGATCGGCATCGCCATGCTGCCGGAATGGGCCGCGCGGATGCGGGTGCCGGGCGTGGTCTTCCGCCCGCTGGAACTTCCGGAAGGCACCACGCTGCCGGAATGGGGCCTGGGCATGGCCTGGTACGGCCATGCCGCCTGCGCGGCCCGGGACCTGTTCCTGGCCATGCTGGAGCAGGATGGCACGGCCTGACGGCCCCTACCCTTCTCCACTTAGAAGCGCTATATCCTCGTCTTACGAAATGTAAGACGAGAGGCTGTCATGAGCGTCGTCACCGTCCGCAAGCAAGGTAATTCCGTCGGGATCACCTTCCCGTCCGAGACACGCATCCGCATGGGCTTCGAGGTCGGGCAGGACCTGACGCTGGTCGAACTGGCGGATGGCGTGAAGCTGGTGAAGCGTAACCTCAAGCTGGAGCGCCAGTTGCAACTGGCGCGTGAGGTGCTGCGTGAGCAGGCCGATGCGCTGCAGGAACTTGCCAAGCGGTGACTGAGCCGGAGTTTCTGGAGGCCGATGCGGTTGCCTTCCTGCATGACCAGGCACTCCGGGAATATGGCGGCGCCCAGGGGCTGAAGGACCCGGGCCTGCTGGAGAGCGCGCTGGGACGGCCCGTGAACAAGCTGGCCTATGCGGGGGCGGGGGAGATCGATCTCTTCGATCTCGCTGCCGCCTATGCCTTCGGGATCGCCAGCAACCACGCCTTCAACGATGCCAACAAGCGCACGGGCTGGTCCTGCTGCGTGCTGTTCCTGAAGGTCAATGGCATCGAACTGGATGTCACGGCGGCGGATGTCGTGCAGCGGATGCTGGATCTGGTGAATGGCGTCATCGATGAAGCCGCATTCTCCCACTGGCTCCGGCAGCACCGGCGGACTGCCGGGGTTTCATAGCCAGCGCCCGCCACGGAAGCGGCGGGCGCCACGGCGTTGCCGGAAGGCCTGCCCCGGATGTCCGGGGCAGGTCGCCTCCTTCACTCCTTCCGGCAATCCATGCGGTTAGGCCTTGGAGATCGCCTTGCGCCGGCGCGCCACTGCCAGCCCGACAAGCCCGACGCTGAACACCGCCAAGCTGGCGGGCTCGGGCACAGGCAGGCTCGGCCGCCGTGCGATGGTCGCATGGCTCACGCTATGCGCCTGGGACTGACCAGGCAGGTTGAAGGGCGGGTTGAGGAACGGGGTGTTCCAGTGGCCCGAGCTGAATTCCTCATTGAAGAGGAAGGCGACCAGATTGGTATTCTTGCCGTCCTTGAAGACAATGATGTAGTCGTAAAGATCGAAGTTCGCGTCGGCGATCGACCACGTGCCGGTCAGCCCTGAATAGTTGCCCATCTGGGTCTGGCCGTTGCTTTCCCAGTCACTGAACCCGAAGAAACCAGCGGCATTGATGTTGTCGATGCTGGCGGCATTATGCTGGTCTGGATTAGTCAGGTACTGGCAAGCGCTTGCCGCGCTCTGCCAGTTATTATGCACCAGAGGGGTTGTTTCGTCCGCCACCCAGGAATCCGGGCAGGGCGCCAGAGCCGCTTCCGCATTGGGCGCGAAACCCGCAACGGCTGCCATGATACCACCGAAAAGAAGTCCCACTTTCCAGTTCATAAGTATAACACCCTCATAAACACAGGAGGCGTGGTGTCACAGGCATATTCCGTGCCACATATAAAAATCAACGACTTATGGTTCTGCCGCCACGAGAAAGTAAAGTTTTTCGATATTTAGGCAGCTAATCTTACTATTTTTTAGAACTGAAAATTCTGTGCTTGTGGAACAGACTTGATCTGGAAGGCGGTGGAAGCCCTGGGAAAGTGAGGCGGATGAAGGGGGGCATAGGTGCCCGGACAACCGCCAGAGGCTCTCCGAAGGACTTGAGAAGCGGTGCCGCCGGGGGCCATAGCGATATCCCGGCCCGCCCGGCAGCGCCTTCAGGGCGCGCTCACGAGGAGCGGAGCCCGCACAAGGATGCGCGGAGCCTCAGGATCGGCGAAGGGCGCGTTCCCCTGCCTCCTGAGGAGGAGAGTATGGGGAGGCCCGCAGGAAGTCTTCCCGGAAGAGGCAGGGTGAGCGGGGCGTCAGGCGGGCGTGAAAAGCCCGGGATGGCGCAGGCGCAGCGTCTGCACCAGCAGAAGCAGCTTCAGCTCCGTCAGTGTCCCGGCATCGGCCATGGCCGCCAGTTCAGCCAGCGGCATCTCCAGCACCTCGATCTCCTCGTGCTCCTCCGCCAGCCCGCCGCCGCTCGCCACGCGGTCGCCTTGGGCATAGGGCGCGAGATACATCCAGGCGCGCTCGGTCGAGAGAGCCGGCATGGTCCAGACACGGGCAACCGGCTCCAGCCGCGTCAGCCGCAGCCCGATCTCCTCCATCGCCTCGCGCCGGGCACAGGCTTCCGGGTCCGCCTCGTCCAGCCTTCCGGCGGGGGGCTCCAGCATCATGCCGTCGCCGGCGGCATAGAAAGGGGGCGTGCGGAACTGGCGGATCAGCATGGCCATCCGCCGTTCCGGATCATAGGGCAGCACCACCGCCGCCTCGCCGTGATCCTCGATGTCGCGCTTCGTCACCTGTCCGTCCGGCAGGCGGATCGTCGCGACCATCAGCCTCGACCAGCGGCTATGCGTCACCTCGGTCGTTACGATCTCGGCCAAGCCTCATCCTCCCTCAACCCGGCGCGCAGTAGAGCCTGTGGCCGGAAGCGGGGCAATGGAACCGATCCTTCAGCCCGCCGGGACACGCGCCGCGGGCACATCGGTCCGCACCGGCTCCACCTCGGCCTCCACCACCGAGAACCACTCCACCGTCGCCCGCAGCCCGGCGGAGAGCGGGGTGCGCGGAGACCAGCCGAGCAGCTTTGTCGCGCGGCTGATATCAGGGCGGCGGCGTCGCGGGTCATCCTCCGGCAGCGGCATGTACATGACGGAGGAGCGCGAGCCGGTCAGGGCCAGCACCTGCTGCACCAGTTCGGAGACCGTCAGCTCCACGGGATTGCCGATATTGACGGGGCCGGGTTGCTCGCCGTCGTAACCCATCAGCCGCATCAATCCGTCGACCATGTCATCGACATAGCAGAAGGAGCGCGTCTGGCTGCCATCGCCATAGACGGTGATATCCACCCCATCCAGCGCCTGGGTGATGACATTGGAGACGACGCGCCCGTCATCGGCCCGCATGCGCGGGCCATAGGTGTTGAAGATGCGGGCCACCCGCACCTCGGCGCGGCTGGCACGGTGGAAGTCGAAGGCCAGGGCCTCGGCGGCGCGCTTGCCCTCGTCGTAACAGGCGCGGGGGCCGGTGCAATTGACATTGCCGCGGTAACTTTCGGCCTGCGGATGCATCTCCGGGTCGCCATAGACCTCGCTGGTGGAGGTCAGCAGGAAGCGTGCGCCGTGCTTCTCCGCCAGCCGCAGCAGGTTGCGGGTGCCGAGCACGCTGGTCAGCATCGTGTGCTCTGGGTCCGCCTGATACTGCACCGGGGATGCGGCGCAGGCGAGGTTGAAGACCTGATCGAGTTGCCGTGGCAGCTGGCGGGCCGGAACCGGCTCGATGACATCGCCCTCGATGAAGGTAAAGCGGGGCTCGTTCTCCAGCTTCCGCAGCGTGCGCCTCTGGCCGGTCTGCAGATTGTCCAGGCACCAGACCTGCGCGCCATCGGCCAGCAGCGCCTCGCAGAGATGCGACCCCAGGAAGCCCGCTCCGCCAGCCACGAGAACTTGCTTCGTCCTAGCCTTCTTCATGGAGCTCCCCCTGCTTTGCTGTGAGCACGCCACGGGCAGAAGCCACGGACCAGCCCCCCTGCGGAGAAGGCGTGGACCTGCGCGCCGATGCCTCGTTCAGATGCGCCACGAGTTCCACGGCGCGGTGGTCGGCGGTGTGCTCGGCCAGGATGCGGCTGCGCGCCGCCCGGGCCATGCAGTCGCGGTCCGTCGGGGCCTGCTCCCGAAGTACTGCCAGCACCGCCCCGGCGTCGCGGGCCAGGACGATCTCCCGCCCTGGTCTCAGCACCGTCTCGATCCCGTCCCAGATATCGGAAATGACCGGCGTGCCGCAGGCGGCGGCCTCGAAGAGCCGCACGCTCGGGCTGTAGCCGGCCTGCACCATGTCGGCGCGCGTAACGTTCAGGGTGTATCGGCTGGCGCTGTAGAAGGCCGGGTGGTCCGACGGGGACACATGCTCCAGCCGTTCCACATTGGCGGGCCAGACGATATCGGCCGGATATTGCGGGCCGGCGACGACGAAGCGCAGCTCCGGCGCGCGGCGCGCCGGCTCCAGCAGCAGCCGCTCCAGCACCGGTTGCCGGTCGGAGCTATAGGTGCCGAGATAGCTGAGATCCCAGCGGAAGCCGACATCGCGGGGCCGGTAAGCTCCGGCATCCACCGAGCAGTAGAGCGGCCGCGCGGCGGGCGAGCCATAACACTCCATCAGCAGGTCGAGCGTCGGCCCGCCGGTGAAGGAGAGATAGACGTCGTAGCCCGGGATCAGCTCCGGCGAGAGGTATTCGGTATCCCCGTTCCGCAGCTTGGCCAGAGTGACGGGCGTATCGATGTCGTAGAAGGCGGTGACGCCCCTCGCCGTCTCCTGCACGAAGCGGCCGACGGCCACACCCTCCGGCACATAGGAACCGACGATGACCGCGTCGGCCCGGGCGACGGCATCGGACCAGCCACGCAGCGCGGCCAGATCCGGGTAGAGCGCGAGGCGGCAGAAATCCGGCTCCGGCAGGTCGCGATGCGCGGCATACCAAGGCACGTCGCGTTCCAGGAAGAGGATGCGGTGGCCGCGCGCCGCGAGCGAGCGCAGCAATGCGCGGTAGGTCGTCGCATGGCCATTCCCCCAGGAGGAGGAGAGGCTAAGGCCGAGTACGACGATGTCGAGCGGCGCATCCTTCATCACATGACGCTCTCGGCCACGCCATCGCGCAGGGCTTCGGCCTGGCGCCGCAGCAGCGCATCCACCTCGGCGCCACGAATGGCGTAGGTATGCCCCGCCAGGATGCGCCTGCGCCCGGCCTCGCCGATGGCACGCGCGCGCATGGGGGTCAGCGCCGCAAGCTGCTCGGCGACGTCCTGCCCGTCGCGCGCCACCAGCACTTCCTCGCCTTCCTTCAGGAACATCTCCAGACCGACCCAGGCATCGGTCATCAGGCAGGCGCCCGCGCCGCAGGCCTCGAAGACGCGGGTGGCCGGCGAGTAGCCGGTGGAGGCCATGCTGTCGCGGGCGATGTTCAGCACCGCGAGGGGCGAGCAGTTGAAGGCGTTGTGGTCGCGTGTATAGACATGGCCGATATGCCGCACATTCGGCGGCATCGGCTTGCTCTCCCAGCCATTGCCGCCGATCAGGAAGTCCCGCCCCGGCAGCCGGTCGGCGGCATCCAGGAAGAAGGTCTCGACACGCTGCTCGCGGTCCGGCAGCCGGTTGCCCAGGAAAGCGAGGTCGGCGGCGAAGCGGCGGTCGCGTGGGACGGGGTGATGCGTCTCCGCGTCCAGCGCATTGTAGATGGGCAGGCAGCGCCGCGCGCCGAAGCCGGTATAGGCCTCGACCACCGGCGGGCCGCCGCCATAGGTCAGCACGAAATCAAGCTTCGGCAGCACGCGGCGCAATACATGCTCGGGCGAACCGGCGATCTCGGCCAGCGTCGCCGGCGCATCGACATCCCAGAAGATGCGGATGGCGCCGGGCCGCGCCGCGCGCACCACGCCTTCCAGCAATTCCTCATCGAAGACGCCGACGCCGCTCGCCTTCACCACCACATCGGCTTCAGCCGCGCGAGAGATGACCTCGCGCAGCGCCGCTTCCGTCGCGTCATAGACGACGACGCGTGCCCAGTCCGGCGGTTCGATATCGCGGTGCTTCTGCCGGTCGAAGGCATCGGGCTCGAAGAAGGTGATGTCGTAGCCACGGCCGGCGAGATCCCGCAACAGGCCGCGATAATAGGTCGCCGCGCCGTTCCAGTAGGAGGACAGCAGGCTGGAACCAAAGAAGGCAATCTTCATGCGGCAGTCTCCACCAGGGCCCCGGGCCGCAGCTGGGCCAGAATGTTCAGCAGTTCCCGCATCCGGTGCGCGCAGCTATGGCGGCTGCGGATGGTTTCCAGCCCCTTCCTGGCCAGCGAGGCGCGCAGCGCCGGATCGTGCCGGAGGGCCCGCAGATGCGCAGTCATTTCTGCATCGTCGGCGGCGAAGAGGAAGTCCTCGCCAGGGCGGAAGAGATTCTCGCTGTCCCGCCAAGGGGCGGAGAGCAGCGGAATGCCGCAGGCCAGCGCCTCGAAGACACGGATGGTCGGGATGCCCGGCAGCATCGTCACATAGAAGCGCCGGGGCACATGCACCGTGGCCAGATGCCGCGCGAAGACCTCAGGGGCGCGGGCATTCGGCAACCACCCCTTGAAAGCCACGCCATAGCCACGCAGGGTGACCAGCGCTTCCTCGGGATAGCGTACCCCATGAATGTCGAGCGGCAGGCCGGCATCCCGCGCCGGGCGCAGCAGCATGGATTCAATTTCCTCGCTGCGCTCGCCATCGCCCCAGTTGCCGATCCAGACCAATCCCTCGCGCGGGCCTTCCTGGGCCGGCGGGCGGAAATGGCGGGTATCGGCGGCCTCATGCCAGGTCCAGACACGTCCGCCCCAGCCCCAGCGGCGATAGACTTCCGCCAGCGCCTCGCCGAAGGCCAGCACGCCGTCATAACCATCGAGGTCGAAGGCGCGGATGGCACCGGGGTCGGAGACAGCGCGGTGATGGGTATCGTGGAACAGGAGCGTGAAGCGCCCGCCCTGCCGGCGCAGCCTGCCCAGGGCCTCGACCAGCGCCGGCTCGTTCCATTCATGCACGATGACGAGATCGGCATCCTCGACCGCGGCCTCGCAGGCCGTGAAGTTGTCGAAGCGCCGCGAACTCAACTCGGGATAGGCGGAATGATAGGCTTCCAACCCGGCGGGCCCGTGGTCCTGCAGTAGATTCGCCAGGCTCCAGGCGCCGGCTGGCTCCATGGCCAGGACTTCGTCACCGCGATGGATGAATTCGCGCAGCACCCCGCGCAGGAAATGCGCGTTGCCATGGTTCCAGCAGGAACCGAGGGAATGCGTAAAATAGACCAGCTTCACGCGGCGGCCTCCAGGCGAATGCGTTGCGGCAGCATGTCGCGGTAGAGCGCGATCATGCCCTCCACCATGGCGTCCCCGCTGTAGCGGGCGGCGCGCTGCTGCGCCGCGGCGCCACGCCGGGCGCGCAGGGCCGCATCGGCCGAGAGGCGGTGCAGCCCCTCCAGGAACCCGGCCTCGTCATCCGGGGCCGCGTAATCGGCGGCATCGCCCCAGATCTCGCGGAAGGAGGGGATATCCGAGAGCAGCAGGGCGCAGCCGGCCTGCGCCGCCTCCAGCACCGCCAGGCCGAAGGGCTCGTAGCGGGCGGGCGAGACGAAGATGCCGGCGGCGGCGAAGCGGTGGGCCATCTCCTCGGCGCCCAGCAGGCCGAGATGGCGCAGCTTCGTCAGTCTGGCCGTACCGCCATGCGGGGCGACCAGCGGCCCCGCCACCTCGATCGGTATGGCGAGGCGGGGCGCGATGCGGTCCAGCAGGGCGATGTTCTTCGCCTCGTCCCAGAGCCGGCCCGCGGCGAGGATGCCCTCGCGCGAGGCTGCCGCCGGCGTGGGACTACGGGCAGCGCGGCCGTTATGGACGACGCGCGGCGGCACCGGCAGGTCGTAAAGCCGCTCTGTCATCCGCGCGAAAGACGCGCTCGGCGCCACCAGAAGCTTCGCGGCGTGATAGCCCGCGGCCACCAGATCTCTCTGCCAGGCAAAGTCGGGCGGCAGCGCGGTACCGCGCACGGTATGCCACCAGGTGGCGACGCAGGAATGGCAGCCGATGACCAGCGGCGCGGCGAAGCCGGCATGGGCCGCCAGGGCCGGGCTGTTCAGATGCACCAGCTCCGCGCCCTCCTCGGCCGCCAGAGCGGCCAGGGCCCGTCCGGCGGCCCGCAGAGTGGCGGCATCGGCGCCCGCCCAGTCCAGCGGGAGTCCTGTCGGCAGCAGACGGCAGCCGGGAATGGAGCCTGCCTCGGCCATCTGCGCGGGGCTGGCAGGCGGACCCAGCACGGCCAGGGTGATGGCCATACCACGCGCCGACGATCCCCGCGCCAGGTCCAGGGCATAGGTCCAGACGCCGCCGACAGCGTCGGTGGTCAGGAAGATCCGCGGCTGTCCGGCGGGTTCAGTCGAGGGCGCCGACATACCGCACCCGGCGTTGAGTATGCGTGGCGGCGCAGGGGGGCGGAGGCCTCCTCACGTCAGGGCCTCCAGCTTGGTCGCGGCCTGCAGCCCCCCTTCCCTCTCCAGCCACTGGGCCAGCGCCGCGACGCCCGCGCGCCAGGATGTCGGCTCCGCCAGCCCCAGCTCAAGCCGCGTGGCGCGGGTGTCGGAGACGTAGTAGCGCTGGTCCCCTGCCCGCCAGTCGGCAAATTGCAGCTCGACCCGGCGGCCGAGCAGTTCCTCGATCGCCGCGACAAGCTGCCGCAGGCTGATGGCATTGCCGGGCCCGCCGCCGAGATTGAAGGCCCGGCCATGCACCGTGCCGATGCGGCCCCAGGCGTTCAGATAGGCCCTGACCGCGTCATCCACCTGCAGCACGTCGCGCACCTGGCGGCCATCGCCGAAGATGCTGATCGGCTCGCCCTTCAGGGCGCGGATCAGGAAATGCGCGACCCAACCCTGGTCCTCGGTTCCCATCTGGCGCTGGCCGTAGATGCAGCTCATCCGCAGCACGACCGTCGGCACGCCGAAGCTGCGGTCGAAATCCAGCACATACTGGTCCGCCGCACCCTTCGAGCAGCCATAGGGCGTGTGGAAATCGAGCGGCCGGGCCTCGCCGATGCCGGAAGCTCGGACCGCCGGATCGGACGGCACATAGCATTCGCCGACCTGCTCCAGCGCGACATCGCCGAGATTGCCATAGACCTTGTTGGTGCTGGCGAAGACCAGCGGTACCCCGCCCCCGCGCCGCCGCAGCCCCTCCAGCAGCATGAAGGTGCCGCGCAGGTTGATGTCGAAATCATCCTGCGGCGCCACCAGGCTGGTGGTCACCGCCACCTGACCCGCCAGATGGAAGACGACCTGTGCGTCGCGCAGCGCCTCCTCCACGGCGGCGGCATCGCGGATATCGGCGACCATCGTGGAAATGCGGGCGGGATGGCGCTGTTGCAGCCAGGCCAAGTTGGCCTCGACGCCAGGGCGAGCCAGGGCATCGAAGACCAGCACGTCATGCCCCTGCTGCGCCAGCCGGTCGGCGAGGTTGGAGCCGATGAAGCCGGCGCCGCCTGTGACCAGGACGGGGCGCCGCCCCGTGAGAGCAGGCCTTCCCATGCCGCCGCCGGCCCCGCTCACGCGACCAGCCCCCGCATCTCCAGCTCGCGTCGGGCCTGAAGCACGCGGTCCTCGGCCTGCTGCGCAGCCACCCATTCCGCCAGTTCGGCGAGGTCCTTCTGGAAATCGCGCGCGACGGTGAAGCCCAGCTCGCTCTGAATGCGCGTGATGTCCGGGATGTTGTGACGGATATCGCCGCTGCGGGCCTTGCCGGTGATCTCGGGTGTCAGGTCCGGGCAGCCCATGGCCGCCGCGAGGGCCAGCGCCACCTCCTCGACCGTGCGGTCCTGGCCGCTGGCGACATTATAGACCTGCCCTGCCGCGCGGGGATGCTCCAGCGCGAGCATGAAGGCTCGCGCCACATCGCCGACATGAACGAAGTCGCGCCGTTGCTGCCCATCCTCGAAGACCATCGGCCGCTGCCGGTTCTGCAGCCGGGCGGCGAAGATGGCCAGCACACCTGTATAGGGGTTGGAGAGCGCCTGCCCGGGCCCATAGGCATTCCAGAGCCGCAGGGCGACGCCTTCCATTCCATAGGCGGGCGCCACGGTCAGCGTCATCCGCTCCTGCATATACTTATTGATGGCATAGACGGAGGCGAGCTGCGGTCGTTTGCCTTCCGGCGTCGGCACCGGCAGCAGCGGCCGCCCGAGAGGGTCGAGCGGATCCCACCCCGCCGAGGCATCGCGCCGCGGGGCGCGCAGCACATCCTCATGGAGGCGGCCATCGGCGTCGCGATAGAGCCCCTCGCCATAGATGCTCATCGAGGAGGCGACGACGACGCGGCGCACGGGGCGGCGGATCAGTTGCTGGAACAGCGTCGCGGTGCCGAGTTCATTGACCGACACATAACGGTCGATCGCATACATGCTCTGCCCGACACCGACTTCGGCGGCGAGGTGAATGACGCTGCCAACACCTTCCAGCGCCTGGGACAAGGCGCCCTCGTCCCGCACGTCACCCTTGATGAACTCGACCTCGGGGGCCAGCAGAGTCGGGCCACGGCCATTATGAACCTGATCAATCAGACTATCGATGACCCTGACCTTGTACCCTCGCTCCAGAAGAGCCCGTGCCACATGACTGCCAATGAAACCCGCACCACCGGTGATCAGGATGGTTTCTTTCATGCACTAGCCCTTGTGGCAGGCGCCCGTTACAGCGGGCACGGTGATGAATCCCATCCGCACGTGGAACCCGGCGGAGTAGGTAAGTAGAAGATGATCCCAAATCAGAACGTTACTGCATAGCCATGGTTTCGCAGGAGTTAGCAATTCCACAGGCAGTTCCCGCCAGGTTGCAGGAAAGCATAAGGACCCATGGGATCACTTGGTCGTGATCCGACGGACCAATGGAAGGCACGAAGTTGTGCTCGAAGCGTAGCGGCCGTGTTTCTCCAGGCAAGAAACGACCAGACGTGACGGGGAATCAAAATATTATCAACGGCAGGATCAACTTAGATGCCGCGCCGTCGTTGAAAGCTGCACCTGGGCCGCGCTACTGCGGAAATCACGCCACAGGATCGGGCGCACGGCAAGCATACCAAAGAGTCGGGATGGAGGTGTCGTGTCGGGTTCAGCATCACTTCGCGTCGGTGTGGTCGGCGTCGGCAACTGCGCTTCCTCCTTCGTCCAGGGGCTCACCTATTACCGGGATGCCGCAGCGAATGAGCCTCCGCCGGGGCTGATGCATGCCGATCTCGGTGGCTACCGCGTGCGCGATATCGAGATCGCTTCCGCCTTTGATGTCACGGCGGCCAAGGTCGGGCGGGATCTCTCGGAGGCCCTGGCGGCACCGCCGAACAACACGCAGATTTTCGCCGAACTGCGGCGAAGCGGCGTGACGGTGCATCGCGGCCCGACGCTGGATGGCCTGGGCCACTATCTGCGGCAGGAGATCGAGGAAGCCGAAGACCCCGTGACCGATGTGGCGGAGGTGCTGCGCCGCAGCCGGACGGATGTCCTGGTGTCCTATCTGCCGGTGGGCTCGCAGCATGCCTCGGAGTTCTATGCCGAGCAGGCGCTGAAGGCCGGTTGCGCCTTCGTCAACTGCATCCCCGTCTTCATCGCTTCCGATCCGTCCTGGCAGCGGCGCTTTTCCGAGCGCGGGCTGCCGATCATCGGCGATGATATCAAAAGTCAGGTCGGTGCCACCATCGTGCACCGCGTGCTGGCGAACCTCTTCCGCGAGCGCGGCGTGCGCATCGACCGCACCTACCAACTGAATTTCGGCGGCAATGCCGATTTCAAGAACATGCTGGAGCGCGAACGCCTGGAGTCCAAGAAGATCTCCAAGACGCAGGCCGTGACCAGTCAGTTCGACACCCCGCTGCCAGCCGACAATGTCCATGTTGGCCCGAGCGACTTCGTGCCCTGGCTGACCGACCGGAAATGGGCGCAGATCCGCATCGAGGGTACCAGCTTCGGTGGCATGCCGCTGAACCTGGAGCTGAAGCTTGAGGTCTGGGACTCGCCGAATTCCGCCGGCATCGTCATCGACGCGGTGCGCTGCGCCAAGCTGGCGCTCGACCGTGGCATCGGCGGCGCGCTGACAGGTCCTTCCAGCTATTTCATGAAGTCGCCGCCCCAGCAGTTCACCGATAACGAGGCACGG
Organism: Roseomonas marmotae; assembly: GCF_017654485.1. NCBI lineage: Bacteria > Pseudomonadati > Pseudomonadota > Alphaproteobacteria > Acetobacterales > Roseomonadaceae > Roseomonas > Roseomonas marmotae. Next base: position 69,117 of record NZ_CP061092.1, on the reverse strand, counting down.
GAGCGCACCATGCGCTTCATCCAGGGGTTGGACTGACGCCGCGGCGATGGCTCTGACCCTGTTCCTGCTGCGCCATGCCGCGCATGACCGCGTAGGCGACCTCCTCTGCGGCAGGATGCCCGGAGTCCCGCTCGGCCAGCACGGGCGCTGGCAGGCCGCCCGGCTGGCCGGCCGCTTCCCGCCAGGGACGCTCGACGCCCTTTATACCAGCCCATTGCAACGCTGCCGGGAGACGGCCGCGGCCATCGCGCAACCGGGCGGACCGGAGCCGGTCCCTGCCCCCGAAGCCGAAGAGGTTGATTTCGGCGCATGGACCGGGCTGGGCTTCACGGTGCTGGAGACCGATCCACGCTGGCGGGCGTGGAACAGCGACCGCGACCATGCCGTGGCGCCGGGCGGTGAGGCGATGTCGGCGGTGCGGCAGCGCGTCGTCGCGCTGCTGAAAGGCCTTCAGGCGCGGCACCCGGAGGGGCGCGTCGCCCTGATCAGCCATGCCGAGATCATTCGCGCGGCGGTTCTGCATCTCCTGAGCCTGCCGCTGCAGGCTTATGAGCGGCTGGAGGTCAGCCCGGCCTCGGTCAGCACCCTGGCGCTCTGGCCAGGAGGCGGCAAGCTTCTGGGCTTGAACGATGTGGCGCATCTCGCCGCCAATGGCCATGTGGCAATGGAAAAGGGAGAGCCGGCATGACCGTGCATTCTTCGCAGGACGCGGTGCGCGCCGGCGTGGCCGCGCTGGGCAAATGGTTCCACAACATCGATCTCAACGGCGTCTGGACGGCACCCGACCACCCGCTGGGCAATCACCCCGGGCAGTTCTGGCAACAGTTTTCCCATGTCCTGCCGCAGGACATGACGGGATTGAGCGTGCTCGATATCGGCTGCAACGGCGGCTTCTATGCGCTGGAGATGAAGCGGCGCGGCGCGGCGCGAGTACTCGGCATCGATCATGACGAGCGGTATCTGGAACAGGCTCGCTTCGCCGCCCGCATCCTGAACCAGGAGATCGAATTCCGGCAGATGGAAGTCTATGATGTTGGCGCGCTGGGGGAGCGCTTCGACCTCGTGATCTTCATGGGCGTGCTCTATCACCTGCGCCATCCGCTGCTGGCGCTGGACCTGATCCACGAGCATGTGGCGCGCGACCTGCTGCTCTTCCAGTCCATGCAGCGCGGTAGCGCTGAGGTGGGGCCCGTTGCGGAGAACTACGCCTTCACCGACACTGCGCCGTTCGAGCGTCCCGACCTTCCTCGCATGCAGTTCATCGAGCATCGCTACGCCGGGGATTCGACCAACTGGTGGGTGCCGAACCGTGCCTGCGCCGAGGCGATGCTGCGAAACAGCGGATTCCAGATCCTCCAGAACCCCGATCCCGAGGTCTATCTCTGTCGCCGCGCCATGCCGGCCAGCGGTGCCGCCGCCGTTTATCCTGCGAGGACCCCCGGCTGATGATGAAAGCCGCGATGATCTGGAACGAGCCTAATAACAAGTCGCACTGGGACCCGGAGATCGACCCGGACTGGTCCATCTTCGCGGACACCGCGCGGCTGGCGGGCGAGGCCATCCGTGCCGAGAACTCCCGTATCACCAGGGTCCTGGGTGGCATCTCCCCTATCGACCCTGTCTTCATTATGAAGATGGAGCAGCGTGGCGTGCTGGCGCAGATGGACGCGGTCGCCGTGCATGGGTTCCCGCTCGACTGGAACCTTTGGCCGATCGACCAATGGCCGGCCAAGCTGAACGAGATCAAGGCAGTGACGGATCTGCCGGTCTGGGTTTCCGAGGTCGGCGTCTCCTCCTTCGGTTCGGAGGAAGTGCAAGCCTGGGGCGTTAACAAGACGTCCAGGCTGCTGAAGGGTCTGGCCCCGCGTATCCTCTGGTACAGCCTCTATGACCTGCCGAGCAGCTGGGAGGCGACAACGCGGCACCGCGAGGCAGAGGGCTCTTCCTACTACCGGCACTTCTATATGGGACTGTTGCGGGAGGACGGGTCGCCTAAGCCAGCGCTGGAGCAGTTCGCCGGACATACGCCTGAGATGGGCATCTGCCAGTGGTTCCATTACCACGATCACCGGCTGGATGATGCCGTAGCCTGGCTGAAGCGGCTGGGCGTCAGGCACCTGCGTACCGGCATCTCCTGGGCCGACAGCTTCCGCCCTGGTGCGCTGGGCTGGTTCGACCGGCAGATGACGGCTCTGCAGGATTTCGACGTCACCATAACCTTCTGCTTCACGCCGGAGCATCGCGGCATTGCGCCACACCATACCAGCCCGCCGCAGGTCATCGACGAATTCGCGGCCTTCTGCGCCAGCATGACCCGCCGCTACGCGAATTAGGCCAGGCCAGGCCGAAGCCCAGGCGATTGCCCCATGCGGCATGATGTCCTTGGCATCCTCAGTGGGTACCGCGGCGTGTAACGATGGGTGGTCATGATCACGCCATCTCCTGCTCGACTGATAGAGATGACTTCACCGGCAATATTTATGTGGCAGTGGCGGTGGGTCTCGTGGCGCCGGGTGCGTAGCTTTCTTGAAGCTCGCGGACTTGGTAATCATCCGGACCAAAAGTTTTCATTCAGAAATTTCGTAGCCCTCCGGTGACGGCCGCCTTCTGGCAGGGGGCCAAATCTGTCTTCTGATCTTATCGACGCTCGTAGGAGCGTCGTTAAGGACGGGGGCGGTTTGGAGCATGGAGATCATCAGCGGCGTCGAGCGGCGGCGGCAATGGCGGGTGGAGGACAAGCTCCGGATCGTGGCGGAGGCTGAACGTCCCGGGGCGTGCTTTGCCGTAGTGGCACGCCAGCACGAGGTCAGCCGCAGCGTGCTGTGGGCTTGGCGCAAGCAGGCGCGCCAGGGAATGCTGGTGGCCGAGCCTGCCCCCATGTTCATGCCGCTGCAGGTCACGACGGATCTGCCGGCGCCGTCCTCCAAGGTCGATGTGGTACCGGCGGCTGCACCGGCGGTGCTCGACACAATCGCCGCCGGCCGGATCGAAATAGCCCCGCCGGACGGCACGGTCATCCGCGTCAGCGAGGCGATCAGCTCCACCGCGTTGCGGCGCGTAATGGCGGCATTGCGCGGATGATCCCGGTTTCCTCTGGTGTCCGGGTCTGGCTGGCGGTGGGCCATACGGACATGCGGCGCGGCATGAACGGCCTGGCGCTGCAGGTACAGCAGGCGCTCGGGCGTGACCCTCATGCCGGCGATCTCTACGTTTTCCGGGGCCGCCGAGGCGACCTGATAAAGATCGTCTGGCACGACGGCATTGGCATGTCGCTCTACGCCAAGCGGTTGGAGAAGGGTCGTTTGTTGTGGCCCTCGCCAACCGACGGGGTGGTGGGGATTTCCGCCGCTCAGTTGGGCTACATGCTCGACGGCATCGACTGGCGGAACCCGCGCCACACCTTCCGGCCAGTTTGCGCTGGGTGATGGTTGGCGGCGCAGTTTTCAGAGGCAGGCGGTGGGATTTTGTAAATCCATCCTCGCCGTGGTCAGACCCTCCGATGCCCTGCCGGACGATATCGATGCGCTAAAGGCGGCGCTGCTGTCAGCGACGGCGCACGCCCTGCAGATTGAGGCGGATCTGGCGATTGCCACTGCCCGGGCATCCGATGACCAGGCCATGATCGCACACCAGCAGCTGCAGATCGCCAAGCTGCGGCATCAACTCTATGGCCAGCGGTCGGAGCGCAGCGCGCGGCTGCTCGATCAGTTGGCCCTGAGGTTCGATGAACTGGAGAGCTCCGCGACCGCGGACGAGATGGCTGCCGAGCAAGCGGCCGCGCGGACCACGGATGTTGCACCCTTCACCCGCAGGCGCCCGGCACGCCAGCCGTTTCCCGCCCATCTGCCGCGCGAGCGCGTGGTCGAGCCCGCGCCCACCACCTGCCTGTGCTGCGGTAGCGCGCGGCTGCGCAAACTGGGCGAGGATATCACCGAGACCTTGGAGGTGATCCCGCGCAGCTGGAAGGTCATCCAGCACGTGCGGGAGAAGTTCTCCTGCCGGGCCTGCGAGAAGGTGAGCCAGGCGCCGGCGCCGTTCCATGTGATTGCGCGCGGCTGGGCCGGCCCCAACCTGCTGGCGATGGTGCTGTTCGAGAAGTTCGGCCAGCACCAGCCACTGAACCGCCAGGCCGAGCGCTACGCCAGGGAGAGCGTACCGCTCAGCCTCTCGACCCTGGCCGACCAAGTGGGGGCCTGCTGCGCGGTGCTGTCGCCCCTGTCGCAGCGTCTCGAGGCGCATGTCCTGGCCGCTGGGCGTCTGCACGGCGACGATACGACCGTGCCGGTGCTGGCCAGCGGCAAGACCGACACGGGGCGATGTTGGGTCTATGTGCGCGACGATCGGCCATTTGGCGGCACGGCGGCGCCGGCGGCCATGTTCTACTACTCGCGCGATCGCGGCGGCACGCATCCGCAGGCGCATCTGGCTAACTATGCCGGGCTGTTTCAGGCCGACGCCTATAGCGGTTATGGCAAGCTCTACGAGGCCAATCGCCAGCCGGGACCGATCCTGGAGGCGGCCTGCTGGGTGCATGCACGGCGGCCGTTCTTTGCGCTGGCGGATCTGGCGCAGAACGCCCGGCGCGTTGCCGCGGGCAAGTCGCCCGGGGTGATCTCGCCCATCGCTTTGGAGGCGGTTCGGCGGATCGACGCCCTGTTCGATATCGAGCGTGACATCAACGGCGAGAGTGCCGAGCGGCGCCGTGCCGTAAGACAGACGTTGAGCGCCCCCCTGGCGGCCGATCTCGAGCTCTGGATGCGCGAACAGCGTGCGAGGCTGTCACGCACGAACGACCTGGCGCGCGCCATGGACTACATGCTCAAGCGCTGGGTGGCATTCACCCGCTTTCTCGACGACGGCCGGATATGCCTGTCGAACAACGCGGCCGAGCGCGCCCTGCGCGGTATCGCCCTGGGCAGAAAGTCATGGCTGTTCGCAGGTTCGGACCGCGGGGGACAGCGTGCCGCGGCAATGTACTCGCTGATCGTCACCGCCAAGCTGAACGATGTCGACCCCCAGGCCTGGCTGGCCGATGTGCTGGACCGAATCGCAGAGCACCCGGCCAGCAAGCTCGACGAGCTGCTGCCCTGGAACTGGCAGGCCCGCCAGGCGCGGCGCGACCAGGCAGCCTGAGGTGGCTGCCATCTCGGCCGTATTCACGATCGGCCATGTCGCCGCCCTGCTCGGTGAGGACGAAGACTGGCTGCACGACCTTTCCATCGACATGTTCCCCGAAGACGGCTGCCTGCACGTCTACGGCGTCGGCGAGGATGGCGTGACCGCATTCACCCAGGACGGCATCGATAACCTGAAACAGATCATCGAGGATGAACGGGTAGCGGGGAAAGCCCCTCCTCAGCCCGGCGATACCAAATAGGCAGGACCGCGGTGCTCGCCGGATGCATACGAAATTTCTAATTGAAGTATTTCAGAAATCTGTTGTTTTTAAACGTTTAATTGAGAAAGCTAGCTTCCTAGCTTCCTAGCTTCCTAGCTTCGTCCAAGATGTTGAAGGCGAGACAAACGGCAGACTCGAACAGGCGGGCACGTCGGCCGCCCCTTGAGCCCTCAGGACATGTTCTTGATACGGGGCCGCCGCAAGAAATGCTCTGTCATACGGAGAATCCCATCGGAGGAAGGGGCGCTGTCGAAACGTGCTACTGATCAGGATGCAGGCGCATGGCGATGGGCCAGCATCAGGATGACGGCCGCATACCCGTGGCGCGAGGATGGTCTTCCCATGGGCGACCATATGCGATCATGACATTGATCATCGACCAGATCCGATCTGGCTCATTCCCTTACGGCCGGTCGACCCGCAACGATGTGGTTGAAGACACCCCTACCACCCCAGCAAATGAAGCGGTGGTGGCGTGTCTTGTGCGGGCTACATCCGGCAGCAGCTTCGTGCCAGCGAACGCCATTGCGATAACCGGGATGATACGCTCGCTATGCGCTCAGATTCAGGCAGCACCCTGTGCAGGAGACGGCCGCAGGACACGAACTACGGCATCGGAGCCTCCGATGCCGGGACATATCATTCTTGTCCATCCCTCGGGACCTTAGAAGCTTTTGTAGAATCCAGCTGTTGAAGAGCTTTCTAGCTTTCTAGCTTTCTAGCTTTCTAGCTTTGACTGGATGAGCTTCCATGTGCAGCAAGAAGGATAGGCATCCTGCCCCACATGCGCCGACAGAATCTGAGGTGGTTCTTGCAAAATGCGAAGAAAGAAAGCTAGATAGCTAGCTAATGTCGGGGTGAAGGAGTCGCCACGTGATTTTAATGGTTGGCGGAGAAAAGGGTGGTGTCGGCAAGACGACGCTGGCGACGCATCTGGTCGTCGCTCGCAAGGCGCTCGGCCGGAGCGCGGTCCTGGTGGATGCTGATAGCCAAGGCACTTCCTCGACCTGGAGTGATGCCCGAAAGGAGCATCCCGAAGTACCGCAGGTACCATGCGTCTCTCTGCGTGGGGGGAAGGTGCATGTCGAGCTGAAAGAGTTGGCTCGCCATTATAATGACGTCGTGGTTGATACAGGTGGCGCCGACAGTCAGGAATTCCGTGCCGCCATGCTGGCAGCCGACACTCTTCTGATGCCCTTGCGGCCGGGTTCCTTCGATTTCTGGACGCTGCTGAAGATGCAGGAAGTCGTGGCCCTGGCCGAGGGCTTCAACGACAACCTGCGAGCCGTTGTCGTCCTGTCCCAGGTTCCGCCGACAGCGGCCGACCGGGCTCGGCGCGAGGCGCAGGAGGTATTGGCGGAAATGCCGCGCTTCCGGCTGTTGAACACCATGACCGTGTTCCGGGCGGCCTTTAACCATTCTGCAGGTGAGGGGCTTACCGTCGATGAAATGGCGCGCCGCGATCCCAAGGCCTGCAGCGAGATCGCCTTCCTGCATGACGAGCTGTTCGGAAAGGCCTGAGTCATGGCTATCAGGATGCCTAGCCGCCGTCCCCAGCGGCCTGAGGACTTCATTGCCGATGCTTCCGCGGCTCCGTCGTCACCGCAGCGGCCGGATCTGCCCTGGCTCGACCCCAAGGTACGTCCCGACCTACGCCTGCAACTGAACGCCAAACTGCCAGAGCCGCTGATGCTCCAGCTCGAATATCTTCATAAAAATCTGAGCCGGCCCAAGCAGACCATTATCGAGGAGGCGTTGCGGAACTGGGTTCAGAAGCAGCTACGGTCGCTGGATCTGCCAGAAAGCTAGCTAGCTAGCTAAAGGCCGTGTTATAGCCGAGTCAACGGGTTGATGTCCTTCTCTCGGAGAAAGCTAGCTTTCTAACTTTCCTGGAAATGCCTCGCGCGGAAAAGAAAGCTAGCTATCTTTCTAGCTTTTCCACCTAAAAGCAAAGACTTGCTATACGCGCGCGGTGCGGGAATCATGGTCCCGGCCGCGCATGGTGCGTGGTCTTGATTCGCCCAGAAACAGAAAGGGCCAGCCCAGCAGCAGAACCGCCAGACTGACCCCTTCATCTCAGAGCGTATAGCCCCAAGGCGTGACAACCACAGGCTATCCGTTTGCGGCCGACATCGCAAGCTTTCTAAGCTCTTTGCGGTGATGGGATACTGCATTCTGTCGCAGGCTGGCGAAGGCCATGCCTATTTCCACACGTCCGGCCCGTGCCGGGTCCGTGCGTATCGCCGCCTGGCAGCGCCAGCGCCTGGGCGACGCCGACCGACGCCGCATCATGGAAGCCGCCCGTCGCTTGGAGCGCCGAAGCCATAAACCGGGCCTGCATGGTGGGTGCCTACGCCGCACCGGCATCATCGTGCTTTGGACGCTGCTCTATCGCGGCCCGTCCCGGCACGGCGTCTGTGACCCCAGCATAGAGCAACTGGCCCGCTGGTCGGGTTGTGCGCGTTCTACTGTGCAACTCGCCATCGCCCGCATCGAGGCCGCCGGCATCATGGGCCACGTCCGCCGCGGCGTGGTCGTGACACTGCACGGCACGGCGCGCTGGTGCCAGTGGACCAGCGCCTACCTCTTTGCGTCACCGGCGCGCTGGGCATCCGAGATGAGCGATACCGAGGATCGGTCAGCCGAAGTCTCTTATAGAAAAAGTAAAGCCATAGAGCAGGGGAGGAGAGGGGCCGTGAATACGCTGCCTGCGGCTGAATGCATGGCGCTGGTGACGAAATGGGGCTTCTAGAAAGGCAAGGCGTGAACCCGGCCTTCTCAAGGCTTGTTCACCTGGAATGAACTGACGCTAGACCAGATGTCCTGACCTGAGCCCCAAGATTTCCGCCAAGGCGAGGTAGAGTCTGTCACCCGTTTGGAGACGGACATGAAGCGCGGACGGTTCACGGAAGAGCAGATCATTGGGGTTCTGCGGGAGCAGGAGGCTAGGCTGAAGACGGCGGATCTCTGTCGCAAGCACGGGATCTCGGAAGCGACCTTCTATGCCTGGAAGGCCAAGTATGGCGGTCTCGGTGTGTCGGAAGCCAAGCGGCTGAAGACGCTCGAGGACGAGAACGGCAGACTGAAGCGGCTGCTGGCCGAGGCGATGCTGGACAACGCCGTGTTGAAGGACCTCGCCACAAAAAAGTACTGATGCCCGCAGCCAGGCGGGCGGCGGTGGCCCATGCCCAAGAGGTGCACGGGATCAGCCAGCGGCGGGCGTGTTTGCTGCTCGGCGCCGACCGGACGTCGATCCGCTACCGAGCCCGGCGTCCTGACGATGCGCCGGTTCGGGCAAGGCTGCGGGAACTGGCGGCTGAGCGCCGCCGGTTTGGCTATCGGCGGCTGGGCATTCTGCTGGCGCGCGAAGGCACGCGGTTGAACCACAAGAAGCTACGGCGGCTCTATGCCGAGGAGAAGCTGCAGGTGCGACGCCGGGGTGGCCGGAAGCGGGCCGTGGGCACGCGGGCGCCGATGGTGTTGCCGCAGGCACCGAACCTGCGCTGGTCGCTGGACTTCGTGTCTGATGCGCTGGCCGATGGGCGACGGTTCCGCATCTTTGCGGTTGTCGACGACTTCAGCCGTGAGTGCCTGACGCTGGTGGCCGACACTTCGCTGTCGGGCGTCAGGGTGGCCCGCGAACTGGATAGGGTGATGGCGCGCCGAGGTCGTCCCCTGGTGTGCGTCAGCGACAACGGCACCGAGCTCACCAGCAACGCCATCCTGAAGTGGAGCCAGAACCGGCAGGTGGAGTGGCACTATATCGCCCCTGGAAGGGAGTGTCAGAAATTTCGTGTGCGGCGGGGCATAGTGGGGACAAAGGAGACCTCCCATGGCCCGACGGAAAGAGCCGCGGATTCCGGATGCGATCCTGGACCAGTTGTTGGCCGGTGCCGATGCCCGATCAGCCTTCGAGCAGGGCGGCCTGCTGGATGAGCTGAAAAAGGCGTTCGCCGAGCGGGCGTTGAACGCCGAGATGGACCACCACCTTGCCGGAGAGGGTGGCGAGGGCAACAGCCGCAACGGCTATGGTCAGAAGTCGGTGGTGACCGACAGCGGCAAGCTGGCGCTGGAGATCCCGCGGGACCGGCAGGCGAGCTTCGATCCACAACTGATCGCCAAGTATCAGCGGCGCTTCCCCGGCTTCGATGACAAAGTCATCTCCATGTACGCCCGTGGCATGAGCGCGCGGGAGATCGTGGGTCACCTGCGCGAACTCTACGGCATCGACGTCTCGCCGGACCTGATCAGCGCTGTGACGGATGCCGTGCTTGATGAGATTGCCGCCTGGCAGAACCGGCCGCTGGAGCCCGTCTATCCAGTGGTGTTCTTTGATGCGCTGCGGGTGAAGATCCGGGACGAAGGGCTGGTACGCAACAAGGCCGTGCACATCGCGCTCGGCGTCCGGGCCGACGGCGGCAAGGAGATCCTGGGCCTGTGGCTGGAGCAGAATGAGGGCGCGAAGTTCTGGCTCCGGGTGATGAACGAGCTGCGCGGCCGGGGTGTCGAGGACCTGCTGCTGGCCGTGGTGGACGGGCTGAAGGGCTTTCCCGAAGCGATCGTGGCGGTGTTCCCGGAAGCGGTGGTGCAGACCTGCATTGTCCACCTCTTGCGGCAGAGCCTGGACTTCGTCGCCTACAAGGACCGCAAGGCGGTGGCCGCGGCGCTGAAGGCCATCTACCAGGCAGTGGACGCCACAGCCGCCGAGGCGGCCCTGGCCGCTTTCGAAGCGGGCTTCTGGGGCCAGAAGTACCCCGCCATTGGCCAGAGCTGGCGCCGTGCCTGGACCGAGGTGGTGCCGTTCTACGCGTTCAGCATCGAGATCCGGCGGTTTCTCTACACCACGAATGCCATCGAGGCGCTGAACTCAAAGCTGCGCCGGGCGGTCCGAGGCCGAGGGCACTTCCCCACGGATGAGGCTGCCCTGAAGCTTCTGTATCTGGTCTTGCACCGGGCGGAGAAGGAGTGGACCATGCCGCCGCGGGAATGGTCCATGGCCAAGGCTCAGTTCGCCGTCCTGTTCGGCGAACGCTTCACCCGCGCCATGGCCTGAGCGTGTTTAACCGCTCCGCCGCACACGAAATTTCTGACACTCCCCCCCTGGAAAGCCGCAACAGAACGCCTTCGTTGAAAGCTTCAACGGCCGCTTGCGCGACGAATGCCTGAACGAGACCCTGTTTACCTCGCTCGCTCACGCCCGGGCTGTGCTGGCCAGGTGGCAGACCGACTACAACCACGTCCGGCCGCATTCGGCCCACCAGGGCGCCACACCCGCCGAGATCGGCAGCCGAGCCATCACGCCCCGGATGATAGAAGCCCTTGCCAACGCCACTCCCGCGGCGGCAAACAATTACCAAGGACTCTAGCTCAGACCGGAGGAACTTCAGGGCTCAGGTCAACCCGCCAGCCGGACCTGTGCTTGCTGCGGCAGCGACATGCGCGTCCTCGGCGAGGACCGGTCAGAGCGGCTCGACGTCGTGCCCGCGAGGCTGCGGGTGCTGGTGACCGTCCGCCCGCGCCTGGCCTGTCGTGGCTGCGTGGGCGGTGTTCATCAGGCGCCTGCCCCGGAGCACGCGGTGACGCGCGGGCTGCCGACCTAGGCGCTGCTGGCGCATGTGCTCGTCTCGAAATACGGTGATGGCCTGCCGCTGTACCGCCAGGTGGCGATCCTCCGCCGCAGCGGGGTGGGGGCTCGACCGCTCAACCCTCTGCGACTGGGTCGGGGCGGCGTGTTGGTGGCTCCGGCCTCTCTACGAGAGGGTCCTGGAGCATATCAGGAAACAAGGACGGGTGTTTTGCCGATGACACGCCGCTCCTCACCCTGGAGCGCGGTCGCGGGCGAACCCGCAAGGGTGCCCTCCGGGCCTATGCCGTCGATGACCGCCCCTGGCTGGGGCGGGCTCCTCCGGCGGTCGCCTATGCCTACGCACCGGACCGCAAGGGAGCGCGACCCGCCGCTCATCTCGGCCGGTTCTGGGGCGTGCTGCAGGTCGACGGCCATGACGGGTTCAAGGCCATGCGGCGGGAGCGCCACGACGGCTCGGTGACGCTGGCCTTCTGTTGGGTGCACCTGCGCCGACGATTCTTCGAGGTTCATGCGGGCACGAAGTCGCCCATCGCCGCCGAGGCCTTGCTGCGCATCAGGGAGCTCTACCGGATCGAGCGCGAGATCCGCGGCCGCTCGGCGGAGCAGCGTCGCGCCATCCGTCGCGAGAGGAGCGCGCCGCTGGTCGCCGCCCTCGAGACCTGACTTCGGGCACAGCTGGATCGCCTCAGCCAGGGCTCCAAACTCGCCGGGGACATCCGCTACGGCCTACGCTACTGGGGCGGTTTCGTGCGGTTCCTCGAGGACCGCAGGCTGGAGATGGATACAAACACGGTGGAGCGGCAGATCAGACCGTGGCCGTCACCCGCAAGGCAGCGCTGTTCGCGGGCAGCGCGGCAGGTGGCGCGAACTGGGCCATCGCGACGCTGATCCGGACGGCCCTGATGAATGACGTTGAACCCGAGGCGTGGCTGACCGACGTGCTGCAGCGGATGGTCCGCGGCGACATGCGCTCGAACGGGCTTGATGCCCTTCTCCCCTGGAACTGGGGCCGGGACACCGCCGCAGCGGCGTAGCCATCAGAACCCCGGCAAGGCGGGGTTTACCTCCTCCGCATCACTGGTATCGGCATGGACCGCGTCATGGATGATGCGCATGGCCACGCCCTGCAGGTGCGCCCGCAGCGCCCGCTCCAGTTCCAGTTCCAGGAACTCGGGCCAGAGGACCGTATCAAGAAAGCCCTTGGGCGCACGCAGCATCACCGTCGTGCGCTTCTGGCGGGGATAACGACAGGGCCTCAGCCCGTAGCGGCGGCAGAGGGCGACGAAGAGCTGCCGGGACCAACTGTCCGGCATCGAGAACTGCTGCTCCACGGCCGGGTCACAGCGGGCTTGCTCGGCCAGGCGCGCCTTGACCCGCTCCAACGCCGCCCCGGCTGCCTCCCGCTCACCCGCCGTTCCTGCACCTGCGATCAACGCCTCGATCTTGCGGAGCCGCTCCCGGAGATCGTCCTCGCCCGCCATCCCGCCTCAACCCCCAACCGGCATGCAGGATAACCCGGCACAGACGGCCAGGGCAGCAGGTCACGTCAAGCGCTGAACTGGAGGGGGACCAGACGACGGTTACTGAGGAACCGCTACGCCGTGAAACGAGCACTTGTGCAACACGAGGCGTCTCTGGCGACGCGATACCGGATGGCACGACTTACAGGCTTGCTCCGGCAGCAATCGAGTGGCCGCATCTCTTTCCCTGAGCAACAGCCAGGCGGAGTAGATGTCGCCATACACAGCTGCGCGCCGTGCCTCTCATACACGGAAGGGACCTTGAAAGATTGGCAGAGCCCGGGGAAGGGGAGGGGGGAATACCCCCCCGTCCCCGCCTTCTACTGCTTCTTCTCCACACCCCAGAACACCGGGACGGTGGTCGGCTGCAGCCCTTCGACATTGCTGCGATAAGCAGCCAGCGTGCGGAATTGCGCGGCAGGGATATAGGGAAGAACCTGGAAAGCTCGTGCCTGCACCTGAGCCAGGATGGTCTGGCGCTTCGCCGGGTCACTTTCCTCCCACCAGGAGCGGCGCAGGGCTTCCAGCTCCTCATCCTTTGGCCAGCCCGCAGGTGCGGCGTCACCCGTGCTCGCGAGATACTGGTTGGTCAGCGGATTCTGCCCGTCCAGAACATTCGCTACGGTAACGAACAGGTTCCAGCCACCGGCCTCCGGCGCCTCACGCCGGTTACGGCGCTGCGTCAGCGTGCCCCAGTCCATGGAGGCCACGTCCATGTTCAGGCCCGCCTGCTGCATGGCATCGGCGAGCACGAGGGTGGATGCGTTGTTCAGGGGCGTGTCCGTGGCATTCAGGAAGACCACCTTCGCGCCATTGTAACCCGCCTCCTTCAGCAGGGCACGGGCGCGGTTCAGGTCAGGCGTCCCCAGCCCGACGGCGCCCGCGCGGCTTTCCAGAGGTGTGCCGCAGAAGAAAAACGCCGGACAGTCCGGGATCTGCTCGGAGGCGCGCACGCCCATGGCGTCCAGCACATCCTGCTGCTTGATGACGTGCAACAGTGCCTGCCGGGCACGAGGGTCGTTGAAGGGAGGCTGGGCGTGGTTGAGGCGTAGCCAGACCTGAAAGCCAACGGGGTTATAGGCCATCGTCCGCACCTGCCGGTTTCGTTCCAGCGTGGGCACGACATCGGGCGTCGGCTGTTCGATGAAGTCGATCTCGCCATTCTGAAGGGCGGCGGCGGCCGTGGCCGGGTCCGGCATGGCCAGCCACTCGACGGTCTCCAACTTCACCACCTTGCCTCCGGCCAGCCCGTCCGCCGCCTCGGCCCGCGGCTTGTAGGCCGGGTTACGGCGGTAGATGGCACGGTCACCCACGCGCCAGTCACTGGTGCTGAAGGTGAAGGGGCCTGAACCGGTCGGGTCGGTGATGGCCACATTCGCCGGCGTACTGGCGATCCGCTCCGGCATCACGAACAGCGCGCTGCCAGTGGGGCGGGCCAGCGCCTCCACAACGAGGGCGAAGGGGCGGGAGAGGGTGATGGTGAATGTTTTCTCATCCACGACATCCATCGAGGCCGTGGCGGCGGCGAGCGCCCGGCCCACGATATCCCGCTGCGCCCAGCGCCTGATGGAGGCCACCGCATCCGCCGCGCGCACCGGTTGCCCGTCATGGAAGACCAGCCCGTCGCGCAGGACGAAACTATAGTGCATGCCATCCGGTGAGGCGGTGTAGCGATCCACCATCTGCGGCTTCGCCTTCCCTTCGCTGTCGAAAGCGAAGAGCTGATCATAGACGAAGAAGCCATGGTTCCGTACCAGGGCGGCCTGGGAGAGGACCGGGTCGATGGCCGTCAGGTCGTTGATCAGCACCACCCGCAGGGTTTGATGAGGTTGCTGGCCCTGGGCGGAGGCCGCGGTGGCCGCCAGCGTGACGCCAAAAGTGGCGGCAAGGGCCAGTCGTGCCAGCCCGTGCCGGCTGGCCAAGGAAATACGCATTATGGTGGCCTCTCAGAGGTGAGCGACGGATTCTGCCGCACGCGCTATCGCATGCAACGGATATGCCAGACCTTACCATCTTCATGGTGACAGCGGCAGTATCGCGGCCCGGACCAGGACATGAGGCGGGAGGCACCGCCAGAGCGTAAGCTCCGATCCGCCAGCTTCTATCCACTTGACGCGTGCCTGGAAGGCCCGGCCCCGCACCGAAGGGTTCCTGTCCCGCCGCACCGGCCAGGACTTGTCCCCAGATCACGGGGACAGAGCTGTGGATGACCGGGTGGACAGCCTGTGCAGGGCAGGGGGCGGCGGTTTTGGAAACCAGCCGGCCGGCGCGCGGCGCCAGGGCGTGCGTGAAGCCCCTCTCGTCAGCGGGCAGTCACCCTGGATTGGGCGTTTGCGGCGCATTGCCGGCGTGCTCTCATCCCCCTTGCTTCATCCTGGCTGAAGCCAGAGTAGATCGTATGGAATGCCCGGTGGTTACGCTGATGCCAAAGACCCTATCGTGCCGCTCCCGCCAGGAGGGAACAGGAAGCCTTCGGCGTGCTCTGATCCTTCTGAAAGAAGTCGGCTCGGCCGATGAGACTGGGCTCCGGCTGACAGAACTAGTCGGTCGCACGGGACTGGAGACATCGACCGCTCATCGCCTGCTCGCCTGCCTGGTCGAAGAAGGCTTCCTGCAGAAGCTGGACAGCAAGCGCTACATGCTGGGGCCTCAGCTCTTTGAACTCGGCCTTGTCACCGCAGCGCGGATGGACCGTTACGCCGCGGCCGAGGAACCTCTGCGCGACCTTGCTGCCCGTGTCCGCGCTGTCGCCGTGCTCAACCAGCGAAGCGCCTGGGAGACCGTCTATCTTAAGCGAGTGACTCCTCCGGCCTCGGGAATGGCCATCAGGGGAACGGTCGGCACGCGCTTGCCGATCGGCATCGGCGCTGGCGGCGTGGCCTTGCTGGCGAGCATGGACATGGCCAGAGCCGAGGAGCTGCTGCATACCAATGACCATCGCTACCGCCGCTTTCACCGTCATGCGCCCGACCTGTTGCGGCGCCGGATGGATCGGGCACGCCAGGATGGATTTGCCGTCACCGAGAGCTTCCGGCATCCCGGTGTGAACGCCCTCGGCCTGGTGATCCCTGCTGCGGCGGGCGAGCCGGAGCTGTCGCTTGGCCTCGTCGGGCCGGAGATCGACGCCATCCACCCGCACCGCCTGATCGACGAGATGCGCCGTACTGCGGATGAGATCGTCGCTGCCTGCCACGGCTGAGCCGCCGGGTACGCCGTTATCGTTCCCACCAGGAGCGGCTTTCCACATACCGGGAAACTTCGGGCTTACGGCCCCCTTTTCTGGACACACGGCCGGGCCGAGCATGGCGGCGCGTGACCATATCCGCGGCGGAGAGGAGCCGGCCATGACTGAGACAATTGCCCGATGCTGTCGTGGCCAGGTGGACCCGGGCGTGAGCGCCGGCATCCTGACCACCGGCGCCAGCAGGCCGGCGCCGAGCGCTCCGACACAGAAGACTGCGGCACCCGGGCACGACCTCTTGCCGGAGGCCTGGCGGTGAGCGGGCGGCAGACCATCGTCATCGCGAGCCCACTGGAGGCGGAGCATGTCGCGGCCCTGCGTGAGGTCGCGCCCGATCGGCTGGAGGTGCTGCACGAGCCTGGATTGCTGCCGCCTGTCCGCTACACCGCCGACCACAAAGGGGCGCCGTTCACCCGCGATGCCGCACAGGAGCGAGCCTGGCGGGCGCTGCTGGCGCGGGCTGATATCCTGTGGGATTTTCCGCCGGCTGAACTGCTGGACGGCATGCCGGGGCTCCGCTGGATCCAGGCGACAAGCACGGGTGTCGGACCTCTGGCGGCGAAGCTCCGCCTGGCGGAGCGTGGCGTCACCGTCACCACCGCGCGCGGCGTCCATGCGGGGCCGCTGGCGGAATGGGTCTTCATGGCGCTTCTGCAGCATGTCCGTGGCCTGGAGCACCTGCGGCGGGAGCAGGAGGCGAGGCGCTGGATACGCTATTGCGGAGAGGACCTGGCCGGCCGCACGCTGCTGCTGATCGGAGGCGGCGACCTGGCGCGTGGCTGCGCCCGCATCGGCAAGGCGCTCGACATGCGGGTGGTCGCACTGGTCCGCCGGCCCGGGCAGGAGCGTTCCCATGCGGCGCTGTTCGATCAGATCGCGCCGGTGTCCGGCCTGCTCGACCTGTTGCCGGCGGCCGATGCCGTGGTCGTCACCGTGCCCCATACGCCGGAGACGGAAGGGCTGTTCGGCGCCAGCGCCTTTGCCGCCATGCGCCCCGGCGCGGCCTTCGTGAACATCGGCCGCGGTGCCGTGGTGGATCACGCGGCGCTGCGCGCCGCCCTGGGCAACGGCCAGGTCGGCTTTGCCGCGCTGGACGTCACGGAGCCCGAGCCATTGCCGCCGGAGGACCCGCTCTGGGCCATGCCCAACGTGCTGATCAGCCCGCACTCCGCCAGCACCGTCTCGCGCGAGAATGCGCGCATCGCGGCGATCTTCCGGGAGAATCTGCTGTGCTGGCTCGACGGCCGGCTTGCGGAGATGCGTAACGTCCTGGCACCCGGCCAGCTCTACTGACCGGCCTGCATGATGCCCTGCGGAAATCGGACTGCCGGCATGAACAAGGAGATGATGGCATGAAGATGCTGCCACGACTGGCCCTTGGCCTGTCCATGCTGCTGTCCGCGCCGGCCATGGCGCAGGACCTGCGGATCGGGATCCAGTCCCCGCCCAGTACGCTGGACCCGCACTGGCTGCTGAATCTGTCCAATACCGGCGCCCTGCGGAACATCTATGAGACGCTGGTAACCCGCGACGCGCGGATGCAGCTGAAGCCTGGCCTGGCGCAGTCCTGGCGGGTGCTGGACGACACGACATGGGAGTTCCGGCTGCGCCCCGGCGTCCGTTTCCACGACGGCTCCCCGCTGACCTCGGCGGATGTCGCGGCCTCCTTCCAGCGGGTGCCAAGCGTGCCGGGCAACCCCAATCCCTACACCATCTACCTGGCCGGTGTGACGGCTGTGGAGCCGGTGGACGATCTGACCCTGCGCGTTCGCACCAACGGGCCCTTGCCGATTCTGCCGACGAACCTGACGCAGATCTTCATCGTCCCGCGCTCGGTCGCGGAGAAGGGCAATGCCGAGTTCAACAGTGGCGCGGCCGCCATCGGCACCGGCCCCTTCCGGGTCGCAAGCTGGTCCACCAACGCGCCGCTGGTGATGCGCCGCAACGACGCATGGTGGGGTGGCACGGTTCCCTGGGAAACCGCGAGCCTGGTTCCCATTCCGGTGGACAGCGCCCGCGTCGCGGCCCTGCTGGCGGGTGACGTCGACTTCATCAACAACGTCCCGTTGCAGGACGCACCCCGCATCGGGGGCGACCAGCGCTTCGCCCTGTTCGACGGCCCTTCCGTCTATGCGGCGAATCTCTATCTCGACGTGGAGCGGCCGAACCCGCCTGGCGTCGAGGCGGAAGGCCGCAACCCCATGCGTGACATCCGGGTCCGCCGCGCTATGTCGCTGGCACTGAACCGGGAAGCGATCGCACGGCAGATCATGGAGGGGTATGCCGACCCGACGGACCAGCCGGCGCCGCCTTTCATCTTCGGTGGCCTTGCTGACCGCCAGGTGCCAGGCCAGGACCTGAACCTCGCCAGAGCCCTGCTGGCCGAGGCGGGTTTCCCGCAGGGCTTTGGCCTGAACCTGTTCTGCTCTCCGACCCGGACGCCGCGGATCTGCCAGGCAATGGCTTCCGCCTGGACGCGTATCGGCATCCGTACCACGGTCGAGATCGTGCCGCAGGCCACCTTCCTGACCCGCCGCAACAAGCGTGAATACGGGGCCTTCGTCACGGCTTTCGGCTCCCTGACAGGCGAGACCTCCTATCTGCTCGGCTCGCAGCTGCACTCTGCCGGTACGGTGCCGGGCCTCGGGACGCTGAACTTCACCGGGCTTGGCTCGCCGGAGACGGATGCGCTGATCCAGCGTGCCCGTGCGACCTTGGACGACGCCTCACGCGCGCAGCAACTGCGTGGCCTGATGCAGCGCACGGTGGACGAGAGCCTGATCATCGGCGTTGGCCTGCTGCGCTCGGTCAATGCCGGGCAAGCCCGTTTCAGCTACCAGGCACGAGCCGACGAGGAGGTTCTGGCCGTCGAGGTCAGGACACGCTGACACGGCGGAGCGACGCATATGCCTGCAGGGCGCCTGTCCGAGCCGTCCTCGGTAGAGCCAGATCGTCCCGGCGTCCGGTACTGCGTTATGCAGGCCAAGGGTCATCGATCCCCAGCTTGAACTCGAGCTGGGGTATCGAGGCCTCCCGTCGCAGAAAGGGCTGCATACCGCTCATCGGCATCGGAGAAGCCAGGCTGAGCCGCCATTCCCCGGCTTCCACTCCCCAGGGCTGTTGAAGCGGCGCAGCATCTCAACAGCCAGCTTCTTCGAAGTGTCCATACGGCTGATACCGGCAATACCATAGCATAATGGCGGGGCGCGGCGCGGCACGGCATAAGCGACGTCAGCCTCGATGAGTCAGAAAAGCCTGATCTTCATAGCAGGCGATGAGGGCTACTCGGGGCTGACCCGGATGAGGATCTTCGGATGCTCGGTTGCCTGCATCCTTCATGCACAGGCGTCCTCCCTGGTTGGCGCCGCGAGCGGAGTTCAGGCACCAGCCTCTGAGCTTCCTCTGCCGGGAGGGGATGAGAATAGCCGCCCGAATGACGTTCGTTCATCATACAAGAAAAGGATGAAGACGATGAGAACCTGCAGCGCTCTGAGCGCCGCTCCCATGGCTCTTGCGCTAGGCTTCTTTGCCCCGGCCAGCGCCCAAACAACCGGAGTGCTGATGAGTTGTGAGGTAGCCGGCAATACCGGCGGGGAAGGTGGAGGGATCACCTACAACATGAACTGCAAACCGGCCATCGGCGGGGATGTCGCGACTGTCGAGAATCTTGGAAGTGACAGCTACAGAGTGACGTATGGGAAGGGTCAGCCGGCCCATGCCGGCGGCCCGGTGTACATCCTGCGCTATGGCTCTGAGCCTGGTGCGGTGCATTATGGCGCGCCTTTGGACGGCAACATTGGCACGGTTGGGCGCTGACGGCCGGAGTGGTGCGGGCATTCGCATGGATCTGGTGCATAACTCACCTCCGTCCCAGGACAGCGCGTGGCAGGCACTCGAACCGGCGATGGTCCAGGATAGCCAGCCCGACCGGATCCCAACAATGTTCCGCGACCAGACAGCTAGGGGTTGATCCGAGTGGATCCAGACGCCGGCCATTCTCAAAAGCCGGCGGCGCGACGGTCAAATCAGGAGGTTAGCGGCAAGTGGTTTGTGAACATCGGACCCGCTCGACTGCGTTGCATGGACCGGCCTCTCAACACATCGAACTGCGGGGCATGCACGATCTCGCGATGCGGACATATTTCGAGCGCCCAAGCGCAAGCATACGGTTCAGCGCCCTTACAGCGACGGCCACCTCGGCCCCACGGTGCTCGTCGGTGCCCGAATGCAACGCGCCGCCGATGGCGCGCTTGAGTCTGCTGATGTTCGCTTCGGCCAAAGCGTGCGTGTTGTAAGCAGAGGCCTTCTGCCCACCCATGCATTGCGCTCCGCGATGGTCCGGAGGTGCTGGTCGCGCTGGGTTGGCACCGTCTCGGCTGCAGCGCTGGGGCGGGTCGCACTTGGCTCTCCTGGTGGATAACGGACTGCCGCCTCCTCAAGAGCCTAATCCAGCCAGATCGCCAGGCTGAATCGTGCCACACAGCCTATGAGACCGACACCGCCCTTCGCCCGATAACCGCCGAAGCCTCACTCGGAATCCCGGACAGGCTGGAACAGTGGGCCACTGACCTCATGACGACCCGATTCGGCCACTCGATCGAGCCAAAGAGGAATGAGCCAAACAGGGCGGAAGCATCCATCTCTGGTGATCTTGAAACGGGAACCGCTACCGAAGCGCTGCGAAGGTTAGCAGGGTGAATCCTGCGGTTCGGCTGGTGCCGATGACGAGGTCGTTGCCGCCGTCAGACCGGTCGGCGGCACCTTGCGGCTCAGGCGAGTGACGATCAGCTTGAGGGTGGCATCGAGAATCTCGTCGGCGAGCGCAGCATCGTCACTGAGCCGCGACAGGGTCAGCGCGCCGACCATCGCGGACCAGCTGGCCAGCGCTGCCTGACGGCGTTCCTGTGCATTCCGCCCAGTAGCGGTTTCGGCAAGCGTCTCGACCAGGTTGCGCATCGCCTCAGTCATGGCGTGCCGTCCACCATCCGGCCCCCGCACGACCTCCGAACCGAGCGCGGCGAACATGCAGCCTTCGGCACGCCGTTCGCGGTGTGCGGGCGAGAGATAGGCCGTGGCATAGGCCGCAAGATCGTTCAGCCCGGCTTTCTGCCGCTCCTCCGCGCGCTGTGCCGCGCTGTTGACGAGCGCTTCGGCAACGAGATCGTCCTTGTCGGCGAAGTGCCGGTAGAATCCTCCATGGGTCATTCCCGCCGCCTGCATCACGTCAGCGACGGACACGCCCTGCACGCCGCGCCCGCGGAAGAGGGGGGCGGCGGCGTCGAGGATGCGGCGGCGGTTCCTGTCCTTCATGGCTTGGCTGTTGCGCATGTTTAACTCCTCGTGCCTTGACACATAGATGATGATAAACATCTAATCAAGATGACGATCATCATCTATTACTGACGCAGACCGTCAGGATCAACCAGGGAGACTATTATGATGCCCACCGCTCTCGTAACCGGCGCTTCCGGCGGCATCGGCGCCGTTTATGCCGATCGCCTCGCGGCCCGTGGCCACGATCTCGTGCTCGTTGCACGCAGCGCGGATAAGCTTGAGGCGCTTGCCCGCGACCTGCGCGCCCGATACGGCATCCAGGCCGAGATGATCACCGCCGATCTCACGGACCCGGCGCAGGTCGCCCGGGTCGTGGACCGCATCCGGTCGGGTGCGCCGATCGACATTCTGATCAACAATGCCGGTGCGAATGTCGCGTCCAGCTTCGCGAAGGTCGCCGATGCGGAGTTGGAAGCGCTGATCCGGCTGAACGTGACGGCCCCGACCCTTCTGGCCCGCGCCGCCATTGCCGGCATGGCGTCGCGCGGCACGGGCGCGATCGTCAATATCGGCTCCGTGATTGGCCTTGCCACCGAACTCACCTCGGGCATCTACGGGGCTACCAAGGCCTATATGCTCACCTTCTCGCAATCCCTCGCTCATGAATTCGGGCCTGCCGGCGTTTATGTGCAGGCGGTGCTGCCGGGCGCCACCCGCACCGACATCTGGCGGCATTCTGGCCGCAACATCGATGAGATCGATGGCCTGATGGAGGTTGATGACCTGGTGGACGCCGCTCTGGCCGGCTTCGACCGGCGAGAGGCGGTGACCATCCCCCCGCTGCCTGATGTCCGGCAATGGGAAGCGTTCGAGGCCGCCCGCCTGGCGATGCGGCCGAACTTCGCCAACGGCAAGCCGGCCGACCGCTACGTCTGAGCTTCACGAAGTGGTGAAGCACGGTCGCAAGCGGGCTTGAAGCCGAAGCGATCCTCGGACCAGGGATGGGCATGCCGGCCCTGGCCTGGGCCAGATCGACATTTCCATGGGCGATGCTGTCAGCCGATGCTGCGTCCACCCCTCATGAGCTGAACCTTGCCTCAATCGTTCGAAAGGCAGCCAAATGATCAAGCTAGACTGGAAGATCCTGACCAAGAAGCGTGGTAGCTCGACCCAGGGGATTCCGCCCGGCAAGGAGGATCTCGCATGGGTCAACAACACTGTCACCCTGATCACCGGAGACAATGACGCGGTCCTGATCGACACCTTCCTGCCGGTGCAGCAGTCGAAGGAACTGGTCGAATGGGTCGCGGAAAGCGGCAAGAACCTCACGACGATCTATGTCACCCATGCTCACGGCGACCACTATTTCGGGCTGGCCCTTTTGCTAGGGCGGTTCCCGGCTGCAAGGGCCATCGCGGCGAGGCCGGTGGCAGAGGCCATCAAGCAGCAAATCGAGCCCGCGTTCATCAAGTCCTTCTGGGAGCCACGTTTCGCGGGACAGCTTCCAGCAAGCTTCGCGGCGCCACAGGCCCTTGAAGGGGACAGGTTCGAACTGGAAGGCGAGGAACTGCTGATTGTTCCTCTTGGCCACACCGATACGTCAGAGACCACCGCATTGCACATACCGTCTCTTGGATTGGTTGTATCCGGTGATGCCGTCTATAATGAAACACACCTTTATCTTGCTGAATGCGATGCAGCCGCGCGGTCAGAGTGGCTGCATGCGCTCGATGTCATCGAAGCCTTGGAACCCAAGGCGGTTGTCGCGGGACACGCGGTCACGAGTCCGGACAACTCCCCGCGCCATATCGACGCCACACGACGCTACATTCAGGACTTCAACGCCGTGTTGCTAAGGGCCTCGACCCATCTCGATCTCTACAACGAGATGCTTGCGCGATATCCGGATCGGATGAACCCAGGATCTTTATGGGCGGCAGCAAGATCTGCCAAACCTGCCGTCTGAATGTTCAGCTGGCGCTTTAGCGTGAGCCTGTTGATTCTCACCGAGAAGCTATCTTGCAACGACATTGGAACGGTGATTGGCCGGCCAAGTTAACTGACGATCCCGAATTTCCCAGGCTGCGGTCTATGGACCCCCGCTCCCCCTCCATTGAGGTGCTGGGGGGGCGGGCCTGAGCCGCGGACGCTGACGGGAACGCCGACGGTCGCGCTGGCCCAGGCACCCGGCCCACCGCGAGGTGGGACGTCAGCCTGCCCTTTGTCCCGTCCCGACACCCTCACGGCCTCTTCTCCCCATCGAGGCCGGCTCTCTCGTAAGATCCGCTGGAGAATGTGGCCTCACGGTTCCACCTTCGAAAAGAGCTGATGCGAGCCCATCAGCTTTTCCGCCCCCCGAGGTGACGTCATTCCTTGCCTCGTGATGCCTCCGTGCCTAGCTGTCTGGTCGCGGAACATTGTTGGGACCCGGTTGGTCTGGCGATCCTGGACCATCGCCGCCGGTTCGAGTGCCTGCCACGCGCTGTCCTGGGGCGGAGGTGAGTTATGCACCAGATCCACGCGAATGCCCGCACCACTCCGGCCGTCCGTGCCGAGATCGGCCGCTCCTCGGCGCCTACCGGACTGCTGGCCCGGCGCTACGGCGTCAGCACCGAGACCATCCGCAAGTGGCGCCAGCGCGGGCCCGCCGACTGCCTGGACCGCTCCGCCCGCCCCCATAGCTTGCCCTGGAAGGCGACCGCAGGGGAGCGCGCGGTGGTCTGCCTGCTGCGCGAGAGGACCAGCTTCGCCCTCGACGACCTGACCTTCGTCGTCCGGCACTTCCTGCCGCACCTCAACCGCGACAGCATCTGGCGCATCCTCAAGGCCGAGGGGCTGAACCGACGTCGTCCCGCAGCCTCGGAGCGTCCCGCCAGAGGTGCGGAGAAGTTCCAGGACTACGATTTCGGCTTCATTCATATTGATATCAAGCAGCTGCCCATGCTGCAAACGGCCGATTTTCAGCGCCGCAAGCGCTACCTCTTTGTGGCCATCGACCGCTTCTCGCGCTCCGTCCATCTGGCCGTGAAGGACGACCTGACGACGAACAGCGCGGTCTCCTTTCTGCGCGAGGCGGCGGCTGCCTTTCCATTCCGCATCACCCATGTGCTGACCGACAATGGCGGTTGCTTCTCGCCGACCTTCGAGAAGGCCTGTGCCAAGCTGGGTGCCGAGTATCGTCACACCCGTCCCTATACGCCGCAGACCAACGGCATGGTGGAACGCTTCAACGGCCGTATCGAGAGCGAAGTGCTGGGCATCACGATCTCTTCCCATCGCGACCTTGAGCAGATGCTGCGCGGGTTCAACGCCGCCTACAACGCCCGGCGCAGCGCGTCCTGCAGGGCCGGACACCAAACCAGGTTGTCGTCGAGCGCCTTGCCGCGCGACGAAAGCCGCGCGGCACCAAGCCTGCCGGGCAGGCCGGGCCGCAAGACATCGCCAAGGCCCGCATCATCGCCGAGAATGCCAAGGAAGTCTTACAACCGGACGCTCTGATGCCCGTCCATTCAAGGGGTGGGCGCGCGTCACCAGTCGCCGTGCAGGCGTTGCTCTCGATTCAGAGGCGTTCGGGTGAGGAGGCGGATGACGAGCGACGGTTGATCAAGCTCTGATGCGCGGGTTGGGTACCGCATGACCTTGATCGTCGCGGGGCTTCCTCTGTCTAGTGGCGGGGATCGGTGCGAAGCCTCCCCGTAGTGTCTGCCGAGGGTTCCCCTGACCGTTCCACCTCCTCGCCCGAGTGTCTCGTCTGCTTGGCGACTTCTCCTCTGCTGTCTCTTTGACGGATGCCTCAAGCCGCCACGGTTGGCGGCGCGACCATGCGCCCTATCGCCCAGGCGAACCCCACCATCTCGCGCGCGATCGCGGTCACGACGACCTTCGGCCGCTTGCCAGCAGCCTGGAGGCGCCGGTACCGGGCGCAAAGGCGCAGCTGTCCTTTCCACGCGGCTTCGCGCACCTCCCGCGGCAGTCCAGCCAGGCGGGGCCTCATCTGCGCGGATACTCGAGCGGGCAGCCGATAGGTCCAGGCACCTTCGACCAGCATGCGCCGCGCAAGCGGCGCTGCCGGCTTTGGTGATCGCGCCCTGGCGGCGTCTGGCTCCGCTGGAATGCTCCGACGGCACGAGGCCGAGATATGCCATCAGCTGGCGAGGGTTGTCGAACCGCCGCATGTCGCCGACTTCGGCCACCAAGGCCGAGGCGACGATCAGCGAGATGCCACGCATTGCCTGCAATGCCTCAACCACGGGCGCCATGCCCCAGGCCGGCACAAGATCACGAATGCGGCCGGTGAGGCGCTCAATGCGCGCCTCCAGTTCGTTCACCGCATCGAGGTATTCCTGGCAGGCGACCTGCTGGGCGGGGTGCGGGAAGGTTTGCTCCATCAGCCACTTGCGATGCGGCCAGGTCCAGCGCTTGCCGTCGTAGCTCCGCCCGTGCCGGAGCAGAAATCCCATCAGCCGCTGCCGTGCCTTGCGCAGCGCCTCCACCATGTCGGCCCGCGCCCTGACCAGATCCCGCATGGCTTCGTGCTCTGGGTCCGGCACCCAGACCGGCGTCAGCTCGCCGGCCCGATGCAGGCGGGCGAGTGCCGTTGCGTCCCGTCGGTCAGTCTTGATCCGATCGCCAGGTTTGCGCGGGATCAGGTTCGGCGCGACCACCACGCATTCATGGCCGCGGCTCCGGAGGTGTCGGTACACTCCGTAGCCGCATGGGCCGTCGAAGGCAGTGCCTTCGACCATAGACGAAGCGCAATGCCCGGCCGCCCCGGCCGAGCCGAGCCGCCAGCCTGTCGAGAGCCACGGGATCGTTCGGGATCTCGCCCGCGAACCGCACCTCGCCATCCCGGCCGGCCTCCGCAACACACACGGCAGTCGTCGCCTTGCGCACGTCCAGCCAAACAAAACTGATATGCTCTCCCACGGCCCGTCTCCTGTGCTGAGGCAAGGCGCCGGCCCACGCGGCGCAACCCTCGTCATTCCTGCACAGTTCAAGGCGGGCCACCCCGCCTCAGACGGACATCTGGTCTAGGTGGAGGACGCTCACTACGACCAGCGCATCCGGGTACCGCGGGCCTCGTCAACGGCAGCAATCACCCAAGCGCTGTTCACCAGGATGCTCTGGTAAAGATCGAGGATGGGGATCAGCGGTGCCAGGGCAACATCATCATCCTGCTCCAGGATGTAGATCATCGCGGTCATGACATTCAGGAGTGACACGGAGCAGATCCAGCCGATAACGAAACCCATCGACTCACCCAGGGCCAGCGAGGCTGCGATCGCACCCCAGAAGAAAAAATTCAGCAGCGGGACAAGATAGATGTCCAGAGGGTAGAGCACAGTCATTACAACTGGTAGCAGCAGTGCCTTCTTCTCCGATCTGACAAGCTTTCGCAGAGTCCGCAGGTAGATCCCATAGACTTGCCAGGTTCCACGCATCCAGCGGTAGCGTTGGCTCATGAGCGCAGCGATGTCGTCTGGACACTTCGTGTAGGCGTAGGCCCGAGGTTCGTAGACGACACGCCCACCGAGCGCCAGCGCCGATAGCGAAAGCTGGAAATCCTCGGCGAAGGTTTCCCCTGACAGCGGGCCCTGCACAGCCCCCGGGCCCTGGTGGGCTGCGGCTGTCGGCCCTGTGTCTGGGATCTGGGCAACCCTTTCCATGATCTCGCGCCGGTAAAGGCCTATAGGACCAGGCACGACGGTTACAGCGCCTAATGCGCTCAGGGCCATGCGCATGCCACCGTTACCGAGGAGGTACTCAGCGGCCTGCAGGCGCGTAAGGAAGTTGTAACGGTTCCGTATGGTAACTTGGCCCGAGACAGCGACTACCCCCGGCTCAAGAATTCTGGGCACCATGGTGCGGAGAGCATCCTGAGCCAACCCGGAGTCAGCGTCTACGCAGAGGAGAAGATCTCCCTTCGCCTTGTGATAGGCAAAGTTCAGGCTGCTCCACTTGCCCCCGTTCGGCTTCGTGTAGACGCGGAGAGTGCAGTTGGCATACTGCCCTGCCAGTGGAAAAGCCTTCACAAAAGTGTCGTCAGTGGATCCATCATCAACGAAAATGACTTCATAGTTCGGATAGTCAAGACCGATCAGAGACTTCAGAGCTCCAATCACTGTCTCTGATTCATTGAAGGCTGGGACAAGAATGGAGACAAATGGCGCCTTCGTGAGAGCTTGGCAAGGGTTACGGCGCAGCCGATCGTGCTCATAGAAGGCTAATCCTTGCACCATAAGCCAGCGGAGCAGGATCAGCGCCGCTATGATGATCAGAGCGCAGCCCAAGATCACCGCTATTGGACCACGGTTCGCAAGTCCAGTGTCCGGGGAAAAGAGCGTTTCATGAATGGTCCAAGGCAACGTGAAACTGAGCACGAGGCCGTAGAAGAAGGTGACGATCGCAAGAAAATTGATGACCCAGCGAGGATAGCTTCTGGGCTTCGCCCGGAACTCTCCGGCGGGTGCTGTCGCCTCTGCCATTGTCTTTAAGATATGGCTGTGAGAACAGAAGAATTTCGGACCTGGTCGAGAAGAGCGATAAGAGCAGGGTCATAACTGCGGCGGCTCCACTCGCGGAGCGCGTTCTCGAACTCTTCGTCGAACACGATCTCTTCACGCAAGGCGCTGAGTGCTGGTTCGCCTATACGCTCTGCAAGGCGGATCACAGTGCGGACAAGATCCGGGTCGTCATCAAGCCGTCCCTGGCGCAGCAGAGCGTGGAAGCGGAAAGCGGCCTCGTGCAGGCGGTCTTCAAGCAGGGCCTCCTCAAGTTGGGCAGCAAGTGGGAACTCGTCGGTCGCCCTGCGCCGCAGGCCGCTCCCAAACATTCCGACGCAGCCTGCTATGGCGAGAACTAAGCTTCCCCGGAAGGGATAGCTTGCCATTAGGTCAGGTCGCCAGAGTAGCTTGGCCTGTACGGGGTTTCCTGCGCCGGCAAGAAGGGTGATGGCCTCGAGCGGAAGCTTGACATCAAAAACCGCGATGACGCGATTTTTCTCATAAGGTGCTTCCTCAAAGCGACGAAATTCGCCCTGAAAGAATTTGTTTAGTATCGGCTGCTCAAGAGCAAGCTGGACCTTGCCAGCTGCCTTGATCGAGTCGATTTCTTCAGTCGGAACCCAGATCCGGGCGATGAAGCCGCTGCCTGCAGAGAGTGCAAGAACGGGTGTGTTTTCTGGCGCAAAACCGGGAGCAGGATGACGGTATACCACCTCGCCCGAGAAGGGTGCCTTCACCTGCGTCACGGCCAGCATGCTGGCGCGCTCGGCTCGCAAGGCTTCGTGCTCGTGCATAGCAGCTTCGCGCTCCCGCGCAGTTTCGTTTGCGGCGCGCTGTCGATCCTTGCTGACAGCCTCCTCGTTGGCTACCACCTGCTCTGCCAATTCAGCCGCGGCCTGCTGCTTAGCCGTTAAATCGCCGTCGAGTTTCGCCATTTGATCTGAGAGCGAACCGAGGGTACGCCCGTAGCTCTCGTCCAGTACCCGGCGGTAATCGGCAAGCGATGCGAGGTTAGCCTGCGCGCGGTTGAGAGCGAGGCTTTGAGTCAGGTGATTGCTAGCCTTCTCCTCTACCGCGACCACTGTGCCGATCCCACCCCGGTTCCGGAGATCTAAGGCACGGTTCAGGGCGGTCTGCGCAATACTGGTCTGTTGCGTAGATGCTGCCAATGCCTGCTTCTCTGCCGCAATCTGAAGATCATTCTGGCTCCGCTTCTCAGCATGTTGCGTCGTTGCATCCAGATAGGCACGCTCCGTTTCGCGGCGCGATTTTTGAATGTCGAGCGTCATCATCTGGACTTGTTGAATCTGCTGGCGGATTTGGGCCTGCTTTTGAAGCAACAATGCATCCACTGGCAAAGTTCGAAGATTGAAGTATTCAATCTTCGAATAAGCCTGCTTGATGTGGCTGTCGATCACTGCCAACTGCTCATCAAGTGATGGTGGAAGAAAAACAGCGATGCTGTCACCTTTCTTGACCTGTCCTTCTGTAACCAGTCTCTCGACCGCCACGTTGCGCTTGGCATGAATGACAAACAAATCTTGGCCGCCGACGATGCCGTTACGCTGACTGAACTCATTGTAAGCCCAGTTTCCGACCGCGCCGAAAATACCAAGAGTCAGAGCAAAGAAGCTGAAGCGGGTCAGCTTATTTGGCCTGGACCTGTTGCGCCGAAACCAAACGGCCAGGCTGTAGGATGCACAGAAGACACCAAAACCAATAAGGCCGCTGACCACCGCGACGCGCAGCACATCGCTTGCTTCAATACCATTCATTTTAAAGACCTTCAGGACATTCAGATTCGCAGTCGTGGGCTTACATTCTGCACATAGTTTCGATAATGCAACCGATGTTTGTGTGATAACGTAGGAAAATCCTAATATCTCGCGCACAGATGGAACTTACCTTGAAGTATTTATGATCTTTACACGATAACGCGCAAGCAATTGCAGAGATTATGATTTATTTTTGCAAAGTACAGGCTTGGAATTTGGACTGGCCGGAGGAGGCAAGATGACCCAACAATCCATGGACGGAAGGAAAATACGAATGCCAAGGTCGACATGAGGTGGACGCCGACACTGTCATTGGCCATCGCCGTTGCGGCTAGTGCGATACCAGCTCCTTCGCTGTCACTGCAGCCTGGGAGTTCCGGCCAGTCGACGCCATCACCGCCTCCGGACCCCGGCCCTGGTGGCTGGGCAGACTCCTTCGATGACCTCAATAAGTCCCGTTGGTGCATCAGCGGCGATTCCTACATGCCGTTCTGGGCCAAGGACGGACTGAGTGGCCGCTGGGATGCGGCGTCCGTGTCGGTTGAAAACGGGCACCTTGTGCTGAAGATAGGGGTTCAGGATCGCAGAGTGGCCGCAGCGGAGGCCTATACCTGCGAGCGCTTTGGGTTCGGGACCTACGAAGCGTTGGTAATGCTGCCGAATCTCAACGGGACGATCATCGCAATGATGTCCTACGTAGATGGCTCGCGGACAGAAATTGATTTCGAGTTCGAGGGCCGCGACCCTGCCGCACTGCATACCGTGACCTGGATTTCTCCAGACACCAAGGAACACAGTCTGCACATCCATGATAAGGCCTTTACGGGTACTTGGGTCAGGCTCAGGTACGAATGGCAGGAAACGGGAGTCGAATTCTTTGTCAACGACATGTTGGTCGCCCAACACCGCGGTATCCTTCCCTCCACCCCTGCACACTTAGTGTTTAATATCTGGCCAACCGACAATCCTGAATGGGGTGGCCTCACAACCAATGGTACTGCAGTGGTGCAGGTAGATTGGGTTAGGTTCACACCTGCGCCTCCCCGAGCGTCAATCTCGAGCAGCGATGAGGGGGGCCTTATCCGATAAAGGACGGTGCACTGGCGGCTTTCTACTTGACCTGGATACAGGTTTACGGTGGGGCCTCATAACCAGTAGCTGGCGATGGCGGCGAGTTAGCACTACCTGGGCATTTTGTTTGCGTATGATCTGATGGTGTGCGACGCCTCCTGCTGGAGGCGACGATGATGACGAGCATCCTTGGTGGTGGAGCAGATCTGGATCGCTGGCTAGCGCCGTTCCTGGAGGTTCTGGGGCGCAAGACCCGCCGCACCTGGGCACCGCTCTACCTGCGGGGTCTGCTCGGACCCGGCGAGCGCAAGAGCCTGCAGCCGATGGCCGCCCGGCTTGGCTTGGGCGGCCACGACCAGCTGCAGCACTTCATCGCCAGCCCCGCCTGGGATGATGCGCCGCTGTGGTCGGTGCTGGCGCAGCAGGCCGACAAGCTGGTCGGCGGTCCGCAGGCTTGGCTGGTGATCGATGACACGGCGCTGCCTAAGAAAGGCACGATGTCAGTCGGCGTGCTGCCGCAGTACTGCGGCCAACTCGGCAAGAAGGCCAATTGCCAATCGCTGGTGTCGCTCACCCTGGCACAGGGCGAGGTGCCTGTTCCGGTCGGTCTACGGCTGTTCCTGCCGGAGAAGTGGACCGATGACCCTGCACGCTGTGCCCAGGCAGGCGTGCCGGAGGCGGCGATGGCGCCGCGAACCAAGGCCGAAATCGCACTGGACGAACTCGACCGGCTGAGGGCGGCGGGCGTGCGGTTCGGCACTGTGCTGGCCGATGCGGGCTATGGCGCAAGTGCGGCGTTCCGGCAGGGCCTGGATGCTCGGGATCTGCGCTGGGCGGTGGGCATCCCGCGCAACCAGAAGGTCTACAGCGCCGCCGTGCAGCTGGTGCCGCCGCAGGGACGGGCTCGTAAGCCAGTGCCGAACGAAGAGCCAGCAGAGGCGGAGAGGGTGTTGGCCTCGCAAACCTGGCGCCGCATCGCCTGGCGGCAGGGTACCAAGGGCGCATTGGCGGCCCGGTTCGCCGCGGCGCGCATCCGGGTGGGCGACGGCGCGGTTTGGGGCAACAACCGGCATCTGCCGGGTGATGAAGCCTGGCTGGTCGGCGAATGGCGCTCTAGCGGCGAGCGGAAGTACTATCTGAGCAACCTGTCCGCCGACACACCGCTGCGGGCGCTGGCGGCCACCATCAAAGGACGCTGGATCTGCGAACAGGCGCACCAGCAGCTGAAGCAGGAACTCGGGCTCGGCCACTTCGAGGGACGGTCCTGGACAGGCCTGCACCGACACGCGTTGATGAGCTGCATCGCCTGTGCCTACCTGCAGCACCTCCGCCTCGCCGCGCACCGCCGGACGAGGCGGGGGGAAAATGCGGCCCCCAATGCCGGGCCCGCCACCCTCACCAAGCCTGCCCGCCGTGCGACGCGCCATTCTCGACCGCCTGTTCAGCCATCTCGTCACGCCGATCCGATGTCCGCACTGCCGACGCAGGTTCCTGTCACCTCATCATAAAATGCCCAGGTAGTGCTATGCCCTACTCGAATCTTGCCCGGACCAGTCCAAAGGACTGGTCACGGGGCAGATGACCAGGGCCGATCAGGCGTAAAACGGGGGAGAGTTTTCGCCCCTCAGGCGGTAGTTCGGACGCGGTCGCTCAAGGCGGATCGACTCAAGCACTGTGTAGGCGTGGTACTTGGTCTGGGTGGTAACGCCGGCGAGGCGCTCAGACCAGAGCTTGCCGTTGCTGGTCTTCTTCTCGAGCACGTGCTTGGTCGCGTAGTTGGCCATCGAGTTGATCCAGTTCTCCGACCCGACCCAGAAGCGATCGAGGCCAGGCTTCAGCAGGATGTCGATCAACCGGTCCGATCGGGAGTAGCGATCGATGGCCAACTGGGCTCCCTCGAGGACATCGGCGAAATACTCTATGCCTTCTTTCACCAGCTCTGGTGTTCCGTATTTCATGTGGTGCCCGGCCACCAGGAAGTCGAAGTCGTATTCCATGATCTGGTGCTGGGCCTCGTACCAGGCGGTGATGTTCTGGGACGCATCGCAGTGCATGAAGGTGGCGCTACCCGGACTGAGGATGTCGATCACTGTCAGTACTTTCTGGGCCGGAGCGTAGATGAAGATGTTGCCCGGACAGTGGTTCTCGCCCTTGTAGGACAGTTCTAACGTCACTCCACCGACGATGAGGGTATGTGCCTTGTCGAACGTCAGCGTCGGAACAGGCCGATTCGGATCGGGGAAGCGCTCGAGCAGTTCCTTGGTGATTTCGTGGGCAATGATCTCGACGTCCGGCCCGTAGATCGAGGCCGCGCCGATGTGGTCGGTGTGCCAGTGGCTGTAGATCACATGGGTGACCGGCTTGTCGGTCACCTCCTCGATAGCGGCCAGCATGTTCTCACCAAGCGTCGGAGGCGCGTCGATGGCGATGACGCCGTTGGCCGTCACGACGAAGGCCGCGTCGTAACCGCCGCTGGTCACCCAGTAGAACCCGTCACGCAGCTCCTCGCAGTGGTAGCCGAGCTTTCGGAAGCGCTCGCCCCAAAAATACGGCGGGTAGTATTCAGGCGGGTCGAGCGGATGCTCGCCCGCCTCCGGAAAGCCGTAGCGGTCGATGCCGAAGAAGGCCGGCGTGTCGGTAGCGGTGATGGGCTTCTGATGGTTATCGCACATCGTCTGTCTCCTCGTTCAAGGCTGTGAGTTATCTGTCAGGCGGACAGAGGGGATCGAACCGGAGCACTGCCTTGATGACGCGCCCCGCACCGGCATCCTCGAACGCCTGGTTGATGTCGGCGAAGTCGTAGAAGGTAATCAGGCGATCGAACGGGAACCGGCCACCGCGGTAGAGGCCGATCAACTCGGGGATCATCAGCGCGGACACGGCGTCGCCCTGGATGACCCCTTGCAACTGCTGCCCGACCATCAGCCGGGACGCGTCCACAACCGCGCCCGAATGATCGTTGAAGGCGACGAAGCCGAAGCGTCCCATAGGTGCCAATGCGGCGACGCCCGCGTCCAGGTTCTCCTTGCGACCGCTTGTATCGAGGACGTACTCGACGCCTCTGGGAACGACGTCCCGAATGGCCGCGGAGACGTCCGCGATCTCGCGCGCGTTGATCGCGTTGGTGGCGCCGAGTTCGACGGCCAGGTTCAGTCGCTCGGCGCTGACGTCGACGGCGATGATCGTCGCGGCGTCGGCGACCTTGGCGGCCATGATGGCAGCCAGTCCGACAGCCCCCACCCCGAAGACAACGATGGATGCCCCGACGGTGACCGCCATCGCCTTCAGGACTGCGCCGGCGCCGGTCTGGAAACCGCAGCCCAGCGGACCGAGCAGTTCCAGCGGAACATCGTCAGGAACCTTGACGGTGTTGCGGGCATGCGCCAGCGCGTAGGTCGCGAAGGACGATTGGCCGAAGAAGTGGGCGTGCAGGCCCTCGACGTCCTCGGATCTGACACCGATTGATCCGTCCAAACGCGCGCCGGCGAAGTTCGTCTCCCACATGTGGTCGCAATAGGCGGCGTGGGAGGAGAGGCAGGGCTTGCATTGACCGCAGGAGTGGTAGGACAGCACGACATGGTCGCCGGACTTCAGGTGGCTCACCGCGGATCCGACGCGCTCCACGACGCCTGCGCCCTCGTGCCCGAGGATGGCCGGCAATGGCACCTGAAGATGCTGGTGCTGGACATGGGCGTCCGTCGCGCAGATCCCGGTCGCGACCATGCGGACAAGAACTTCGTCGGCACGAGGCTCCTCGACGATTACCTTGCGGAAGGTGAAGGCGGCGTCCTTCTCCTCGACGACCGCGGCCCGGGCGAGGACGCTCAAACGCCGCCCTCCAAGTTGGATTCGAACAGATTCGGCAATGCGCTCTCCTCACGAAGTGCCGAAACCTGCGGGGGGCTAGGGTCGGGCTGCGGCTCTGCTAACTAGCCACGCTTGCCGACGTCCCTAAAGTGCATCTCGCTGGAATGGAGAGTTGCTAATGCCGGAACCCAAGACCGTAGACCTTCTGGACGTCCGGGCGTTCGCCTGTGTCGTGGAGGCAGGCAGCATGGCCCAGGCCGCCGTACGTCTGGGCATCGCCAAGTCCATCGTCAGCCGCCGGGTCAGCCAGCTTGAAAGGACCCTGGGCGCGGTGATGTTGACGCGGACCGCGCGAGGCACCTCGCTCACCGATGCCGGGCGGACCTACTATCTCCGGGCGGCGGCGGCGCTGGCGGAACTGGAATCCGCTCAAGAGGCCGTCGGGCAACTGACGACCGAGATTTCTGGCCATCTGCGCATCTCGGTGCCTCTGGCCTTCGGAGAGTTCTGTCTGGCACCGCTGCTCGCCGCCTTCGCCGCGCTGCACCCGAAGATCCAGCTTGAGATACGTTTCGAGGATCGCAAGGCCGATCTGATCAACGAGGGCTATGACCTCGCGGTGCGGATCGGCAACCTGCCTGACTCGAGCCTGATCACGCGCCGGCTCGCAACCGTCCGGGCGGCGGTGGTGGCAAGCCCCACCTATCTGGACGCGCGCGGCCGTCCCGCCCGCCCGAGCGAGTTGGCGGGGCATGACGTCATTCTCTACGAGAACGCCACGAACCAGTGGCGTTTCGAAGGGCCGGACGGGTGGGAATACGTCCGGGTCAACTCGCGGCTGCGCACAGACAATGGGCAGATGATGCTCGCCGCAGCCTGCGCGGGGCTCGGCGTCATCATCCTCCCCTGGTTCATGGTGGAACGTCCCGTGGAGGAGGGTGACCTGGAGCATGTCCTGCCCGAGCATCCCCACGAGGGCGGCGGCCTGCACCTCCTCATGCCGCCCGCGCGCGCCAGCATCGCCCGTGTGCGGGCGCTGGTGGCCTTTCTGGTCGACAAGTTCGGACCCGTGATCTGACGGCCGTTCGTCGCGACCGATTTATCCCGAAAGAGACTCAGCATGCGGGAACTCGCCGTGACGGTAGCTTCGGTAGTAGCTTTCCAGCTCCTGCGCGGATCCAGCGATGAACGGGCCTCGCGCGGCCACCCGGATATTCTGGGGCTGGCCTGCGTAGACCAGGATGCGCGCGCCCAATGGACCTGCGGTCAGCCGCAGTCGGCTCTCACCCTCCTCGGCGACAGGATGCGTCCAGCCGACGGATCTGACAGAAATCACCGACGAGCGATCTCCAACGAGCGCCTCGCCCTCCAGTCCGACCACGAAGCCGTTGTAGGACGCCGGAAGATCCTGCTCGAAGCCCGCGCCCGGCTGCAGGCGGATGTCAATGAGGGTCACCGGGACGGCGTTCATGGTCGTGGAAGCTACGTCACCTGAGCGACCGCTGTAGACCCTGGCCTCGACACCGGGTTCGAGGCGGACCGGCATCTCGTCGCGCTTCAGGATCTGAACGCGGGGGGGCATGTTCCGATCGTGCTCGGGAAGGATGAGCCACAGTTGGAACAGCCGCATCCCGGCCGAGACGACCGTCTCCTCATTATGGATGATGCCGCTGCCGGCCGTCATCCACTCGACGTCGCCTTCTTCCACGCGTCCCGCGCCGTCCTCCATGAAGCCGTTCAACATGAAGGTGACCGTCTCTAGCCCGGCATGCGGATGGGCTTCGCCGAACGGGCCCGCCGTCGTGACGTTGTCGTCCGCCATCAGGAAGAACGGGTCCGTCGACGGCAGGTCACCCGGTGCGATCACCAGGGCCGCCGTGTGTTGATTACCGGCAAAGCCGGGCCCGAGCGGGGGTATGGCAGTCGCTTCGTTGATCTGTCTGTCATGCATCGTCGAGAACCTTGTCTGGGGCGAACATCTGGCGTCGCGGAAAGGCCCTGAAAGGTCGTCAGCGACGTGATGAATCTCGGGTCCAGGGAGCAGGCGGGGCTAGGTGCGTTGTCTTGCAGGCAGAGTTCCGGATTCCGGAACGCTTCTACGGACCCTGTCATCTGTTATGTCGGCTCGAGGGCGGACCAGCTTACGATCCCTCGGACGACCTCAGGCACCGTCCATTCTGTGTCATTCTCCAGCGGAACGAACGGCGAAGGATTGGCTTTCTTAAAGCTAAGGACAAAACCGTCTGATCTGGCGCAGGCATATGACGGCGCAGGCGAGTGTTGTCAGCGCGTGGTGAAGGTCGGCGCGGCGTTCGTAGCGGATCACCAGGCGCCGGAACTGGTTCAGCCACGCGAAGGTACGCTCGATGACCCAGCGATGGCGGCCCAGCCAGGCGCTGCTCTCGATCCCACGCCGGGCAATGCGCGGGATGATGCCGCGCGCATGGCAGTCGCTTCGGCAGCGGCGATGGTCGTAGGCCTTGTCGGCGTGCCGTTTGCCGGGCCTGCGGTGAGGGCGTCCCCGTCCTCCAGTCCGAACGCGCGGCACGGCATCCAGGGTGGCGGCCAACATGCGACTGTCGTGGCGGTTGGCGCCGCTGAGTGTCAGGCCCAGCGGCTTGCCGCGGGCGTCCGTGACGAGGTGACGCTTGGTGCCCGGCTTGCCGCGGTCCGTCGGGTTGGGGCCGATCTCCGCGCTCCCCTTTATGGAATGGCCCGCCCCTCTTTCGCGTAGCCTGTCTGGGGCAACCGGAAAGGGAGGCGGAACATGGACGTTCAGGTTCTCGGGATCGACCTCGGCAAGAACAGCTGCAGCCTGGTAGGGCTGGATGCGTCTGGCCGTGTGGTGGTGCGGCGGCGCATGCGGCGGGAGAGCATCGCGGCCTTTGCGGCCAAGGCGCCGGGCTGCATCGTGGCGATGGAGGCGTGTTGTGGGGCGCACCACCTGGGCCGGCAACTGGCAGGCCAGGGTCACGAGGTGCGCCTGATGTCGCCGGAATACGTGCGGCCCTACGTCAAGGCGCAGAAGAACGACGACCGGGATGCCGAGGCGATCGCTGAGGCTGCGACCCGGCCAACGATGCGGTTCGTCGCCCTCAAGAGCGAGGAGCAGCTCGACGTGCAGATCCTGCACCGGGCGCGCGATCGTCTGGTGGGGCAGCGCACCGCGCTGATGAACCAGATGCGCAGCATCCTGCTCGAGCGCGGCATCACCGTCGCGCAGGGGGTTCGCAAGCTCAGGGACACCCTGGCGGACGTCCTCGCCGCGGAGGTTCCATTCGTGAGCGCCAGGGTGGGGCAGCTGCTGGAGGACATGGCGGAGCAGTGGCGGCGGCTCGACGAGCGCATCGCCTCGCTCGACGGGGAGTTCGCCGGGATGGCCCGCAACGATCCTGCGGCCCGGCGCCTGGCGACGATCCCAGGCATCGGTGTGCTGAACGCGACCGCGTTGGTGGCCGCCATCGGCAGCGGCGAGACCTTCAGGCGCGGCCGCGACCTCGCGGCCTGGCTCGGCCTCGTGCCGCGGCAGGCGACCACCGGCGGCAGGCCGAAGCTGCTCGGCATCACCAAGCGCGGCAGCAAATACCTGCGCAAGCTTCTGATCCAGGGAGCACGATCAGCCCTGCCGTCGTTGTCCCGGACCGCAACTCCCCTGGGCGGCTGGCTACGAGGTCTCCTCGCCCGCGCCCATGGCAACACGGTCGTGGTTGCCCTCGCGGCCAAGATGGCGCGCATCGCCTGGGCCCTGCTGCGGAACAGGTCGGAGCTCGTCGCCATGCAGCCCGCAAAAGCCTAGAAACAAGATCGGCCCCTGACACGCACCCGCGCTCAGGAGGCTGTAGGAGGTCTGCGGGTGGTGGACGTGAGATGGCCTGACAGTCACCGGTGTCCCACAAGCCTATGGCGCAAAATTGCACCTGATGCCGGCCCCTTTATGAGGCCTGGGACGCGCGGATCTCCATCTTGGCCAGGGCTCGACCCTGAGACCGGATACGTTGATGCAGACTGCCTGCGCCAGATCTCAGAAACCGCTTGCCGACGGGGCGGGCCATACGTTGGCCCCGATGCTGCGGCTTTTCAAGGCGATCAAGAACACGCCCCGTGATGATCCGCAGCGCCGTGATCTCATGCGGATACTCGCCTCGGAACTCGAGATCCACGAGTATGTCGAGGACCACATCTTCTATCCTGCAGTCCGCCCCGTCAGCGAAGATGTGCCCATCGAGCATTCCGAGCACCGTCAACTATCCGATCTATTGGCCAAGACTTATCGTGCTGTTTTCGTAAGGGTGGCATAACGTCTGCGGTTTGGGCGGCGTCATTCCCCGGAAAGCCGGCACCCGTCCTGCCATCACCAAGGTCCGCTTATGGCGGAGCGGCGAAGCTGCACATCCGCAGGACGCACCGCCGGGCCTACGGGACACTTCGAAGAACCTCGCTGTTGAGACGCGAAACTGATTCACGGCCGCTGGTCAGCGGAGATGGTAGCGATGGCGGATCAGCCGGGCTTCTTCGATGTGCCCAACAGTGCGGAGGCACCCAATAGCAGCGGCTCTCCATCCGCAGGGCGGAACCAGGCTGACGTCAAGCGCCCGCTATACGGTTGGCGTCAGGCGACGCGTTTCAGCATGTGCGCGAACTCGCGGTGGTCCACGTTGCTCGCGCCATTGGCGTGGAAATGCTGGATATGCGGTCCGCGCTCGTGGTGCTTGTTTTGGGCCTCGACAGAAGCCCACGCCTCGACGAACACGAAGCGGCCCGGCTCATCCTGATCTTCGAACAGATCGTACCGGATGTTGCCATCCTCAGCCCGCGATGGCTCGACAAGCACTGATAAATCTCGACGCAACTCATCCTCCTTGCCGGTCTTCGCTTTCAGACCAACTACAATGAACAGTTCACTCATTTGCTATCTCCTTGCGAAAAGAGTGGCGGCGGTTGAGCCGCCGCCACCTTCCGCGTTCGCGGTCAGGCGGCCTGTGCGGCCTTCTCGGGATTGAAGCCGTCAAAGCTCTCGAAGACGTCCATGAAGCCGGGAACGGTGGCTTCCCGCGCCCAGTCGCGCTGGAGTTCGCAATACATCTGAACCCGGCTGATCAGCTTCGCGCCGGCCTGTTCGACGCGACGAAGCGCTGCCTCGTGCGCGGCCACCGAGGTGCCACCGACCGCGTCGATGGGCACATAGACTTCATACCCCTCCTGCATCGCGTCGAGCGCTGGGAAGGTGAGGCAAGCCTCCGTCCATAGCGCGGTCATGATGAGCTTGCGCCGGCCGAGGGCCTTGACCGCGTCCTTGAAGCCGGCGTCCTCCCAGCTGTTAATCGAGGTGCGGTCGTAGGTTGGCAGGTGGCCGAGCACGTCCTGCAGCTCCTGGATCGGCGGCTTGTTGCGACCGGTTTGCACGTTCACGGTCGAGTGGATGATCGGGAGATTGTAGTTCAGGGCTGCCTTGGCGGCGCTGACGATGTTGAACACCAGCTCATCGCGCGGCATCGAGCGGATTGAGGAGACCTGGACCGGCTGATAGTCGATGATAATGAAGGCGGCATTGTCGGGGGTGAGAAGATGATCAGTCTGCGGGTTGCGGATTGTTTCACTAGTCATGGCTGGTCCCTTTGCTGTTGAAGTTATGCGAAGGCGCGCTGACGCCCTTCATCAAGCGGACGGGCGAGTGCCTACCGATCCGCAGGAAAAAGGGGCCGGAGGCGATGTGTGTCCGGCCCCTTGATCATGTTGCGGCGGACACGAAGCGTCCGCCGTTGAAGTCTTCCGCCGCCTGGCGGATTTCCGCTTCGCTGTTCATCACGAAGGGCCCGTAACCGACTATCGGCTCGTCAATGGGTTCGCCGGTCAACACCAGCAGCTTGGCATCGCCGTCAGCTCGAACGGCGATCTTGCCGCCATCGCGGCCGAACAGCACCATCTCCGCTTCGCCGGCCGTCTGGCTTTCCGCGATCGTGACGTGCCCCGTGAGCACGACGATCATGGCGGTATGACCTTCGGGTAGATCGAGGTTCAGGTCTGCGCCAGCACTCAGGCTCAGATCCCAGACGTTGATCGGCGTGAAGGTGCGAGCCGGGCCCGTCGTGCCTCGATAGTCGCCGGCGATGATCCGCGCAGTGCCCGCGTCCTTCGGGAGTGTTACAACCGGAATGTCGGCCTGCGAGATGCCTTGATACCCGGCAGGAGCCATCTTGTCCTTGGCGGGCAGATTGACCCACAGCTGCACCATGCGGAAGGGACCACCCGTTCGAGCGAAACCGGGCGAGTGATACTCCTCGTGGATGATCCCACCTGCTGCGGTCATCCATTGAACGTCGCCAGGTCCAATCACGCCGCCGTTGCCGGCGGAATCCCGATGCTCGACTTCACCGTCATAGACGATGGTGACGGTCTCGAAGCCACGATGGGGATGCTTGCCGACACCCCTTTGTTCCCGAGTTGGTGCGAACACATATGGCCCGGCATAGTCGAGCAGCAGGAATGGGCTGACGTGCGCGCCCAGATCGTTGTACGAAAATAGCGAACGGACGGGAAAACCGTCGCCTACCCAATGCTGCCGTTCGTTACCGTACCGGCCAATCACTTGGGCCATGTTCGTTCTCCGATTTGCGATGCGCCGCAAGGCGTGTGCGTGTCGAGTGCAGTTTACGGCGAGACGATAGAACGGAAAGGTTGCGGAAAGAGACGCAGCGTCCTATCGAAAGGACGATGAAGGATCTGAACGACTTCTGCTATTTCGCAGCCGTGGTGGACCATGGTGGCTTCTCGGCCGCCGGCCGCGCGCTCGGCGTCCAGAAGTCGTTGCTCAGCCGCCGTGTCCTGGCTCTCGAGGAGCGGCTAGGCGTTAGACTTCTCAACCGATCGTCCCGCCGCTTCTCGGTGACCGAGGTCGGGCGTGATTTTTACGATCGGTGCGTAGCAATGCTCGTCGAGGCGGAAGCTGCCGAGCAGGTCGCCGCGCAGGTCCAGGGAGAGCCGCGCGGCGTGGTGCGGATGAGCTGCCCCACCGGGTTGCTGTCGTTCCAGTTTGGCGCGCTGATCGCGCGCTTCATGATGCTCAAGCCCGGTGTCCAGATCCTTCTGGAGAGCACCAATCGCCGCGTCGACGTGATCTCCGAGGGCCTCGACCTAGCGGTTCGTGTGCGCGTTCCCCCGCTCGACTCGACCGACATGGTCATGCGACGGCTCGATGAGAGCGCTCAGTGCCTAGTTGCCGCTCCGACCTTGATCCGCGAGCAGCTGCAATCGCCGGCCGACCTTCATGGCTTGCCCAGTCTTGACCAGATGCGGCCGACCCGCGAGCACACGTGGAGACTCCATCATGCCGACGGCAAGGTGGCGACGGTGCCACATGCGCCGCGTCTGGTGACCGACGATATGTCGGTGCTCCGTGATGCAGCGATGGCGGGAGCGGGTGTGGTGCAGTTGCCGACGATATCCATCTCCGAGGACGTCGAGACTGGCCGGCTCGTCGACGTGTTACCGGGCTGGCGACCAGAATCAGGCATTGTTCACGCCGTTTTTCCATCGCGCCGCGGGCTCCTGCCATCAGTGCGGGCGTTGGTCGATTTCCTTGCTCGTGAATGTGCCATCCAGCGCGCGCGCGCTGAAAAGATTGTGCCGCCTGGGCTGCACCCTCGAAGCTAGGCTCAGGACTCATTGATCCAGAAGAGGACGGCGGCGGCGAGGCAGATGGCGGACATGAAGGTGTGGGCGCAGCGGTCATGGCGCATGGCGATGCGTCGCCAGTCCTTGAGCCTGCCGAACATGTTCTCGATGCGGTGCCGTTGGCGATACAGCATCCTGTCATGCGGAATGCGCTGCTTGCGTCCGCGGCGTGACGGAATGCAGGGCTCAATGCCGCGCGCGGTCAGGGCCTGGCGGAAGCGGTTGCTGTCATAGCCTTTGTCGCCGATCAGGATGCGGGCGGGCGGTAGGGCGCCGAGCATCAGCGCTGCGCCTTTATGGTCGCTCATCTGACCTTCGGAGAGCAGCATGATGATCGGGCGGCCTTGACCATCCGTGACGGCGTGCAGCTTGGAATTCAGGCCACCTCAGGTAGCGTCCGATACGACGGGGAACAGCCCCTTTTTGAGCAGACTGGCCGCCGTGCGGTGAGCCTTGAGGTGAGTGGCGTCGATCATCAGCCGGTCTGGTTGCCCTTTTCGTCCGGCCAGCCCCGCGAAGATGCGGTTGAAGACGCCCATGCGGCTCCAGCGGATGAAGCGGTTGTAGAGGGTCTTGTGTGGGCCGTACTCGGCAGGCGCATCGCGCCAGCGCAGCCCGTTGCGGATGACGTGGATGATGCCGCTGACGACCCGATGGTCGTCCACCCGCGGCACGCCATGCGAGAGCGGGAAGTAGCGCGAGATCCGCTCGATCTGTGTCTTTGTGAGCCAGAACAGGTCAGCCATGGCAGCACCTCCGCCGCCATGGAATCACAGCAGGATCAAAGCGCAAGAGACTCGTTAATAGGTCCTGAGCCTAGCTGATCCACCGCATGTGGGACGCCGGCTAGCTGCACGACTGGCAACACGCCACGGCCGATCAGCCCCTGCCGCTCTGCGACGCGGCCGGCATGCCGGCCGCGAAGATGGCACTGATCGGCCGCAGCGGCAGCGGCCCTGCCGAGATGAGCGATGCCATGGCGGCGGCGCATGTGACCTGGCAGCGGCTGATGGCCGAGATCGGCTATCCCGGCGACGCGCTGCTGATCAGCCTATGCCAGGGCGAGCTGACGCTGCGCGGTCAGGCCGCCCGCACCGCGGCGCTGGTGTCGGGCTGCGCCACCTGGCGCAGCGCTGGGATAGCGATAGGACTGGACGCCACAGCCGCTCACGCAGTGGCAATTTCGCACCGCCATCGCTGCGCCCGGTGCCGAGCGAGGCCGGGCGTTTTGCTGTTCAGGCCCTGAGCTGGCGCCCCACCTGGAACAACCTCCGATGCCCCTCCCCACCGAGGCGCCGCGGAGCGCGTGTGGGCGCGCGCCGCGATAGTGCCGGATCCGCGGCTCGACCATGGGCACCATCGCCTATGGCGGGAAGCGCTCGACCGGCTGCGCTTTCCGCTGGAGCAGCGCGGCATCGTCGCGCGTCAGCTGGAGGCGGTGGCCTGATGTTCGACTGCACCTGCCCCGCCAGCCGGGGCCTGCAGGGGCGGATCTGTGCGGTCAACCACCCCAACTGCGAAGCCCTGAAAGGGCTGTCGCCGGAGGCGCTGGGGCTCGTCGTTACGCCGACTCCCGCGCCGCCGGCGCCGCCTGATGTGACAACGGCGGCCACGCCCGTGTGCGGATGAGCGGCCCGGCTGCGCCTGGTGGCCTGCACATTTCGTCAAACGGACGTTTCGTAGTGTTCACCCCCTCCGACCCATGATCGGGAGCCAGAATGGCTCGCAAAACCCCGCTGAAGCGGCTGGGGGGCGGGGACGGCGTTCCGGGGTTCATCGCCTATTACCGCGTCTCGACCGACAAGCAGGGCGCCAGCGGCCTCGGATTAGAGGCCCAGCAGGAGGCGGTTGAGCGCCATGTGCGCGCCGCCGGGGGCCGCATCCTGGACGTGTTCCGGGAGGTGGAGAGCGGCAAGAAGAATGACCGCCCCGAGATCGCAGCGGCCATCGCTGCCTGCCGGTCGCGCCGCGCCACGCTGGTGATCGCCAAGCTGGACCGGCTGGCCCGCAACGTCGCCTTTGTCTCCAACCTGATGGAGGCCGGCATCGAGTTCGTCGCCTGCGACAACCCGCATGCCAGCCGCCTGACCATCCATATCCTGGCGGCCGTGGCCGAGCATGAGCGCGAGATGATCTCGGCGCGCACCAAGGCGGCCTTGCAGGCGGCCAAGGCGCGCGGCGTGCGCCTCGGCAACCCGCATCTCCGTGCCGGCGACGGCGGTGCCGTCAGCCAGGCCACCCAGATCCGCATCGCCAAGGCCGCGCAGCACGCCCGCGATGTGCTGCCCGCCATCCTGGCGGCGCAGAAGGCCGGCTGCGCCAACCCCTCGCAGATTGCCGAGGCGCTGACCGCGCGCGGCATCCGCACCCCTGCCGGCGGTGACGTTTGGCACCCCGTGCAGGTGTCCCGCATCCTGAAGAGGACTTCCCCCTGATGGCCACCCCCGCCAAGCCCCGCGCTGCCAAGGCCGAGCCCGCCCCCACGGCGGCGCCGGCCGGCACCAACCACCCGGTGATCAAGGACAAGAAGATCATCGCAGCGGCCGAGGAATACGCCACGCTGAAGAAGGACGCCTCGCGCATCGAGCGCCGGCTGAAGGAGCTGAAGCCGGTGCTCGAGGCGGCGATGGACGGTGCGCCGGTGGCCTATGCCGGCGCCCGCATCCTGAACCTCTCGGTCACCGAGGCCACCCCGGAAGGGCAGAACCAGGTGATCACCCGCGAGATGATCGGCCAGGTGATCCCGGGCAAGGCTGGCCGGGCCGGCTACACCACCCTGGCGGTGCAGTGATGGCCGAGCCGCGCCGGCCCGCCCTGCTGGCGGGCCGCAGCCTGGCGGTCGCGCAGCGGATCGCCACCCTCGACTTCGGCTGGCGCCGCATCGCCCTGGACCACTACCTGACGCCCGAGGGCGAGGAGGTGCGGGCGGTCGCGGATCGGTCGAGCTTCCACATCG
Source organism: Roseomonas marmotae (assembly GCF_017654485.1). NCBI lineage: Bacteria > Pseudomonadati > Pseudomonadota > Alphaproteobacteria > Acetobacterales > Roseomonadaceae > Roseomonas > Roseomonas marmotae. The sequence goes on along the minus strand of NZ_CP061092.1, from coordinate 24,314 downwards.
GCCTGCCGCTCGGCACCCGCATCTACCTGCTCGACAGCTGGCAGCTGCGCGACGACTGGCGCCGCATCGACGGGCTGCTGCAAATCGGCAACCTGGTGCGGGCGCCGCTGCCGCTGGTGCGGATGCCGCGGCTGTCGGCCGCGGCGCGCTGATGGGCAACCCGGCGCGCCGGCGCGCCCCGCTGAAGATGGCGACGCAGCTGCTGCCGGCCGCCGACCTGCGCACCGCCCGGCCGCCGCCGAAGCAGGCCAGCAACCACTACGGCACGCCCGAGCATCGCGCCTGGGCTGCGGCGGTGCTGCGCCGGGCGGGCTCGCGCTGCCAGGGGCCGGGCTGCGGCCGCACCGGCACCCGCCTCTATGCGGACCACATCGTCGAGCTGCAGGACGGCGGCGCGCCCCTCGCCCTGGCCAATGGGCAGGCCCTTTGCGGCGCCTGCCACTCGGCCAAGACGGCGCGCGTCAGGGCCGAGCGGCAGCGCACCCCGCCACCCTCCAGCGACGGCCCTGACCGGCCCACAGCCCCGCCTCTGGCCGGCCGTGGCCGGCTCTGGCCCCTCCATCCCCACCCCCCAGCCCCAGCCCCCCCTGGGGGGGTCGGATCCCTGGGGGTCGGGAGGGGGGGACCGCTATGGGGCGCACGCACAGAATTTTTCCCGCCTATAAAAGGAAGCCGCGCTGCCTCGGCCGCTGACCGGCCTTCGAACGCCGCCTGGCAGGCGACCGCCTCGAAGGGTATGTGGTGGAGGGTGGCGCGGCGGCCGACCCGCGCCCGGCTCAGCTGGATCATCGCCGCCGCGGCGTCAAAGCCCACCACCGTTCGGCAGGGAGCCGGCCGATCCGCCAGAGCCGACATCATGCCGCGCTACCGCGTTGGTGTGGAGAGCCGAGCAGGTTGTTTCGGGGTGCGGTGCAACGCAGATCGCCGCCGCAGCCGATTGGCTTCAGCCGCGGACCGAGTAGCGCTCGAGGGCGGTGATCCGCTGCATCAGCGGCTCCAGCTCCCGGCCATAGATCTCCTGGCAGAGAAAAGCGCATTCCGCCGCGCGCTCGGCCTCCGCCACCTCGATGAACCAGGCCCGCGGCTGCGCCGCCCCCTTCTCCTCCGCGTTCCAGCGGTAGCCGCGGGCCTTCAGGCGGTCCTTGTGGTGGAAAGGCGCCTCCACAGCCCAGATCCGCCAGCGCGGCTGCCGTGCCCCTTCCAGCAGCCGCGCCAAGCCAGGCATGCCGGAGACGGGCAGCGGCCGCGCCAGGATCTCCAGCGTCGCCTCGCAGTCGTGCCGCGCCCGGTGTCCCTCGAAGAACAGCCCGTGCCGCATCGCCATCTCGATGATCTCGTCCTGCGCGGCATCGAGCCCGGTGGTCTCCAGATCCAGCAGCAGGCCGAGCCGGGTGGGCATGCCTGGGGGCGGCGTCACCGCGGGTCGGGGCGTGATCCGGCGCAGCACACGATAGTGGCCGCTGGCCGCCAGTTGCGCTGCCATCGCCTCCAGCTGGGGAAGGTCGGGCGGATCTGCGGCACGGGTTAGCATGCCGCCTCCATGGCGTCCGGGGTGTTACGGCGCCAGAAGACCAAAACAGAAACTCGAGCTTAACGGCAGAGCCGCTCGCAGGGCACCCCGTCCCCATCGCCGTCCAGTCGCCGCAGCCCGCACTGCTGCAGATAAAAGCGTGCCTCGGCACAGTCGCGCATCTCACCGCAATACTGACGAGCTTGCTGACCGGCATGGCCTCCTTCAGCACCTCTCGCCGCTGCACCTGCGCCGGCAACGCCGCTGATGGGCTGACAGCAGAACGCCAGGGTGCCCTTGCGGGTCCCCTGGCGTCTGTCGTGACGGGTGGTGGCGGATGGCTGGATCAGCGGGAGGCCATCACCGAGGAGGAGGCTCCGGCGGGCAGGTAGGCGATGCCCCCTTCCGAGCCGCCGGTGAAGACCGGGATACCGGCCATCCGGTGAGCAAAGCGGGCCTCGACATGGGTGATCTGCTGGCTCTCGCCCTGGCCCATGACGCGGACGGCGCCGCCGCCGACGATGCTGCCGGTGTCGCTGGGGTCATACTGGACGGCGAAGGTCTCGCCTTGGCTGAGCACGGTCAGCGGGGTGGCGAAGGCGCTGGCGGCGGAGAGGCTGATCAGGGCGGCGGCAGCGGCGGTGAGGAAGCGGGACATGGACGTGATCCTTTGGTGTGCGGTTCTGGGGTGGCGCCCTGGGGCGCCGCTGGGTCTTTAATACTCCGCTATTAAATCGCGCGCGACTATTCTTGTCGCATGGCAGCCATGTATGCCTGTCGCGCGCGATCTTGTTGGGTCACCTTCTGCTTCGTGCTGCCGTTCCCGGCCAGGTTCTGTACTCAACCTCGGTTGATGAATGTGAGAGCCCGTTTGAGAATGCTGCGGGTGAGGTGTTCAGGCGTCCTCGCGTGCCCAGATGGGCTGGATGTGGACCAAGGAACATCGCGCACGGCAGGCTGGCTTTGAGCGGCGCCGCTACCCGACCGATCTGACGGATCAGGAATGGCGGGTTATTCGGCCTCTGCTGCCGCCCAGCAGCACCCGCGGCAGGCGGCCAGGCGTTGACCTGCGCGAGGTGCTGAACGCGATCCGCTACCTGGCACGGGCCGGGTGTGGCTGGCGCATGCTGCCGGTCCATTTCGGACCATGGCAGACGATCTATTGGTGGTTCCGGCGGCTCGCACGACGGTTCCTGTTCGCCACTCTGCACAACATCGCGCTGATGCTGGATCGTGAGCGGGTGGGGCGCGAGGCCAGCCCTTCCGCCGGGGTTCTGGACAGCCAGACGGTCAAGTCGCCCCAAGCACTGGGCGGCGGCGGCTTTGATGCCGCCAAGCGCCTCAAGGGCCGCAAGCGCCACATTGCGGTCGACACTGATGGCCGCCTGCTGATGGTCAACCTAACGACGGCCGACGTGCAGGATGCTTCCGGGGCGGAGCAGATCGTCAAGGCGATCCGCAAGCGCTGGCCCTGGTTGAAGCACCTCTTTGCCGACGGCGCCTATGACCGCGGCAAGCTGATGAGCGCTGCCGCCTTCCATGACTTCGTCATCGAGGTGGTGCGCAAGCTGACGGACCAGCAAGGCTTCCAGGTGCTGCCACGCCGCTGGGTGGTGGAGAGAACCTTTGGCTGGATGACCCGCTGGCGCCGCCTGGTCCGCGACTATGAACGCCGCTGCGACGTCTCCGAAGCCATGATCCACGTCAGCATGGGCGCGCTCCTCGTCCGGCGCATCGCTCACCCATGACCATTCTCAAACGGGCTCTGAGGTGAAGTGATTCAGGCGCCTGAGGAGGGCGCTGGTTATGAGTCCCGACCGTAGGTGAAGGGGCGACGGGCATGGCAAAGACGCTGCCCCTGCCCACAAGGCCAAGGCTAGCGTCCGAACATGGGTCAATTTCAATGGCAACTTCACCCAAATCGGCTCAGCTCTCAGTGGCAATTAACATGCACGGCATGCGGCGGATACCGCAGGCAAGTGGAAGGCTCCCTGGCAGAGAACGTGCTGATGGGTCGCATTCCTGCTGCGGCATTTCTCCAGATGCAAATAATCTCAGCCTGCGTCTCAATGCATGCTGTTTCGGGCCGCGCCGCTGCGCTAAGGCACGCCGTGCTCCTGCCACAAAAGACTAATCAGTCAACACGAATGCCGGCGCGTTGCACCAGAGCGCCATAGCGGGCCGCCTCCCGCCGCACGAGATCGGCCGCATCCGCAGCACTTCCGCCGCCGGGCATAAAGCCGGCTTCTTCCAACCGGGTCCTGTTAGTAGTGTCCTGAAGCGCCTTGTTGATGGCCTGGACGCAACGCTGCGTCACCTGCGGCTGCAGACCGGCTGGACCAAGGAGCATGTACCAGACAGTAATCTCATATCCAGGAAAGCCGCTTTCTGCCACGGTCGGAACGTCCGGCAGAGTATGCACCCGCTGAGCCGTAGTGACGGCCAACGCGCGCGTGCCGCCGCTGCGCAGATGAGGCAGATGCGTCGGCAAGGTGTCGATGGCCAGATCCAGCGTCCCGGCCATCAGGTCGTTCAGGACAGGGCCGGTGCCACGATAGGGCACATGCGTCATCTGGACGCCAGCGGCCTGGCACAGCATCTCCGCTGCCAGGTGTTGTTGCGTCGCAATGCCTGAAGACGCATAGTTCAATTTGCCTGGATTCTGGCGGGCAAATTCGATTAGACCTTTCAGATCCTGGTAGGGCGCGTTGGCGGGTACAACGGCCACCAGCGGCACCGTGCCAGCAAGGGCGATCGGCGTGAAATCGCTATCCTGATCGTATGGCGGATTCCGCATGAGAGGCGCCACGACGGCTTGCGTCGACACAGTTCCCATCAGCAACGTATAGCCATCGGGTCGAGAGCGGGCGACCGCCGCAGCGGCTAAGGTTCCGCTGGCGCCCGCGCGGTTCTCTACTGCAACGGCTTGGCCGAATTCGGCCTGCAGCGACGGCGCAAGCAGTCGCGCGATGATGTCCGTACCACCGCCCGGAGCAAAGCCAACCAGAATGGTCACGCTGCGCGCAGGATAATTATCCTGCGCTCGAATGTCAGCCGGAAGCAGAACAGTGGCGCCAGCGAGAGCTGTGAAGGCGGTGCGGCGTGTGATCATGCAAACTTTCCTTTCGGACTTGTTCGTTTCTTTCTTGGAAAAGAAAGAATGCGGAGCTTCAGCCCCGATGACCAGTGGCTTTCCCGAGTAGCAGTGCAGTCGCCCTCCTCGTGGGTTTGCGGCGCTTCGCTCACCTCGTGGCCAAGCGCGACGCGCTCGACTTCTGCGCGGCGTATTCGCAAGGCCCCGCGGACGACCTCCTCTGCCATCTCCGTGCTCACCGACACGTGCACACGGCCGGATTCCACCGTCCGCTTGCCGACTCGGAGAACTTCCCCGGCGAGGGGATTACCTACTCGACCGGCTCCGCTCCCTGTCGGGCGCCGGAGGGAGAGGCGGCGTCACCACCTCGTCCTCCACTGTCGGGGTCACGCGACACGCGTGTTTCGGAACGCGAGCAGGTCGCGGGTGCCGCGGCGCGCACCAATTACCGAGGCGATGGCGCCGAGCAGCATGATGCCGAAGATCGAGAAGCCCGCGATTGACGCACCCCGCGCGGCGCCGTCTGCTGCGCGGCGTGCCGTCTCCTCGGCTCGCTGTGCCGCCTGGGTCGCCTGCTGCTCAGCCTGCTGCACGCGCTGTTGGGCGTCCTGCGGGCTGATCCCGTACTCAGCGGCGACCAGCTGGTTCAGGCGGTCACGGTCCTGCTGCGACAGCGGGCCATCGGTCACGCGGCGGGTCGCTAGGGTGCCGATCTCGGCCTTGCGCTGGTCGGATGTCATTGACGCCGGATCACCACCCGAGCCGCTCAGCGCGCCCTGCATACGGTCAACCACGCCCTGGCTTGCCGACTGCAAGGTGCTGGTGCTGGTGCGGTTCGCGACCTGCTGCCCCGCGGCGGAGGCAAAAGACCCGGCACCCTGGGCAACGCCACCTAACAGGTTGGAGGCGCCGGTGGTGGCGGTGGTGGCAATGCCGGATACCAAGTTGCCCAGCAGCACCGCCGAGATCAGGAAGGTAGTGCCCCACACGGCCAAGCCGTGCAGCGTGCCGTCGGTGTTGTCGGAAGTGCCAGACAGACGTGCGGCGGTGTAGCCGCCGACTGCAAGACCAATCAGGTTGGATACCAGCATCCAGATGGCGGCGCCGATGCCGAAGGACGAGGCGGATGGGGTGTCACGGGCTGCGGCGTCGACCGTCGTGGCCCCGATGCCCGCACCTAGGGCGTTCAGCATCAGTCCAATGGTCAGCGCCACAACGGCGCCCGCAAACACGGCGCCCCATGATACGCGGGAGCGGAGAGAAGGCGCGCCTTCCGGTAACACGGCCGTGGCGGACCCTTCGTAGCCGGATCCTGAAACGCTGGTTTGCATTGTCGAGTATCCCCTCTTTATTTAATGCGTTGGGACGAACCACAGGTAAGAGCCGCTATTTTTTCGTGGTGCCGCGCAGAGTGTCTTTCACATCACCGGCGTTGCTTTGAACCTTGCCCGCCGTCTTCTCGGCCGCAACTTCAACCCGCGTCTTGGTGTCACCGGTGATCTTGCCCATGGCTTCCTTGGCGGCGCCAGCAATGTGATCGTTGTCATGTTCGGCGTCCTGATGGAGAGGCATCATGCCGCTGGCCTGCGGACAGGGTAGCGGGGTCACTGGCGCCTCAACGGCCCTCGGCAGGAAAAGTTCAGCAAAGGCGTCACAGGTTCACAGCTTGAGGTGGTTGATCTGCACCGGCCTCTGTTCCCATCACACTAGTCAGTGCCGCGTGACCTCTCCGCTCATCTTTCCTTGCTGAAGACGCGTGCTCGCGCGCCCAGTCGATCAGGGCGAAGCGGCTGCGAGCGTTCGTGCGCTTGTAGAGGCTTGCCAAGTGGTTGCGGACTTTATTTCGGGCGACCCCTAGCCTTTCGCGATGGCGGGTCATGAGGCCCTGGTACACCAAGCCAAGAACCTCCTGCGCACGCTGGGGCAGGCCCTCGACCTCGCTGACAAAGCTGCCAGGGCAGCACCGGGCCGCCGCAGGCGGGCCGGTTTTTCATTCACAACACATGGCCGTTATCGAGATCCCAGACAACTGGGGCAAAAAGGCCAATATGTGCGCTTACGGGTAACCAGTTCGCCGGTTCACAGTTTCGTCATGGCCTTCTCGTGCCCTGTCATCTCGATGGCCTCCGCGACCTCCCGCGACCAACCGCTGGCCGTTCCGGCACGGTCCTTCCGGCTCTAGCACCGGCACAAGGGCCGAGGAGGGCCGAGGAACAACCGGAGCATCTCGCGGGATGCGTCAGTTCCCCGCAGTTCCGTGTAAGACCCTAGGATTGCCGCCAAGCCACGCGTGATCTCGACCGTGGATGGCCCACTGCCCTCCGCCGCGGTGAGAAAGCCCAGAATAGGCTTGCCTTTGGAAAGTAGAGATCGGCCCAACCGGAATGCCGCGAGCGGCGGCAGGCTGGTCTCGGGCTGTGAATAGGCGTCCAACCATGACCCCGTGAAAACTGCTCCTATACCTTTGAGGTTTCTGCTGATTTCGCTCAGAGGGCGGGGTCCCAATCGGCGCCGACGGGGACCCCGGCACACAACATAATCTGCAAGCAGATCCAACAGGTTATGAGTTATTCAGGGTGGGGTCCCGATTGGGTGCTGAAAGACAGTAGAGGCCGACTACATCGGACTCCGGGGCCGCACCCAGGCGCAACGCGATCAGCAGACGGATCTGCGGGTTGTGGCGGCTTGGTTGCGCAGGCTGCCGACAGCGAAATCATGAATCACCTTTGCTTCGAGACCGAACTTAGGCCTCCGTCGAAGCCTTGGGAACCATTGGTGCGGCAGGTCGAAGCGCGCCTCCATGCAGGCGCCACGGCCTGTATGGCCGGCCCCTATGTCGAGGTCCGGCTGGAAGGCTGGCCGCTCACGTCTATGAGGTGGCGCGTAGCCGCCTGGAGGACCGGCTGTCGTGCGCCCTCTAAGAGCCCGTTTGAGAATGGTCATGGGTGAGCGATGCGCCGGACGAGGAGCGCGCCCATGCTGACGTGGATCATGGCTTCGGAGACGTCGCAGCGGCGTTCATAGTCGCGGACCAGGCGGCGCCAGCGGGTCATCCAGCCAAAGGTTCTCTCCACCACCCAGCGGCGTGGCAGCACCTGGAAGCCTTGCTGGTCCGTCAGCTTGCGCACCACCTCGATGACGAAGTCATGGAAGGCGGCAGCGCTCATCAGCTTGCCGCGGTCATAGGCGCCGTCGGCAAAGAGGTGCTTCAACCAGGGCCAGCGCTTGCGGATCGCCTTGACGATCTGCTCCGCCCCGGAAGCATCCTGCACGTCGGCCGTCGTTAGGTTGACCATCAGCAGGCGGCCATCAGTGTCGACCGCAATGTGGCGCTTGCGGCCCTTGAGGCGCTTGGCGGCATCAAAGCCGCCGCCGCCCAGTGCTTGGGGCGACTTGACCGTCTGGCTGTCCAGAACCCCGGCGGAAGGGCTGGCCTCGCGCCCCACCCGCTCACGATCCAGCATCAGCGCGATGTTGTGCAGAGTGGCGAACAGGAACCGTCGTGCGAGCCGCCGGAACCACCAATAGATCGTCTGCCATGGTCCGAAATGGACCGGCAGCATGCGCCAGCCACACCCGGCCCGTGCCAGGTAGCGGATCGCGTTCAGCACCTCGCGCAGGTCAACGCCTGGCCGCCTGCCGCGGGTGCTGCTGGGCGGCAGCAGAGGCCGAATAACCCGCCATTCCTGATCCGTCAGATCGGTCGGGTAGCGGCGCCGCTCAAAGCCAGCCTGCCGTGCGCGATGTTCCTTGGTCCACATCCAGCCCATCTGGGCACGCGAGGACGCCTGAACACCTCACCCGCAGCATTCTCAAACGGGCTCTGAGATTGGTGGACGCGGAGAGGGGCCGGAGATGGCGAAGAAGCAGCACAAGCCGGAAGAGATCGTGGCCAAGCTGCGCCAGGTCGAGGTTCTGGTGGCGCAGGGCAAGACGGTGGCCGAGGGTGCCCGGGTGATCGGGGTCACGGAGGCGACGTACTACCGCTGGCGGTCGGAGTATGGGGGCCTGAAGCTGGACCAGGTGAAGCGCCTGAAGCAGCTGGAGCAGGAGAACGGCCGCCTGCGCAAGGCCGTGGCGGATCTGACGCTGGAGAAGCTGGTGCTGAAGGAAGCCGCCTCGGGAAACTTCTGAGCGCCGCGCGTCGTCGGGCGGCGGTGGGGCATGTCAGGGCGGCGTTGGGCGTCTCGGAGCGCTTCGCCTGCCGCGTGCTGGGCCAGCATCGCTCGACGCAGCGGCAGGCGCCAGGTCTGCCGGACGACGAGGCGGCGCTGACGGCGGCGATCACTGGCCTGGCCCGGCAGTACGGCCGCTACGGCTACCGGCGGATCACGGCGCTGCTGCGGGTGGAGGGCTGGTGCTGCAACCACAAGCGGGTGGAGCGCATCTGGCGCCGTGAGGGACTGAGGGTGCCGGGCCGGCAGCCCAAACGCGGACGGCTCTGGCTGAACGACGGCTCCTGCATTCGGCTGCGCCCCGAGCGTCCGCAGCATGTCTGGGCCTACGACTTCGTGGAGGACCGGACGCGCGACGGGCGCAAGCTCCGTATGCTGAACGTGGTGGACGAGTTTACCCGCGAATGCCTGGCGATCCGGGTGGCGCGCAAGCTGAACTCCTTCGACGTCATCGACGTGCTGACGGACCTGTTCATCGCCCGCGGCACGCCCGCGCATGTTCGGTCGGACAACGGCCCTGAGCTCGTGGCCAAGGCCGTGCAGAGCTGGATACACGGCGTGGGCGCGAAGACCGCCTTCATCGATCCCGGCAGCCCCTGGGAGAACGGCTACGTGGAGAGTTTCAACGGCAAGCTGCGCGATGAGCTGCTCAACGGCGAGGTGTTCAACTCGCTGGCCGAAGCCAGGGTGCTGATCGAGCAGTGGCGGGTGCACTACAACACCGCTCGCCCTCATTCCTCGCTCGGCTACAGACCACCCGCCCCGGAGGTGATCATGCCAGGAGAAGCCGGGCCCATGTCCCATCCCGGTTCCAGCGGTTCATCGACCCCGCCACTGCCCATGATCCACTAAAATCTTGCCCGGACCAGTCGATGGGGGCTGGTCAGTTGTCCACGGCCAAGCTGTTCGCCGACGACACGACGCTGCCGGTGCTCGACCCGGGCCGTGGCCGGACCAAGACCGGGTGGCTCTGGTGCTACGCGGTCGATGACCGGCCATGGTGCGGCCCAGGCGCTCCGATGGCAGCCTATGTCTATACCGAGGACCGCAAGGGCGCCCGCCCCGCCGGGCATCTGGCGGCGTTCAAGGGCATGCTCCAGGTCGATGGCTATGCCCGGTTCAAACGGCTGGCGGGCGACCGCGCCGATGGTTCGGTCCGCCTGGCGTTCTGCTGGGCGCACATGCGGCGGTCCTTCTACGAATTCCACGCCTCCACCCAGTCACCGCTCGCAGCCGAGGTGCTGGCCCAGATCCAGGCACTCTATGCGGTCGAAAGCCAGATCCGTGGCCATTCCGCCGAACACCGACACCGAGCGCGGCAGGAGAGAAGTCGGCCGATCGTCGAGGCCCTGCAGGCTTGGCTGCAGGCACAGCAGGAGCGCGTCTCCGCCGCCTCCGACCTCGCCAAGGCCATCCGCTACGCCTTGCGGCACTGGCCGGGCCTGACGGCGTTCCTCGACGATGGCCAGATTGAGATGGACACAAACGTGGTCGAGCGCGCCATTCGCCCCGTCGCCCTCGGGCGCAAAAATGCGCTGTTCGCCGGAAGCGATGGGGGTGCCCGCCACTGGGCGATTGCGATGACGCTCATTCAGACGGCCAAGATGAACGGTGTCGACCCGATGGCCTGGCTCATCGATGTGCTGGAACGCATCGTCTCCGGGCAGACCAAGGCTACCGAACTGGACATGCTGCTGCCGTGGCAGTGGAAGCGCAGCAGCCCTGCTACGGCATCCGCTATCGCGGCATAGCCGCCGAGGCTCAACCGCCACCCACCGTCAACGCAGTTCTAACCGTGCTGTCGCCCTCGGCTTTGTCCAACTCGCCGCCATCCGCTTATGGATCAGCTTTGTCCACGCTGCCTAGTTCAGGCGGCAGGTCGCGCCAGGGAATGCCCGTGCGCGCCACCCAGAAGATGGCATCCAGCACCCGGCGGTGACTGCCAGGTGGGCGGCCGCGGAAAGGGCCGGTCTCGACCACGAAGGGCTCGAAGAAGGCCCATTCCTCGTCCGCCAGCAAACCTCGCAGCACTGGCTGCCTCCCTTCAGGAGGCAGCCTTGAATCACCTCAGGTTCAGGATGTGAAGCACCTTTGTCCACGCCGCCTAATGATTCTCGTTCACAGGGACTTGGTATAATACCAAGTTTCTGTGATTAGAACCCATAGCTGTAGCTGCCTCCAGCAGCGGTGAGGAGCTGCCCCAGCGCTCTATAGGTTCTGATCAAAGGGACTTGGTATTAGCCGTTATGAAGCGGGCTCTCACATAGCGTCCAAGTAGTAGTAGGCAGTCCATGCTACGAATGATTGTATGAAATCATAAGATATTATTATAATATATGATGGAATTTTTATGAACCTTCGTGCACTTGCTCTCTTCAAAGAGATTTACTGGTCAAACAGCGTTACTGGAGGCGCGAGCCGGGTCGGGATGTCCCAACCTTCGGCGAGCCGAATGCTGCGTCACCTTGAAGATCAACTTGGGTACGCACTCTTCGATCGGCTGGATGGCCGGATCCAGCCGACAGCCGAAGCAAAAATCCTGATCCAGGACGTCGATCAGATTTTCCTTCGTGTCCAACAAACCAGTTCGGTGGCCAAGCGACTGGCCCATGGCGGCGGCGAACGCATGGCTGTTGTCTGTGTCCACACTCTGGCCCCGATAATTATGCCACGTGTCATGGCCACCCTCCACCAACGTTATCCCAGTTTAGAACTTGGCTTGGATACCAAAGGGCAAGCGGAGCAACTCTACGCCTTGTCCTGCCGCGCGGCGGATCTGGGCCTAGCAACCGGCTTTGCGCCGCCCACCAACGTCGATTCCAAAGTCTTTGGTCGGTCACGCTTCGTCGCGATCATGCCAGCTTCACACGAACTGGCCTCGCGTGAGGTCGTGCATCTCGAGGATTATGCCCGCTACCCTTGCATCCTCGGATCGGGGCACGACCCGATCGGCGGGCTGGTCATGGAGCAGTTCACCCACGCCGGAATCCGCCCCGATGTCCGGGTTACGCTGGGCTCTCCTCTGCTCTGCTACGAAGCCGTGCGGAATTTCGGCTACCTCGCCATCGGTGGAGGACTCACCACCTTGACGATGTATGGCAACCCAGACATCGTAATCCGCCCTATCGAACCCGCCTTCGATTTCGCGGTCTATGCACTATGGAATCCCCAGACCCCTTCGAGCGGAGCGCGGAAACTTTTGCTGAGCCTGCTGGAGCAGGCCCTCAAACCGATCCTGTCTCCCTCGCCTGCCCTCGCCTTATAGGCGCAGCGCGAAGCCGGCAGGACAGGCAGATCCGGCCGCTCCGTGAAAAGGCGTGCCCAGGCGCGGCGTGCAATGCAATCCGCTTCCGCGACGATAGTCGCTTCATCCATGGCCAGCACCAGGCTGTTCCGCATGATCCACTCGCCATCGAACATCACGGATTGCACGTCCGCGCCCTGGTCCTGATGCACAAAACTGGAAGCAACGCGCATGAGAGGCACGAGATGCGGCCGGTCGGTACGGATCATGATGAGGTCCGCGCGCTTACCGGCCTCCAGCGTGCCGCCATCTGGAACCTCCAGGGCACGGTAGCCGCCCTGCGTGGCCCAACCCAGCACCTCTTTCTTCCGGCGCAGGTTGGCGGCCATCCATGGTGCGGACACGTTCCATGAACATGGCGATGCGCATCGCGTCCACCATGTCCTCGGCCATGTTGTCGGTGCCGATGGAGATGTTGCAGCCGCAGTCCCGCAACCGGCCGATTCGTGGGCTCAGCCCCCGCCGCGCGGCGAGGCAGGAATTGAAAGCGACGGAAGCGCCGGTGAACCGAGGAAGACGAGCGGAGCTTAGTCTCCCGAAGCGCATTCCACTGACACCCCGTGCGCAGCACGAAGAAGATGGCGTCCATCGCAGTCCGGTCCGGCCCCCGCGGGTTATGGCAGCCCAGCGGGTGCTTGGGCCGCGATGGCAGAAGCGGCTCCATCTCCACCAGCGCCGCTTGCGGGAAGCGGGTCCGCAGCGCCTCCGTGGGTCCTATGGCGACAATCCTCCTCGCCTCCACCATCACTGCGGCGTCGTAGTGGATCATCCCCGCCGCGTTGCCGGTGATGATGGTGGTGTCGTGGATGAGCGTCGCCATGAAGCCGTCCCCGGTTACTGCGCGGGCCGCAGCGACATCGCCATGGTCCGCTCGTCATTGCGGGCATCATAGGTCAGGCCTCGCCGCGCCGCCCAGATGTTGATCTGGTGGTGCAGCGGCACGATGGCGAGATCGTTGATCGCCACCCGCGTCGCCTGCCGGTACGTCTCCTCGCGTGCCGCTGGGTCCAGCGTCGCCAAGGCCTGATCGAGCAGCCCATCGAGCTGGGGGCTGCTATAGCCAGAGCGGTTGGAGGCACCGCGTCCCCGAGATGGATCACGTGTCGCGACAAGGGAGGTCAGCGGGCTGTCCGCCTCACCCGTGCCCGTCCCCCACCCCAGCAAACCTATGCTGAACTCGTCGCGTGCCGAGCGGGTGAAATAGACGTTGGAAGGCTGCGCCTCGACCTGGGTCCGAACACCGATCCGCGTCCACATCTGAGCAACAGCCTGGAGGACCCTGGCATCGTTCACATAGCGATCATTCGGCCCGTGCAAGGTGACGGCAAAACCCTGGGGGTAGCCTGCCTCGGCGAGCAGGCGCCGCGCGCCCACCGGGTCATAGGCATCCGGGGCCAATGACGGGTCGCTGCCCATCGTGCCATTCGGCAGGAACTGGCCGGAGGGCGAAGCCTGGCCGTCCATCACCTGGGCGACGATACCTTGCCGGTTGATTGCCATGGACAGCGCGCGCCGCACCCGCAAATCGAGCAGAGGGTTCTGCGGCAGGCGGTTGCCCTGAAGATCCGTCACGAAGGGCGTGTCGTTCCGGAACATGTCGAGGTGCAAATAGATGTTGCGGACGCCGGGCATGACGAACACACCGGCCCGCGCGTCCTTGCTGAGCTCAGCGGAATCACGGGTGGAAACCTGATCGATCAGATCCACATCCCCGGCCTTGAGAGCGGCCAGCCGCGTGGCATCATTGGCGATCAGGCGGACGGTCACACGCTCCCAATGCGGCTTGCCGCCCCAATACTGGTCATTGCGCGTGAAGACCGCGCGGTCCCCCGGCGTGTAGGAGATCAGCCGGTATGGGCCGGTGCCGACCGCTGCCTTGCCACTGTTATAATCTGAGGTGGAGGCACCCTCGCCATTGCGCCGCCCCACCATGGGCAGGGCCGCCATGAAGGCCGGAATCAGCGGCGCGGGGGAGTGGGTGACAAGCCGCACCGTGTGCGGGTTCACCACCACCACCTCCCGCACCGGGCGAGTGTACAGCGCATAGCCACCAGGGCCGTTCTTGACCTCCGGCACACGAGCGAGGGTGAAAGCAACGTCATCCGCCGTGAAAGGCGTGCCGTCGTGGAAGCGTGCATCCTCACGGAGACGGAACTCCCAGGCATTCGGCTCCACTGCGACCCAGGAATGCGCCAGCGCGGGCTCCGGCCGCAAATTGGCATCCGGATTCACAAGCCGATCAAAGATGTGCTGCGTGAGCGAGCTGTTTGGAATTAGATTGTGGTAGTGCGGGTCCAGCGAGGTGAACGCACCACCCACGGCGATGGTCACATCGGCGGCGTTGGCCGGAGCAGCCAGCAATCCGCAAGTCAGGATGGCAGAGGCCAGGGCTCTTTTGAAAGGGGGCATGGCAGGCTTCCTCCGGCTCACGCGTCGATCCACTGCAGCCCGCCCGGCGGCGCCGCGATGTCGGGGTTCTTCGCCATCATGCGCTTCCACACGCGCTCCGTGACAGCCTGAGCCTCTTGCAAAAGCGAGGACTCATCCAGCGCTAAGACCTTGCGATCCCGCATCAGGAAGGTGCCGTCAGTCATCACTGAATGCACGATGCCCGGATGGCCGTAATGGACGATGTTGGACACCAGCCGGATGATGGGCCGCATGGAAGGCATGTTCAGATCCAGGAAAGTCAAATCTGCCTTCTTGCCGACTTCGATCGTGCCGATCTCGGCCTCCGCGCCCACGGAGCGGGCGGCGTTGCGGGTGATGCCGTCCAGCAGCGCCTGCGGCTGCGGATTCACGCCGCCTTCCTTTTCCAGCCCGCGCCCACCGCGATGCAGAATCAGACCGATTTTCAGGGCGTGGAACATATCCTCCGTCATATTATCCGTGCCGATCGCGACATTGATACCGGCATCACGGATCAGCCCCACAGGCGCCACATGCGGACCACGACGGGAAGAATTGGCGGGGCAGTGCACCATCTGCGTGCCGCGGGAGGCCAGGAGTTCAACATCCGAGGGCGTGCAGTAGCTCCAATGCGCACCCACCAGATCCGGCCCCAGGAACCCTTCCCGATCCAGATACTCGGCCGGAGTCAGGCCATAGGCTGCCTTCACCGCGTCAAGCTCATCTAGGCTCTGGGCAAGATGGACCGTGCGGGTCAGGCCATGTTTACGAGACAGCTGCATGAGCTGGTCGAGCATCCAGGGCGTGCAGTTATCCGGCGCATGGGCCGCGATCTGGCAGCGCACACGGTCATTGTTCATGCCGTGATAGGCCTCGATCCCCTCGATCGTCCGATCCAGGAAGACCTGTCCAAAGGCGCGATCCTCCGAATAGTCACCGGCCCGGATCTTCAGCGTGTTGATATCCGCGCAGTTCTCGGACACCCAGAGCCGCAGGCCCGTCGCCGCCATCGCTGGCACATAGGAGGTCAGATGCCGCCAGGGATCCACCAGCGTTGCGCAACCGCTGCGGATCGCCTCCAGGCAACCGAGCTGCACCATGATGGCGCGCTCCTCGGCCGACATCTCGTAGGAGACCGGTGACATGTAGCCATAGACTGCATTGCCGTCCCAATCCTCCACCGTGCCACGCAGCACCGTCAGCGCCGTGTGGGTGTGAGCGTTGATGAATCCGGGCAGTACAGCCAGGCCACGCGCGGAGAAGCGCTCCAGCCCAGGGTAATCCCGCTCGAGGTCAGCCGTGTTCCCCACCGCCATGATGCGGTTGCCCTGAACCGCAATGGCTCCATGTTCAATGACACGCCGTTCATCGTCGCAAGTCAGGACGACAGTGTCGGTAATGAGAAGATCCATTTTGCAACTACTCACAGCAAGGGTTCACGTGGCCCGGGCCGCTGCAAGGCGTCCTGGTACCTTGAAAACCATGCTCTCTGCTTACGACCGATTGGTCCAATGCGCAGTTGCCGGCCGGTCATAGCATAATGATATGGCGTAAAGGGGCGGGCTCGTCCTGCTCTCTAATAATCCGCTTCGAAACTCTAGGTTCGCTCGCAACGCGAGCGATGGTCGCTTGGTTTTCTGGATCAATGAGATCATCGACGGACAGCAAGCCCTGGGGGTCTGTACTGCGGTACGACGCTGTATTCACAATGACCTGCCCGCCAGCATTCCCTAAACGAGAGATGCGGCCAGTCTTCTGCACGGTCGGATCACTGTAATCAGTGCAAGCGACGGATGGATTCATCATGAGCCAAAGCTAGATTGGGCGGTGGACGTCCCACACTTCCCAAAGCTGACTGCGATAAAGTCCACACTCGGAGAAGCGTGGGTCGATGCTGCTATCCGCTGGCCACTTGGGTCGCCGGCGGCCACCCGGGTCGTGGCGATCCTCGCTCCTGATAAGTATTGTTCTGGTAGTTTCAGGATTCATCTACCTTCCCCCACCTCGGAGAGTGTGATCGGCTGCACCAGCTCGCCGTCTGGCGAACGCCACACTCCATCGGCCACTTCCACCCATCCAGAAGGCATCACTGGCTGCCATGGCCCGTCCTCCGGTATATTCCACTTTTCCACCACCATGCGACGTGGTGGCGTTGATTGCTGGCCAGTCATCAGTGCTCTACCTCGCGGTCTTCGATCGCCTTGCCCCAACAGGTAGGACAAGGGTCGCAGCCATCATTGCAGGTATGCACGTCCCTCCCCAGAATTTCTTCATTCCAGGCTTCGTAAAGCCGCCATCCGGCATTGCCCTAGCCAGCCGCTTTCTGGTTACGCATGAGCGAGTTCTTGCAGGCCCGGCACGATCTGGTAGGTCGGCTCTTGCATGATGTGCTGCGCCAGCAACTCCATTGGCAGCGGCTCTGTGCCGAGCTGCCTTTGGGTGGCCTTGCAACATGGCGATATGGCGCCCGCCGTCCTGCGGCTCGGGTAGGCAAGGTAGCCGTTGACAATTTCCTGCTACCTTTTGGGATGATGCTGGAGGACTTGGGCAGCCTGACCGACGGGCAGGGAGATGGCTTAAAGCCAGGCTCGCCGCTCTGCCGCCACAGGCGCCCAACCTCCGCTATTTTTCCTCAGGCACCTCAATGGCTGGATTGCCAAAGTTAGCCACTGGCATGGCACTACGCTGGCCTATTTGGCTAAGCAGGAGGACAAGAGAGTTCTCGGCTGCCACCTGCTGCGTCTGGTCGGCCCGGTTACCATAAAAGCGCGGCGCCACTTTCCCGGCTAACCACCGAGCTGCGTCAAAGCGCACGCGGGCGGCGGCTGGATCGAGGTCCGCGCCTGCCCTCATCGCCTCGAGCAACGCAAGTTCTGCAAGGGCATGCGCTTGTGCCTCGCGCGCGCGTGCGTATGCGCTGCAAAAATTTGGATAGGTTTCCGTCCACCGAAATACCGTGGCACGGTCCGGCATGCCATCCTCACGGCAGATGGCAGTCAGTGTCTGTCCATCTGCCATCCGAGCGCAGATGCTGGCAGCGAGTTCCGGCGTATAGCTGCTGGGCCGTCCGAGGCGCGCAGGTCGCTTGCTCATACTGTTCTCCAATGCATGCCACGAGATGGGCGATGGTTTCGTTCGTTGCTGCTGCCATCCGCATCGGATGTCGGTGGGAGCGGGCCTTTGCACCGTCTCATACCAAGTCTCTTTGAACGAGACTCATTGAGGATCCCGCCAGGCCTCAGGTCTGATTCAAACAGGCGGAGGCATTTAACGAACTTCTCTTCCCGTCTGATAGAGGTTGTCCCGGCAAGGCCGCCGAACACTTCGATAGATATCTGGCCAGCACGCCATCCATGGCTCTGGCGCGGTGGCCGGCGATGCCGGCGCCGGAGGTGTTCTCCACCGGCACATGCATGGCGACGACATGTAGGTGCTTGGATGGCTCGAACCAGCGGATCAGCTCGCGCTGCATATGGCGCTCCGCGCGCTTCCTGGGTCCCTTGCGGCAAGGGGGGCGCCTGGCCCTCCCTGGGGGCGTGTGGGCGTTCAAGCGACTTGATCCTGGTGCAGGCGAAGCCTCGGTGAAGCCGCGGCCTCCCGGCGGCAGACGAATTTCGACTTCGGGCCCGGCAGGGTCTTGGTGTGGTAGCTGATGGCCGACCAGATCCGACGCTGATCCTGCCTCCAGTCCTCGCTATCGCACAGCCGCTCGTAGAACTCGTCACCGACTTCCATCTTGCGGATCAGGAAATGCGTGGGTCGACCGCGCGGCACCAGCTCGGGGATGTCCGGTGCGGTTGCCGTGCGTCCACGCGCCGCCTCATCGGCGGGGACAAGCTCCCAGCGATCTTCTGGACGCGGTGTATCCCACAGGATCGACCGCAGCGGCAATTCCTCCATGCGCGGCATGAAGCCGGTATTCTTCTGATATTGAACGATAAATATGCGCATGAGCGCGGCCGGAAGGCCGGCACATGCTAGCCACGCGCATGATGATGCCGGTGCCGCGTGTGGTGGTGCGGCTGGTGTATCGGGCGCCAGCCGCGTCGCGGCGGGCACGGCGCATGCCGGCGGCCAGGGCGGTAGGGTCGCCGGCCGGCTCGGCTTCGATCTGTGGGTCGGGAGCTTGGACTGGCGCGGGGACGCATGCCCTGGGCAAGGTGTTCATCCCCATAGTTTGTCATCGATCAGAAAATATCTAAATCAGAGCTCCATAGTCGGAATTTGCCGGGTTTAGGTTCAGGACTCATTGATCCAGAAGAGGACGGCGGCGGCGAGGCAGATGGCGGACATGAAGGTGTGGGCGCAGCGGTCATGGCGCATGGCGATGCGTCGCCAGTCCTTGAGCCTGCCGAACATGTTCTCGATGCGGTGCCGTTGGCGATACAGCATCCTGTCATGCGGAATGCGCTGCTTGCGTCCGCGGCGTGACGGAATGCAGGGCTCAATGCCGCGCGCGGTCAGGGCCTGGCGGAAGCGGTTGCTGTCATAGCCTTTGTCGCCGATCAGGATGCGGGCGGGCGGTAGGGCGCCGAGCATCAGCGCTGCGCCTTTATGGTCGCTCATCTGACCTTCGGAGAGCAGCATGATGATCGGGCGGCCTTGACCATCCGTGACGGCGTGCAGCTTGGAATTCAGGCCACCTCAGGTAGCGTCCGATACGACGGGGAACAGCCCCTTTTTGAGCAGACTGGCCGCCGTGCGGTGAGCCTTGAGGTGAGTGGCGTCGATCATCAGCCGGTCTGGTTGCCCTTTTCGTCCGGCCAGCCCCGCGAAGATGCGGTTGAAGACGCCCATGCGGCTCCAGCGGATGAAGCGGTTGTAGAGGGTCTTGTGTGGGCCGTACTCGGCAGGCGCATCGCGCCAGCGCAGCCCGTTGCGGATGACGTGGATGATGCCGCTGACGACCCGATGGTCGTCCACCCGCGGCACGCCATGCGAGAGCGGGAAGTAGCGCGAGATCCGCTCGATCTGTGTCTTTGTGAGCCAGAACAGGTCAGCCATGGCAGCACCTCCGCCGCCATGGAATCACAGCAGGATCAAAGCGCAAGAGGATCATTAATAGGTCCTGAGCCTAGGTAGGGAACCCATACAACTTATTGGCGCTGCTGGTGTTTTATCTCCTGAACGGGTTTGAACGGCTCAGGAGGCTGAGATGGCGCGGTTGTTCTGGCTGTCGGATGAGGCTTGGGCTGCCATTGAGCCACACCTGCCGCGCGGCAGGCCAGGCAAGCCCCGCGTGGATGACCGGCGGGTGATCAGCGGCATCCTGCACGTGCTCAAGACCGGCTGCCGCTGGCGCGATGTGCCTGCGGCCTACGGTCCGCCGACCACCATCTACAATCGCTTCAACAGGTGGTCCGGACGTGGTCTGTGGCAGCGCCTGTTCGCGAAGATGGCCGCCTCCGGCGAGATACCTCAGGAACTCAGCTTGGACAGCTCCCACGTGAAGGCGCACCGCTCGGCCGCGGGTGGAAAAGGGGGGAGTGGACGCAGGCGGTTGGCCGCTCGCGCGGCGGCCGCACCTCGAAAATCCATTGTCTGGCCGATGATCGCGGCCGACCGGTCGCTTTCGCGCTGACGCCGGGCAACACCGCCGACATCAGCATGGCGCTGCCACTGCTCGGGGCCGTGGCCGCACCGAAGTGCCTCATCGCAGACAAGGCTTATGACGCCGAAAGCCTGCGGCGCTGGCTCAAGGAGCGCCGCATCAAGGCCGTCATCCCTTCCACCGCGACCCGCACCAGGCCCTACCCACTCGACCGCCAGGCCTATCGGCGCCGCAACCAGATCGAGCGCCTGTTCTGCCGCCTCAAGAACTGGCGGCGCGTCGCCACCCGCTACGACCGCCTGGCCCAGAACTACCTGGCCTCACTCGCGCTGATCGCCGCCGTCACAGAGTGGATCTGAATGAGTCCCCTACCTAGACAACCTGCCGATCATCTATGCCACCCAGCTCCAGAGCGAATGGAAGAGCTTCTTCGCTACCCTCGTCGGCCGGCGCATTTTATTGGCCAGTTCGTCGGAGGGCGGGCCATGATGGCGCTCATGCCCGACGAGGAGGTGGAGAGCATTCTCGCGCGGAGCGGGCCCCGGCCGCCGACGCCGAAGACAATCACCGACCTGCCGACCTTGCGGGCAAAAGGGGCCACAGCGCGGCAGGATGGCTGCGCGCTGGCACTGGAAGAAGGGCTGCTGGACGAAATCATGCTTGCCGCCGTCGTACATGACCGGCAGCGTAGGCCGATAGCGGTGATCCATATCGCCGCTTACCACAGAGGCCGCGCGCGGCCTCTCTCAGTAAGAGCGGCGAGAACGTCATCCAGGCAGGCTGAGGCCAGGGCCTTCGGCAGACGGACGCCGTGCATCCCGGGCAGGAGCTGGCCGCGCGAGGGTGGAGGAGACGAGCGACTTCAGTACGCGGCGGCACGGGATGCGGGTGGCCGATCGCGCAGTGCGGCCTTGTTTGACGCCCTCGGCGCCCTGCCGCGGTGGCGGTTCTGTGTCTGCTGCTCGATGGAGAACGAGAGAATGATCACACGAAGGGCTCTGGGCTTCGCGGCCGCCGTGGCTGCGGCATCGCCAGCGTTTGCGCAGACGGGCGGCTGGCCGTCGAGACCGGTCCGCGTCATCGTTCCCTATGGCGCGGGGGGAGCGACGGACACGCTCTGCCGCCTGTTCTGCGCCCGCCTCTCGGCCGTTCTGAGCCAGCCCTTCCCGGTGGAAAACCGGCCGGGCGGAAACGCCGTGCTGGGCGCGGAGGCGGTCCTCCGCGCGCGTGACGGGCACACGATGCTCTTTGCCGGACCGGGCGTGTTCTCTGCCACGCCGAAGATGCAATCCGTCTCCTACGATCCCCTGCGCGACTTCATGGGTGTCAATATCGTCGGCAGCAACGGCATCCTGCTGGTGGTCAACAAGGAGTTCCCACCCTCCACGCTGCCGGAGCTGGTGGCATGGGCACGGGCCAATCCTGGGCGGTTGAACACGGCATCCTCCAGCCTCGGCACCTCCAGCCACCTGGCGCCATTTACCCTGGCGACAGCTGCGGGGATCGAGCTGACGATCGTTCCCTATCCTGGCGTACCGCAAATCGTTGCTGACTTAGTGAGTGGCCGAGTGCATGCGCATTTCGGTTCGCCGGCGGACATGCTGCAGCTTGTTCAGTCCGGCGCGGTGAAGGCGATAGCGCTCACCGGCGCGCATCGGGTTCCACAGCTTCCGGACGTGCCGACCATCGCCGAGACCTTTCCCGGCGCCATCTTCACCACCTGGAACGGCATGTTCGCCCCGGCCGGCACGCCGCCGCAGGTCGTCTCCCTGCTGTCGGGCCACATGCTGACCATCTCCAGGGAGCCGGAGGTGCTTCGCCGCCTCGCCGATCTTGGGATCGAGCCCGACGCGCGGACGCCGGAGGAAGTGGACGCCACGATCAGGCAAGAGGGCAAGGAATACGAGCGGTTGCTGCGTGCCGCTGGCGTGTTGCGGGCCGGCTAACGCGGCTCCGGCAAAGCAGGAATTGCAGGCCAATCAGTGCGACCCGCGGGGGGGAGTCCCAGCGGAGCTCGACAAAGGGCGTGCTGCCATGACCCCTGGGTTGCCGGCGGTGATCTGGGAGATTCTGGGATGGGAAGGCCTGCGAGCTTTTGTGCTGAGCTGTCAGCGCAGCTAGACTCAGGAACTATAATCGTTGGTTATCGTGCTGTCGCGGACCGGGTCGATCGAACGCCACACTTGGCAGCCATAGCCGCCGAGGCGCAGACGCAGGTCAGGCTCAACCCGCCTTGCGCATCTGCGGAGGTCACCATGATGGGCTTGCTGGTGATGTTGGGATACTCTTTGGCCTTCCGGGCTTCGTGCACTACCTCGTCTACCTGCCTGGTGAGGGCCGCTTGAGGTCCCATACGTTCGTTTCTGGAGAAGCGGTCGGCGTCTCCGGTGACGGTGGTGGCGGTAGCGCCTGCTGCTAGCGCTGTCGCCAAAATCTTGTGAAGAAGCCTTGTCGCCGGATAGCTTCCGATTGGATCCGCAGAGCGCGGCCCCCTCCCCTCCCCGGCCCCCCGTTCGATCTGTCCGCTCTGCCGCTTCTGTGCCTTCGGCGCCATGATCGTGGTGGCTGGTCTGGATCAGCTGAGCGTGCTGCGAACTATGCAGCCTCGGCAGCGGTTCGGCGTCCAACTCAACGTCGGCCCCATCGAGCCGCGGGTGACCTGCCATTGCCTCGCGCCTGCGCAGTCGAACCGGCTGGTCCTTCTTCGCGACGACAATGCGGGCACCGGCAGCCCGGTCCGACGGGCTGCCGACAGGCGTCCACCCACACCAGTCTTAAAAATAAAATTGCCTTACGGATAAAAAGTAACAAGGCATCTTGTACATGATTCCTTTGGGCGCTGTTGCCTTACCTTCGTACGCGCCGCCGGTCCTTGACTAGGTCGGTCTGATCAAGCCGATACCCGGCCTCGCCTAGCGCCTTGAGGATGAGGTACGTCTTAGTCACTCCCTCCTCCGCCGCCCGGATCGCCAGTTCCTTGTCCAGGTAGTTGGGACAGTCGAACCGCACGCTAGTGAGTCGCGCCGTCGCCGGGGGTGGCGGGGCGGCAGGGCGAGCGGCCGGACGCACGGGGTCGGCCGACGAGATCTGCGTGTTTGAGCCGTAGCGCTCTCCAATCGAGCGTGAGTTGGCCTCGATGGCGGCGTCGTCCAGTTCCAGGCGCGGCTTCAGGTTGAGGTCCAGCTTCTTGCCGGCCTGGCGGATCTCGTCGGTGATCGGAGGAAGCTTGTTCATGCGGCCTCGGCCAACTGGGCGATACGCTGGAGCAATTCGGCGGTGACGGCGGCGACATTGGCAGACGCCGCGCTGGCCGGGTCGATCTGACGGGGCACCTTGCCCGTGATGTGGATCTCGCGGAACGCGGCGCGCTCCATCATTGACGCTTTCAGGATGGGCAGGGACTCATCGGCTTCGACCGACTGGCGCACGTGCCGGGCGCCGCGGCTCTCGAACCCTGGCAGGACGCGGGTCCAGATGATGGCGCGTGCGATGGGCGTGCGCGACAGTTCCTGTGCGTCGTCGATCTGAGCGATGGTCTTCATCGCCGCCTTCACGTCCGGCAGCGCCGCCTGCGTCGGCACGAGCACAAAGTGGCTGCGATGCATGGCCTTCAGCGCCAGCGTGGAGGATCCGCCCGGTAGATCGACGATGACGATCTCGCTCGCCGCCTCCGCCTTACGTAACTCAGCCAGGATGTTGTCCTCTCGAACGTCGCCGACCACCGTCAATCCGACAATCTCGGCCTTCCGGCCGAATGCGGCGGCCTGCTGATTAACGTCGGTGTCGAGGACCGTGACACGGTAGCCGTCGAGGGCCAGTTCGGATGCGATCAGGATGGCCGTGGTGGTTTTCCCCGGGCCTCCTTTGTCACTCGCGACGGAGATGGTTGCCATGGATGCCTTCCTGCTTGAAAGCGATGGGGCACCATGGCCTTAAAGTAACTTAGCAGCAACTCCTACTCGCTTCAAGGCGTTTTGTACAAGAATTGGACTGAGCGAAATCAACCGTAATATCAACGGTTTGGCTGGTGTATAACGCCTTAACGCCTTAACGCCTTAACGCGGTGAGGCAGTGAGGCAGTGAGGCAGTGAGGCAGTGAGGCAGTGAGGCAGTGAGGCAGTGAGGCAGTGAGGCAGTGAGGCAGTGAGGCAGTGAGGCAGTGAGGCAGTGAGGCAGTGAGGCAGTGAGGCAGTGAGGCAATGAGGCAATGAGGCATTGAGGCGTTGAGGCGTTGAGGCAGTTAAGACTGAAGGGAATTATAACATCTGTTT